>JBKJIV010000199.1:0-31116 GCA_046598365.1 Polaromonas sp. | reverse complement strand
TGAACCCGTTGTTCCTGTTTCTGCGGCGCCGTCCACCTTGGCGGCAGGGGCGGGAAACCGTTCATCTTCAATTATTTCCGTCGAGCATGTTTTCAAGAGCGTGAGCGACTCGACGGGCACGCTGACCATTTTGCGCGATATTGACTTCGCACTCGCGGCCAGGGAGACTGCCGCCATTGTCGGTGCTTCCGGTTCGGGCAAAAGCACGCTGCTGTCCATCATCGCCGGGCTGGACACGCCCACCCAGGGCACGGTGCGGCTGGCCGGCCAGGACCTGTTTGCGCTCAGTGAAGACGACCGCGCGGCGCTGCGGGCCCAGAAGGTCGGCTTTGTGTTCCAGAGTTTTCAGCTCATGGGCAACCTCAACGCGCTGGAAAACGTGATGCTGCCGCTGGAACTGTCGGGCGCGAAGAATGCGCGGGCGCAGGCCACCGAGATGCTCAAACGCGTCGGCCTCGGTGAGCGCCTGGGCCACTACCCCAAGGTGCTGTCGGGTGGCGAGCAGCAGCGGGTGGCGCTGGCCCGGGCCTTTGTGGTGCAGCCCGCGGTGCTGCTGGCCGACGAGCCCACCGGCAGCCTGGACTTTGCCACTGGCGAAAAAGTCATGGCGCTGATGTTCGAGCTCAACCAGGAACTGGGCACCACGCTGGTGCTGGTGACGCACGACCCCGGCATCGCGGCGCGCTGCGAGCGGCGCATCACCATCGAGGCTGGGCAAGTCGTCGCGGCTTAAGGTGAAAACGGCCTGCAGCGAGCGATATACCTTCATCAGACGCTATCAATAGGATAGCGATCTGGGCAGGGCGCAAACCCTGGAGCCATTGCAGCGACGTCAGAAAGCCGGCACGGTCGGTCGGCCGGTCGATTTCCACCGCCAGGGCCGGCACCGGCGTCTGCAGCGCGGTATGCCGGGCCTTCTTCACGATCATTTTTGCCAGCCGGCCGATGAACTGGCTCAACGCACGGGCTGGGTCTTGTGCTTGTCCGGCTGCGTGAACAGCTGCCGCGCCGCCGGGTCGGGAATCGACACTGCCAGCAGCTCGCGCAGGCCCTGGGCACTGACGGTGCGTGTCACCGCCTTGCCGACGAGGACTTTGGCCAGCGGCCCGATGCTTCTGGCGAGTTCGGCCTCGATCTCGGCCACCGCCTCGGCGTCAGCGTGGCCAGCGCCGCGAACGAAGCGGTGTTTTCAAACCCGCTGCTCGCCGGCGCGGCAGGTGGCGGCCCGGATGGCCGGTCCAGCACGGCATGGATCTCGTGTGAATGCAGGTGTTTGTCCAGGTGCGGGCCCATGGCACTGAACATGCCGGTGGCGTTGTCCATGATGCGCGAAATGACGTCGTGGTAGGCCCGCGAAACCACGATCTGGTTGGGCTGGGCAAAGTCCATGATGCGCTGGGCCACGTTGATGCCGTCACCGACCACGCTGATACGCTGGTGGGCGTCATGCACCATGCGCACCGGCCCCAAATGCAACCCGATGCGTACCGCCGGCATCTGGCCATATTTCTGCAGCAGCAGCCCGCGCACAGCAGCAGCGCCGATTGCAGCGCCTCCTCGGGGTCGCCGAGAAAGCAGACGGCCACGCCGTCGCCGGTGTCCATCACGATGCGCGAGGATTCGGCCACACCCTTGAGCGCCTTGCCAATCAGTTCGTTGAAGCGCTCCCTGAGCGCCATGTGCTGGTCCACCGGATGTTTCGGAGAGGCCACCAGATTCAGGAACATCACGGTGCCCAGCACATTCCTGCGCAACGC
This sequence comes from Polaromonas sp., assembly GCA_046598365.1. GTDB lineage: Bacteria > Pseudomonadota > Gammaproteobacteria > Burkholderiales > Burkholderiaceae_C > Polaromonas. The sequence goes on along the minus strand of JBKJIV010000199.1, from coordinate 29,359 downwards.
GCCGGCTGCCAGGGCCGGGGTCTGGCGCTCCGGTCCCGCGCTGGTGACCGCAGGCGTGTGGCCGGCCGCGGGTGCCAGACCGGCGGGCTTGGGTGCGGCTTCCTCCAGCGCGGCCCGCAATTGCACGACGTTCTGCGGCCGGCGGCCCTCGTGCGGGCTCAGCGCCCAATCGATGGCGTGCAGCAGCGCCTCGCCGAACACCGCCGTATTGCCGATGTCCACCGCCCTGGGCATGGCGTCGTCCTGCACGCGGGAGGCGGACTCCACCGGTTTTTGCCCGGTGGTCATCCAGTACATCACCGCGCCCAGCGAATAAATGTCGCTCCATGGTCCCTGGTTGCCCTTGCTGTGGTATTGCTCGAAGGGGGCAAAACCGGGGCTCACGATATTCGTCAGGTCGCGCCCGCCGGTGGTGCGGCGCGCGGCACCGAAGTCCAGCAGCACGGGTGTGCCGTCGGCGCGGATGTAGATGTTGTCGGGCTTGATGTCGCGGTGCAGGAAGTCCAGCCTGTGCACCGCCTCCAGGCCGTCCATCAGCGGATGGGTCACCCTGAGCAGGCCCGCCTGGTCCAGCATCGGCCGGCACGCCAGCCAGCGTTTGAGCGGGTCGCCCGATTCGTACTCCATGACGATGTAGGCCGTGCCGTTTTCCCTGAAATAACGGAGCACGCGGATGATGCTGGGGTGGCGAAACGACGCCAGCGCGCGCGCCTCGTCGAGAAAGCGCTCCAGGCCCCAGTGGAACTGCTGCTCGGCCTCGGGCACACGCACACGCACCGAGAGGTCGGCCGCGCGGGAGGTCAGGTCGCCGGGAAAATACTCCTTGAGGGCCACCGGCAGTTCGAGGTTGATGTCGCGTGCCAGGTAGGTGATGCCAAAGCCGCCGCCGCCCTTTTTGATGCGGTATTCGAAGACGGTGTGCCCCTCGGGCAGGGCGGCCGTGTCCACGCCCGCCGCACGAGGCGGGGTGGCGGAGGCCGGCGCCGGGGCCATGGGTTCAGTTTTCCCGCTCTATCATCTGCATGGCTTTTTCCAGGCTGCGGCGCATGCGGTTGAACGAGCTGCCCAGCACGGAAATCTCGTCCTTGCCTGCGTCGGGAAATTCCGGAACGTCAAAATCGCCGGTGCTGACCTTGCCGGCCGCTTGCGACATGCTCCTGATGGGATTCACGATCAGCCAGTTCAGCATCAGGTTCAGGGCAATAAAGGCGATGAGGAACACGCCCGCTACGGACATCATGAAAGTCTTCAGTGCGCGGTCGGCATTCTGGATGGGAATGTCCATCGGCACTGTCACCACCTGGGCTCCCACAATTTCGTTGTGCTGCCAGCCAAAGCCGTTGGCCGCTCCGTAAATCTTGATCATGCTCGCAGGCGCTGCCGCGGGCACGCTGTGGCATTGCAGGCAGGCGGCATTGGTGATCTGAATGGGCTTTGCAATGTACAAAATGCGACCGGTGCCACCGTCGCGCTCCGAAACCACTTCTTTGGAGTCCGAGTTCTGACGAAACTGCTGGACGATGTCAGCCTCCCAGTCAGTGGCGCGGTCGCGCGGGTTGGTAGGGTTCAGCGTCGCTTCTTTGTAGCCGTAGTCGCGGTATTTCTTTTGGATGTGGTGCAGAGTTTCAGTTGCAGCATAGGCGGGCACGGTCTGCGGCAAGAAGACTTCCTGTAACTGCTTGTCCAGGTGCGGTTTGACCTGTTCGACCGTGTAGGCGCGCACGGACAAGGCGGTGTCCATCATCAGGCGCGCGTTGCGCAGCACCTCTTCGCGGGCATTTTCCTGCAGCAATTGGCGCGAGATCAGGCCCACCGCAGTCAGTCCAGCGATGAACACGATTACCAGCACCAGGTTGAACTTGAGTCTCAGCCCCATTTCGCTCCCATTCCCCCAACATTTTGTTACTTTTTTGCGGTTTCACCTTGACCGTCAGTCCGGCAGACGGAGCCAGCCATCGGCGAAATCGTCAGGCAAGTGATAATCCCGGGATGTCTTCTTCCCCCAAAGTCCTGTTTGGCTTCCACGCAGTCGGTGTTCGTATTAAAACCGCTCCACAGTCCGTTTTCGAAGTTTTTTTTGATGTTTCACGCCGGGACGCACGAATGCGGCAGTTTGTGGACCGCACGCGGGAGGCGGGCGTGCGATTGATTGAATCCGATGGTTTGCGTTTGGCCAAAATGTGCGGTAGCCACGGTCATCAAGGGGTGGTGGCACGGGTGGATCCTTTGGCGCAGGTGAAATCCCTCGACGAATTGCTGGAGCAGCTGGAGGCGGGGGGCGCAGAGCCGCCGCTGTTGCTGGTTCTTGATGGGGTCACCGACCCGCACAATCTGGGTGCTTGTCTGCGAGTGGCTGACGGGGCCGGTGCCCATGCGGTGATCGCGCCCAAAGACCATGCGGCCGGCATCAATGCCACCGTGGCCAAAGTGGCCAGTGGGGCTGCCGAGACCGTGCCCTATTTCATGGTGACCAATCTGGCGCGTACGCTCGGAGAGCTGAAGGAGCGCAACATCTGGTGCATCGGAACCAGTGACGACGCGCCGAAAACCATCTACGACGTCAAGCTGACGGGCCCAGTGGCTCTGGTGCTGGGCGCTGAAGGCGAGGGCATGCGTCAGCTCACCCGCAAAACCTGCGACGAATTGGTAAGCATTCCCATGCGGGGCGCTGTCGAAAGCCTGAACGTTTCAGTCGCCAGCGGCGTCTGCCTGTACGAGGCGATGCGTCAGAGGACCGTCAGTTAATCAGCGCAGCGGATCAGATCAGGCCAAACCAACCCAGCAAGGCGCCGGCGCCCAGCAGCCACAGCAGATGCAGGCGGGTGCGCCAGACGATCAGTGCGGTGACAACGGTGAGCAGCGCCACCGGCCAGTCTTTGAGGCTGACAACGTTGGCGCTGGCCAGAATCCAGCCCGTGGCAATCAGAAGTGCGATGACGATGGGCGCCATGCCCTGCTTGAAAGCCCGGACGCCGCGCAGCTGCCGATTGCGGTGACCCCAGCTCGCCGCCAGATAGGTCAGGGTGGTGCTGGGCAACAGGATGCCCAGCATGGTCACAAACACGCCAAGCAGGCCCACCCATGCGCCGCCCGCATTGAGTCCCACGTGCCACCCCATGAGCGCGACAAACAGCACGTTGGGGCCGGGGGCGGCTTGAGCCAGAGCAACTGAGGCATTGAACTGTGGGTCCGTCATCCAGTGTTGCTGGTCCACCAGATAGCGGTGCATGTCGGGAGCGGTGGTGATGGCCCCGCCTATGGACAGCAGCGACAACACCAAAAAGTGCCCGAACATCGCCGCCCAGTCGCTCCATTGCAATGTGATGCTCATGAGGCCAACTTCCGATAGGTCAGCGTGCAGGCCACAACACCCAGGCCCAGCAGCACGTAAACCAGGGGTAGGCGAAGCAAAGCGATACCCGCAAAGCAGAGCATCGCCAGCACGGTGCAGAGGGGTGTTCCGAGGGGATGGGTTTTCAGCGCCCCCATCAGTTTCAATCCGGTAGCGGCAATCAGGCCGGCAGAGACGGCCCCCATGCCGCGCAGAGACCCTGCTACGCCGGGATGGTGAGCGAACTGCGCGTAGACAAGCGCCAGAAGCAACACCACCACCAAAGGCACCGTCAACATGCCGGCCAGCGCAGCCATCGCTCCACGCAATCCGAAGTAGCGGTGCCCGATCATCAGCGAGAGATTAACCACGTTGGGGCCGGGCATGATTTGCGCCACGGCCCATTCCTCTACAAATTCTTCGTTTGTCAGCCAGCGCTTTTTCTCAACCAGTTCGCGCTGCACCACAGCCAGAACACCACCAAAACCCTGCAGCGCCAGCAGGGTGAAAGAGACAAACAGATCGGTCAGTGATTGAGGTTGCGGACGCGCTTCGTCGGCTGCAGCAGGCGGGAGAATCATGCGGCAATTATCGTCGGGTGGCTGGGCCAGACGCTCGTTGAACGGTTCAATAAACCGGATTGTGCTTTCTGATGGTTGCCTTGACTTCATTGCCAAGCACAAAGCCAGTTCCGTACTGGATCGCTAATTGCTCGGCCCGCTGTTCAAAGGTGTCTATACCCATACCGTAGATGAACTGCATGGCCCCACCTGTGTACGCGGGAAAGCCGATGCCGAAGATGGAGCCGATGTTCGCATCGTGTACGCTGGTCAGCACGTTTTCGCTGAGGCAGCGCGCGGTTTCAACCGCCTGGCGGTAGAGTAGCCGGTCTTTGAGGTCGGTGATGTTCCAGGCCGTACCGGTTTTTTCAAACAGTGGTTTGAGCTCTGGCCAAAGGGTTTTCTTCGCGCCTTTCTCCAGCGGGTAGTCGTAGAAACCGGCCCCGGCAGCGCGGCCGTTCCGACCCCACTCCTTAACCATGCGCTCGACAACCAATTCGCCCGGTGTGGCGATGTAGGTTTTACCTTCGGCCGCGTAGTCGGCGCGGGTCTGGTCCAGCACATGCACGCTCAGCGATAAAGCGGTTTCGTCCAGCACCGCCAGCGGGCCCACCGGCATACCGCACTGAATGCCGGCGTTTTCAATTGCCGCGGCCGGAATGCCTTCGCCCAGCATGGCCGCGCCTTCCATCACAAAGGTGCCAAAGGTGCGGCTGGTGTAGAAACCGCGGGAATCGTTGACCACGATCGGAATCTTGCCGATGGCCTGGACGTAGTCGAAGGCGCGGGCCACGGTTTCGTCATCGGTTTGTTTGCCGCGAATGATCTCGACCAGTTTCATCTTGTCGACCGGGCTGAAGAAATGGATACCGATGAATTTTTCAGGCCGGGCGCTGGCTTTAGCCAGGCCGCTGATCGGCAGGGTCGAGGTGTTCGACGCAAAAAATCCGCCTTCCGCCAGCAAAGGTTCAGCCTCCTGCGTGACTTTGGCTTTGAGGTCGCGGCGCTCGAACACCGCCTCGATGATCAGGTCGCATCCCGCGAGGTCTCCCACCTGGTCGGTGGCATGAATGCGCGAGAGCAGGGCGGTTTGGTCGCCGGCACTCATGCGGCCCTTATCCACGCGTGCCCGTGTGACTTTGGCGCTGTAAGCTTTGCCCGCATCAGCCTTGTCCTGGCTCACGTCCTTGAGCACGGTGCTGATGCCTCGGTTGGCTTGCACGTACGCAATGCCCGCACCCATCATGCCGGCACCCAGCAAACCCACTTTGACAGGTTTGAAACGAGGGACACCTGGCGGTCGCGACTGCCCGCTTTTGATCGCGTTCATGTTGAAGAAAAAGGTGTTGATCATGGCCTTTGCGTTGGCACCGGTCATCAGCTTTGCAAGGTGTCGGCTCTCGATGCGCAAAGCGGTTTCGATGTCGACTTGCGCGCCTTCGACCATACAGGCCAGAATCGCCTCCGGCGCCGGATACAGTCCGCGCGTCTGCTTTTTCAGCATCGCCGGTGCGACGGAAAGCGCCATTGCAACCTTGGGGTTGGCGGGCGTACCTCCCGGGATTTTGTAGTCTTTGGCTTCCCAGGGGTGTTGGGCTTTCGCGGGGTCGCCATGGCTGCCGGCCAGCCAGGACAGCGCCGCTTCCCTCAGGAGACTCGCGCTGTTAACGAGCGCATGAACCAAGCCGAGTTCCTGCGCTTCACGCGGACCGAACAGTTTGCCCTCCAGCAAGTAGGGCTGGGCCGCCAACAGGCCCAAATGGCGCGTCATTTTGGTCACCCCTGACGCGCCGGGCAGCAGGCCCAGCGTGACTTCCGGCAGGCCGAACTGGATTTTTGGATCGTCTACCGCAATGCGGTAGTGGCCCAGCAGTGCGACCTCCCATCCTCCACCCAATGCTGCGCCGTTGAGGCAGCTCACCACCGGCACACCGAGCGTTTCCAGTGTGCGGAAATTTTTCTTCAGCAATTCGATTTCTGCATAAGCCGCGTGCGCGTCGGCTGGCGTGAGACGCATCGCTGCCTTGAGATCGGCGCCGGCAAAAAAAGTGGACTTGGCCGAGGCCAGGATGATGCCTTTGATCTCAGTCTTGTCTTTGAGCACTTGCGCCGTCACTGCCGTCATGTCCTGCTGCCACTGCGCACACATGGTGTTGACGGGGGAGTCTGGCTCGTCAAAAGTGAGGGTGGCAATGCCGTCAGCCAATTCGTATCGGATGGTTTTCATGTTTCTGTCATTGCGGGCTCGACCCGCAATCCATGTTGGATAAAAGTGATATGCCGGTAGGGGTGGATGCCGGGTCAAGCCCGGCATGACAAGACCTAAATTCTTTCCACAATCGTTGCAATGCCCATGCCGCCGCCCACACACAGCGTGGCCAGGCCATAACGCAGCTTGCGCCTGTGCAACTCGTCCACCAGGGTGCTCAAAATCATGGCGCCGGTGGCGCCCAGAGGGTGACCCATCGCTATCGCGCCACCATTGACATTGACCTTGTCATGCGGAACCTTCATTTCCTTCATAAAACGCATCACCACGGCAGCAAAGGCCTCGTTGACCTCGAACAGGTCGATCTCGTCAATGCTCAAGCCAGCCTTGGCCAGGGCCTTGCGCGCCGCAGGCATTGGGCCGGTCAGCATGATCGTGGGATCGGCCCCGCTCAGAGCCGCTGAAACGATGCGGGCGCGGGGCGTGAGTTTGTGCGTTTTGCCGGCGGCTTCAGAGCCGATCAAGATCGCAGCAGCACCGTCCACGATGCCTGAAGAGTTACCGGCATGGTGCACATGATTTATCCGCTCAACCTGCGGGTACCGCGTCAGGGCCACTTGGTCAAAACCCATGGCGCCCATTTGCTCGAACGCTGGTTTCAGCGAGGCCAGGCCTTCCAGCGTGGTGTGCGGTTTGATGAACTCGTCCTGCGCAAGAATAGTCTGTTCTAGGAAGTCCTTCACCGCCACGATAGAGCGGTCGAAATAGCCAGCTTCACGCGCTTTGGCGGCGCGCTTCTGGCTTTCCATCGCGAAGGCATCCACATCGGCGCGGGAAAAACCTTCAATCGTGGCGATCAGGTCTGCGCCTATTCCTTGCGGTACAAAGGCGGTGGCGCTGTTGGTCTCTGGGTCTTGCGCCCAGGCCCCACCATCCGAGCCTATGGGTACGCGGCTCATGCTCTCCACGCCGCCGGCCACCACCAAATCTTCCCATCCCGACCGCACTTTTTGTGCAGCCATGTTGACGGCTTCCAGCCCCGACGCGCAAAACCGGTTCACCTGTACGCCCGACGCGCGGAAATCCCAACCAGCCTTGAGCGCCGCCACTTTGGCTATCACCGAGCCCTGCTCGCCAATCGGAGACACCACACCCATGACTACATCGTCAACCTGAGCGGTGTCAAAGTCATTGCGACGCTGCAACTCAGTCAGCACCCCGGCCAGCAGGTTGACGGGTTTGACCTCATACAAGCTGCCGTCTTTTTTGCCCTTGCCGCGCGGTGTTCGAATGGCGTCGTAAATAAATGCTTCGGTCATGGTGTGCTCCGGGACGACGCAGAAAAAGGCGTCAAGCGGAGTATATTCATTTCACAAAGCAATTGCTTTCTATAAATAAACTGCATGTCCGACAAAGAGCCGGCACTTCTTGATGGACCGCATACTCTTCAACAGTGAACGAGGCCTTCTGCAAGGGGTGGCCTGGTTGAAGGTGTTTTGTGCGGGGGATTCGCAAATAAAAAAGCCCCGCTTGAAGCGGGGCTCTTGAACGCGTCACGCGTTAAACGGTTCTGTATCAGGACGGGTCTTTGCTGCGCGTGCGGCCTACCGCGCTGAAGATGCCAGCACCCAGAATGATCAGCGCGCCAATACCGATGTACAGATGCGGTATGCCGGCCACCACGGCGCCCCAGATCAGTCCACCCATAAAAATAATGAAGCCGATCATATAAAGTGCAAAAGACATAATTTTTTCTCCTGAAGTTGATGGGGCCAGTGTGGATTCGCGGGCCGTTTGTGCCTATCGGCGCACGTCGGAGATGATTGTGGGAGAAAGCCTACCGCACCGCCTCCGCGGGTATGTGTGGCAAAAAGTTCTAGCCCATGTCGGGCGGGTTACCGCCTTTGAATAGCTACTGACGCATTTGACCCGTGTAGTTGCCTGCGGCCTACAGCGTTCGCAAAAATGGGTGACATTAGGTAACGAAAGGAATAGGATTATTTCGTGGCCATCCTCCTGTCACGGCTGGCGTCGATCATCAAGGCTTAAGACTCGTCCGCGCCGGCCACTTCACATCACTTGTGCCATGTCCTTGTTCCAGAGCATTTTTTCAGGTTCGCACGCATCCAAAAGTGGATCGGGGCCTGAGACCGCGCCCGTCAAAATGGATCTTGACGAGCGGATGGCATTTCGCCGTGAAATGATGTTCGACTCCCTCACAAGCACGCTCGAAAGTCGGGGTATTCAGAGCGGTAGTTACCGGTTCAAAGTTGTACGGGCCGACAAACGGGGTCACAGTTTTGTGGTGATGGTTGATCTACCCCTCGATTTGATGGACAGCGATCAAGGGAGCCAAAGAGCATTGATGGCACTGGCTGTCGAAATTGGCAAAAATGCACTGGCCCGTTACGGGCTCGGGGTTGCTGCTGTCTATTGGCGCGTCAATGAAGAGTTGCAGGGCGTGGGACACCAGCACATCGCGAGCGGCGCCGTGGGGCGCGAAATTTCTGCCGAATCGGCTCGCGCTTCCAATGTGCGGAAATACGAGCGCGCGACGGAGCAGGAGCTGGCTGCCTTTGAGTCCGCATGGAAAAAAGGCAGCGAGCTCCTGATTGGTGACCGCTCCTATTCTTCAGACCTTGCACCGCTGAGTAGCGGTGATAGCAAAGACAGCAACTAAGGAAGCGCCGCCTCATGGCACGCGGATAATCAGGGTCTGTCCACTGACCGGTTTGCTGCCATGTGTTTTCTCCTTTCGGTTTTTGACGCGGCGGCGGTCGCGCTCCAATCCAGCATCGCCATGGTCGGGCCTGTATGAGCGCTCCAGTTCACATCAGCTGGTCCGAGGGCGGTGAAACCAGGCGTGCCCGGTGGCGTTCGGAATCCGGCGCCTCCGCTCCGAAGCGGGTGGTGATTGCCGACGATACCTTGACTGCTGACGCGGCCTTTCGGCTTGCCAGCGAGGGCACGGCGATGTTGTGGCGCGGCGATTTTCAGAACGCACGGCAGTTGCTTCAGGCGCTGGCGCGTCGCACAGACAAACCCAAGAAGACCAGCAAGAGCAGCAAGAGCAAGTCAACCATTCAGGCTTTGGCCCCTGTCGATCTCTTTAACCTGCACCGCCAGGCGCAGTCTCAGCGCGCACGCACCCTGGCCATGTTGGTGCTTGAATTTGACGGCCAGCACCATATCGCGCTGCGGCGCGCGCCGGACGTGACGCTGGCTTGCAATGAGGCCTATGGTGCCGGCGACGCAACACAGGAAAACTATGTGGCGTCGTTGCGGGAGCTTTTGGGGCTGATCAGCGCCCATGAGTGGCGCAAAAAAGGTGTGGAAATCGAGGCCTTGGGCGCTCAACGCATTCATCCGCATTACGGCGTTTTTGCGCCGGTGCGGGGGGAGTATGTCAAGCTGGTGCAAGACGCGCCGCTGCCGCAAGCTTTGTCCGGTGACAGCCTCGCTTTCGACATTGGCACAGGAACCGGAGTGCTGGCGGCGGTGCTGGCACGCAGGGGTCTGTTGCGCGTGATGGCGACAGACCAGGAGCCGCGTGCGCTGGCCTGTGCCCGCGAAAACCTGGAGCGGCTGGGACTGACCGAGCGGGTCACGTTGCAGCAGGTGGATCTGTTCCCCGCGGGGCGCGCGCCGCTGGTGGTTTGCAACCCGCCGTGGTTGCCAGCGCGCCCCAGTTCTCCGCTGGAGCACGCTGTCTACGATCCGGACAGCCGCATGTTGCGGGGTTTTCTCAGCGGACTTGCGGCGCATCTGGCGCCAGGCGGGGAGGGCTGGCTCGTGCTGTCTGATCTGGCGGAGCATCTGGGCCTTCGTTCGCGAGCGGAGTTGATGGCCTGGATCGACGCTGCTGGCTTGCAGGTGCTGGGTCGAATGGACACCAAGCCGCAACACGCCAAGGTGTCAGATACCACCGACGCGCTGCATGACGCGCGGTCGGCTGAAATCACCTCGCTGTGGCGGCTTGCTGCCAAAACGCCTGTTTGAGTCGCGTAAACCGTACGGCGTCTTCTCCTACAGTTGACTTTGCTCTCGCCTGACCGCGTGTGATTTTTTGCGGCGACACGATGAAGACCGAACTGAGAGAGTTGCCTGATTTTTTGCTTCAGGCAGCAAGTCGCCCAAAGATGATTTGGGTGTCGATTCAGTCCTCGGTAAACCATCAACCATCCCCGAAGGAGCATCACATGTCACTTGACAAAAAAGACAAAGACCTCAATCTCGATCCCATCACCGACGAACCCGGTGCGCATCCGGTAGGCACTGGTTTGGGCGCCGCCGCTGGCGGGGCTGCAGCGGGTGCTGCGGCGGGCATCATCGCCGGACCCATTGGCGCTGTAGCCGGTGCCATTGTTGGCGCTGTGGCAGGCGGCTTGGGTGGAAAAGCGGTGGCCGAGTCCATCAACCCCACCGCGGAGGATGCTTACTGGCGGGACCGCTACACCCAGGAGTCCTATTACGAAGCTGGCCGAAGCTATGAAGACTATGCACCCGCCTATCGCCTGGGCTTGGATGGGCGCAGCAGCTACGACGGCACGTTTGACGACGCGCAAACTCACCTTGCAACCCAATGGGACAGCAAGAAAGAGCGCTCTACTTTGAGCTGGCCGCAAGCGCAGGTTGCCAGCCGCGCGGCATGGAACAGAATTGATGACCAACTCGGTTCACGTAGTCTGGCAGGCCAGGACATAGACAATGATGATGTGATTGATACCCTGAACGATCTGCTGGAATCCTGCCGTGATGGCGAATACGGGTTCAAAGAGTGTGCGGAGCACACCAAAGCGCAGGACATCAAAACCTTGCTGCTGCGACATGCAGACGAATGCCGCGTCGCAGGCGCAGAGCTCGGTTCACAAATTCGCCAGTTGGGTGGCGAACTGGACGAGGGCGGTACTGCCAGCGGCGCCTTGCATCGCGGTTGGGTGTCTGTTCGGGGAACGCTCAGCGGTTATACCGATCTGGCGATGCTCGAAGAATGCGAACGCGGCGAAGATGCGGCATTGGCTCGTTATAGAAAGGCGTTGAAAGACACGCTGCCCGGGTCCATCCGCGGTATTGTTGAGCGTCAGGCTCAGGGTGCGCAGCGCAACCATGACCAGATCAAGGCCATGCGAGACGCGCTGAAGTCCTCGTCCTGAATCCGGCACTTAACGGAGAAAAAGCTGGCGGGGCCAGCTTTTTTTTTGAATCGAGGGTGTTTTTTTCGAAGCTCTAGTTTTTGGGCTTCTGCCCACAGTCCACCTGAGCGTTGAGCACAGTGCCCTGTCGCCCGTAAGTGCTGTCGGTCACTTTGCAAGCTGAAGCTTTTTCAACTGCCTTCACGAGGCTGGCCGTTCTATTCGGGCCATCGGCAAGACCGCTGGGCAGAGCGACGGACCAAGTGCTCGCGGTGATTTGTTCTACCTTGTAGTTCAAGCCATCGGAGAGCACGGTTTGCGGGGGAGACTGCACTGCCATGGGGGACGAGGCGCACCCGGCCAGCACAAGAGCCAGACTTGTCGCTGTCAGAACCGCCTGATGGTGTTTCATGGCCTTGCGATAAGTTAAAGCCGCCATTGACTGGCTGGGATCGGATCTTGTCCGCTCCCGTGGGCGACCGCATCGTTGCCCGGAACATGCAAGCCAGCTTTAGGCTGCGGCACCATCGGTGGGGTATCGGGCACTTTCGATTGCGGGCAGCCGGCAAGCAGGGCGGCTGCAAAGACGATTGCCAGGGAAGGAAAAAAAGGCTTCATGTCGTGCTTCCGTCAAAATAAATCGGACATTTCATCGTTCGGAGCCAGTGGTAGTTTGTGCTGATGCGGCTGGATCGATCACTGATGTGCTGAGGATAGGGTGCAAGGACTTTTGCTCGCAGTGGCCCTTAGGCCGCCCGGCTGTAAGCGCTGATGCCGTGGCCGTGTGGTGGCTGGTCCTACGTCCATTTGCATGGGCGCTTGTCCGTCCGTGCGCCGCCATGTGTACCTTTGCTAATTGGACTCCCGGTGTTTCCCTGGCGCTGCCACCGACACGCCGGGTTTCCGCATGGCTGTTTCCACTCCTTGATGTGCTCTCCAATTGGTAGCTCCAATTGCAGTCAAACAGTGGTGTAGCGCAGTTTTGGTGCATAGACTGCGGTCTGGGGATTGGGAGAAGTCCTACATAGGTTGCGGCATTTTCCGCTCTATGATGCAAATTCATTAATTATCCGGAGATCAGGAATGGCAAATTTCACTCGCGTTGTTCGTGCTGCATTAGCGGCTACAGCTGTGGTTTTGGTGGTCGCAGGTTGCGGCATGATGAAGAAAGCTTCTCCCATGGTGGCCTTGACGACGCAAATGCGTGCGGCCAATGAAGTACCTCCTGTTGCCAGCGCCGCAACCGGTCAGGTCGATGCTATGTTCAACAAAGACACCAACCTTCTGCGCTGGGAGCTGAAATATGACAACCTGAGCGGCCCCGCGACGGCAGGCCATTTCCATGGCCCGGCCATGGTTGGCGCCAATGCAGGTGTGGCGCTGGGCTGGGCCAGCCCCATGAGCAGCCCGATGATCGGTCAGGCCACACTGACTGCAGCTCAGGCCGCAGATCTGCTGGCAGGCAAGTGGTATGCCAACATCCACACAGCCAAATTTCCTGGCGGCGAAATTCGCGGCCAGATGACTGTTCGTCCTTAATCCGAATTTTTCGTCTCAAAAAACCAGGCCGCAGGGCCTGGTTTTTTTTTGCCTCCCAATGTGTCCTACATTCATCAAGCGTAACCACTGACGTCCCGCGACGGCGCCTGGGCATAAGGTGGTCGCTCTTACTGGGCGAATACCACCTGTTTCAGATTGGCAATGCGCCTGATTGCCGCCCACCTGTCACCATCAAGGATCTTGATCATGTCAAAAAAAATCTCCGTCTGGGCTTTTCTTGTGTTGGCTGTCGCCGCATCTGCGGGAATGGCGCAACCTGTGGCCATGGAAGAGCGTCTGCTTGAGCGTGGCGCCGTTGCAGACGTGACCCCACAGCAGAAATACCGCACCGCGATCAAGGAAGCCGGCGGCGGCTACAAGGAATACTTGAGTGAATGCGCGGCCATGGCATCTGCCGAGCGAACGGCGTGCCGCCGCGAAGCAAAAGCTGTCTACGACCGTGACATGGCGGCCGCACGGGCAATCCTGCGCTCTCGCTAGACGGCGCAGAGCGATTGGGGGTTCCGCGCTGCCCTTGCGCGGCGTGAGGCAAAGGTTCTCCCAATCCGGCACGACACGTCTTAAAACCTTAAAATGCAGGGTTACCCCCTAAGCCTGCATGAACGCCCCCATCGACGTCTCCTTTTTTGCGCGCGCCGCAAAACCGCTGACCAGCTACCGAAAGTACTGGGCCAGCCGCTTTGGCACTTCCAAATTCTTGCCGATGAGCCGGGCTGAGATGGAGGCGCTGGGCTGGGACAGCTGCGACATCATCATCGTCACTGGCGACGCTTATGTGGACCACCCGAGTTTCGGCATGGCGGTCATCGGCCGCATGCTGGAGGCCCAGGGTTTTCGCGTGGGCATCATTGCCCAGCCCGACTGGCAAAGCGCCGAGCCTATCAAGGCGCTGGGCAAGCCGAACCTGTTTTTCGGCGTGACCGCCGGCAACATGGATTCGATGATCAACCGCTACACGGCGGACCGCAAGATCCGCAGCGACGACGCTTACACGCCCGGCGACATTGGCGGCAAGCGGCCAGATCGCGCCGCGCTGGTGTATTCGCAGCGATGCCGTGAGGCGTTCAAGGACGTGCCGATCATCCTGGGCGGCATCGAAGGTTCTCTGCGACGCATCGCGCATTACGACTACTGGTCCGACAAAGTGCGTCGTTCTGTTGTGATCGACGCCAAGTGCGATTTGTTGCTGTATGGCAATGCCGAACGCGCGATTGTCGAGATCGCCCACCGTCTGGCCGCCAAAGAGCCGGTAGCGACCATGACCGACATCCGCGGCACGGCCTTCATCCGCCGCAGCGGTGATGAGACAGCGCAGGGCTGGTTCGAAATCGACTCCACCAGCGTGGACGCTCCGGGTCGCGTTGAGGCACACGTCAACCCGTATCTGATGATTTCGGAGCAGGCGAAAGAGCAGGGCGCCAGTTGCGCCCGCGAGGATGAGGCGGCTGAGGTTGCGGCGCAGGCGGAGTCTGCAAGTCCTCCGGTTCTCGCCAAAGTGTCGCAAGCCAACCCGGCCATCAAACCGCTGACCTTCGTTCCCAATCCCGCCATGTCCCACATGCAGGGCAAGATCAAGGTGCCGCCACGCGACCGTTCGGTGATCCGCCTGCCGTCTTACGAACAGGTCAAGAGCGACGCGGTGCTGTATGCCCACGCTAACCGCGTGCTGCACCTGGAAACCAACCCCGGCAATGCGCGGGCGCTGGTGCAGGCGCACGGCGAGGGCGCGACCGCGCGCGACGTCTGGATCACACCCCCGCCAATTCCGCTAACCACGGCCGAGATGGACTACGTCTTCGATCTGCCGTATGCGCGCTCGCCGCACCCGTCTTATGCCGACGAAAACGGCAGCCATGACGGAGCGACCAAAATTCCGGCCTGGGAAATGATCCGCTTCAGCGTGAACATCATGCGCGGCTGTTTTGGCGGCTGCACCTTTTGCTCCATCACCGAGCACGAGGGTCGCATCATCCAGAGCCGCTCGGAAGACTCGGTGATCCGCGAGATCGAGGCCATCCGCGACACCGTCAAGGGTTTCACCGGCGCCATCTCCGACCTGGGCGGACCGACCGCCAACATGTACCGCATCGGCTGCAAGACGCCCGAGATCGAGGCCGCCTGCCGCAAGCCAAGCTGTGTGTACCCCGGCATCTGCTCCAACCTGAACACCGACCACAACCCGCTGATCAAGATGTACCGCCGCGCGCGGGCGCTCAAAGGCGTGAAGAAAATCCTGATCAGCTCAGGCCTGCGTTACGACCTGGCCGTGCAGTCGCCGGAGTACGTGAAAGAACTGGTCACGCACCATGTTGGCGGCTACCTGAAGATTGCGCCGGAGCACACCGAGCAGGGGCCGCTGACCAAGATGATGAAGCCCGGCATCGGCAGCTATGACAAACTCAAGCAGATGTTCGAGAAATACTCGCTTGAAGCCGGCAAGAAGCAGTTTCTGATTCCTTACTTCATCGCCGCCCACCCCGGCACCAGCGACGAAGACATGATGAACCTGGCCATCTGGCTGAAGAAGAACAGCTTTCGCGCTGACCAGGTGCAGACCTTTTACCCATCGCCCATGGCCACGGCCACCACGATGTACCACACCAACAAAAATCCGCTGCGCAAGATCACGCGCGACAGCGAAACGGTGGACATCGTGCGCGGCGACAAGCGGCGCCGCCTGCACAAGGCCTTTTTGCGCTACCACGATGCCAACAATTGGCCGCTGTTGCGTGAGGCCCTTAAGGCCATGGGCCGCGCCGATTTGATCGGCAACGGCAAGCACCATTTGATCCCGACCTTTCAGCCGCTGACCGATGGCGGCTATGTGAGCGCACGCAAGAAGAATTCCACTACTGTGGCGCTCAAGCCCGTTGCTCCAGTCAAAGGCCGTATCCTGACCCAACACACCGGCTTGCCGCCGCGCGACAACGGTTCGGGCAAGCCTCGCGGCAAGCCACCCCTGCGCAAGGTGCGCTAGGGAGGGAGGCGGTTACTTCAGCCGCTTCACAAGAGAGGATTGTCATTCTTTTGCACGTATGGCCGAGAAAATACCGTGTAAAAATAGCTTCATGCGAATTCGCTCCCAACTGGTTCTGATGACAGTCGCCGTGCTGGCGCCAGTGCTGCTGGCGACCAGTTTTTCGATTGGAAAAATCAGGGACGACGCGCGCGAGGCGACCTTGCGCGGTTTGCGGGAAACCGTGCGGGCCACTGCGCTGACGGTGGACCGTGACGTGCACGGGTCCCTGTCGGCGCTCAAGGTTCTTGGCAATTCCGAAAATCTCGACGATCGGAATCTGGAAAAGTTCTACCGGCAGGCGGCGGCCCTGAATCAGTTGCCGGATGTCTGGACCATGCTGTTCGATCGGCAGGGCGTTCAGGTGGTCAATACCCTGCTGCCCTATGGAACGCCCCCGGCGCATCCGCCTGCGCTGGAGCCTGTGACCCAGGTGATGGCCAGCCAGAAGGCGCTGGTGACCGATGTTTCTGTTGGGCCGGCTTCCGGAAAAATACTCACCACCGTTTATTCGCCGGCGGCTGCCGCAGGGGGGCAAACGTTTGTGGTGGCGCAGGCGTTTTCGGTGGACTACTGGAAGAAGGCGTCGCTGCATGGCACCCTGCCGCCGTCGTGGATTGTGGCCGTGATAGACCGCAACGGTAATTTTATTTCGCGCAGCCACAAGAGCGACGAGTATCTGGGCAAGCAGGCACGACCGGAACTGGTCGCTGCCGCAGCAGCGTCGCCCGACGGCCTGATTCGCCATTCGACGCTGGAGGGGATCGACTCCTACGACGCCTTTGTGCACTCGTCCCTGACCGGATGGACGATCGCGGTCGCCGCGCCGGTTGCCGTGGTTGAACAAGCCGCCGCCAATGCGGTGTACCTGTCACTGCTGGGAATTGGTGCTGCGCTGCTGGTCGCTATTGGCGCTGTGGTGTTGTTCGGTCGCCGGTTTATTGCAGCGATTGACAGCGCGCGCACAGCCGCTGCGGCGCTGGGGCGTGGTGAAAGTCCCCAACTCACCCACACGCCGGTGGCCGAGCTGAGGGAACTCAATGGTGCGCTGGTCAACGCGGGCACTTTGCTGCAGGCCGAGCGCAGTTCACGGCTGGCGGCTGAGGCCGAGCGTGAGCGGCTGCTGCAAAACGAGACGCTGGCGCGCGAGACCGCCGAGGCTGAAAACCATGCCAAAGACCAGTTTCTGGCCATGCTTGGCCATGAACTTAGAAACCCGCTGGCCGCGATATCGGGTGCCGCGGCTTTGCTGGAGAGCGCCGGCCCCGACAAAGAGCGCGCCCATCGTTACCTGGACATCATCAACAGGCAGAACCAGCACCTGACCCATATCGTCAACGACCTGCTGGACGTGAGCCGCTTGATGGCGGGCAAGATCATGCTCGAGAGTGGCCCGCTCAACCTGGCCGACTGTGTGGTCAGCTGTGTCGAAGCGCTGCGCACCACCGATCGCGCCCAGGGCTATGTCATTGACCTTCACAGTACGCCGGTATGGGTCAACGCCGACCGGGCGCGGATTGAACAAATCGTCAACAACCTGCTGACCAATGCACTGAAGTTTTCGCCTGCAGGAAGCAAGGTCGAGGTGCGTGTCGCCGTCGATGCAGGCACGGCGACAGTGACCGTCTGCGATCCAGGCGTCGGTATGTCACCCGATCTCCTGCCCCAAGTTTTTGAACCCTTTTTCCAGGGTCCGGCCCCGGTCAACCGGCTGCAGAGCGGAATGGGTATTGGTCTGGCGCTGGTGCGGCAACTGGTGACTTTGCATGGCGGTCAGGTGCAGGCCTCCAGTGATGGCGTGGGTCTGGGCAGCACCTTTTCTTTCAGCTTGCCCGCCGTTGAGGCGGCTCCCGCGCAGCAGACCGTGCAGCCTGCACAGACAGACCTTCCGAAACGCGTATCTCCCTCGCCCATCATTCGAAAAATTGTTTATGTAGAGGACAACGCAGACGCGCGCGCTACCTTGGCCGAGTTGCTGCGCATGTTCGACTACGAAGTGACCGAGGTGACCGACGGCGCCAGCACGCTGCCTGCGGTGCGTGCAGTCCAGCCCGATCTGGTGCTGATGGACATTGGGCTGCCAGATATGGATGGTTATGAAGTGGCACGAGGTTTGCGCGCCGATCCTCTCACCTGCAACGTGCCCCTGATCGCCCTGACCGGTTATGGCCAGATGCGCGACAAGGAAACCGCAGCACTGGCGGGCTTTGACGCCCATCTGGTCAAGCCGGTGGACCCGGATGAACTGGTGGCAACGATAGAGGGCGTGCTGGGACGGCTGGATGTGGCGCCGCGTGGGTGAAAATTTGCAAAAGTGGCTTTTGTCCCTAGCGGGCAGAACCAGGCAGCTATTAAAAAAACAGTAAATGGTTCAAAGCTGCTGCTTGAGGCGCGTCAGTGCTTCCCGGTCGATACGGTCCTTGTGGCGGTAGTCGGTCTTTGTTTTGAGCAAGCCTTCAATATCCAGTGTGCGAATGGAGACGCCATCGACAAGCAGCGTTCGGACATGGTCCTGCAGGCTCTCATAGGTTTGCCCGTTGGCGGCGAAGAGCAGATCGATCAGCAAATCATCGGCTACCCGGATATTTTCTGGCGCGTCTGCGGGGGGCGCGAACCAGTTTTCGTCAAGCTCATGACTCGAAGGTAAAAACGACAGGGCTTTGATTACCTTTCGGCCGTTTTCGAGCGAGGAGGGCAGAAGGATGTCGATGTCTTCAGTGTTGCGGTTAAATCCATTCAGCCGGACCGCATGCCCCCCGACCAAAACATAGGCCACCCCTTCAGCTTGAAAGCGGCGCAGCAAATCCAGCAATGTGTCGGGATTCATGGCTCTCGCACGGCCTTGGCAAGCGGACCATTCAGCAGGCGAGCTTGTTCGAGCTGGCGCAAATCGTCCATCTGGTTGAAGACGCTATGAGGCGCGCGTTGCACCCCGTGCGGCATCGGAGGCCGCGCACGGGCCAGCATTTGATCCAGAATACGCCCGCGATGCCAAGCCTCCACCGGGTCTAGGATGAATTCGCTTCGGTCTTGCGTGCCTACGATTCGGGTCATGCTTGTTATCTTAGTTCAGCTTATATGAAATCAAGCGCATGACCAAAATCAGCGTCAGCGCAATGTTCTTGAATTCGACGATAAAAACGGCCCGCAGCTTGTGTAGGATCGTCTCAAGAAGCTATTCATTCGATAGCGTGTGCAGCGGAATGTCCCGCTCCAGAGCCAGCTGGTCCAACTGCGCCCGCGACTGCGTGAGCAAAAATGCAGCGATGCTCTGGTGCGTAGCCGGCGCAAACATGGCGCGTATATCGGAGGCGGCCACGCCGGCTGCCTCGCACAGGGCAGCCGCAAAATGCGGCTCTAGTGCGGCCACTGCTACGCGTCCGTCTTTGCAGGGATAAACGCGGTAACCCGCATGCGCGCCGCCAACCGAGCCACTGGGTTGTGTCAGCCCCCATTGCCGCGGCAGTGCGAGGTAGGCGGCAGCATCCGACAGCGCCACCTCGACAAAAACACCCTGAGGATGTGGCTCGCCTGTGCCGGCATAGGGTGCCTGTCGCCGCAGCGCCGCTTGCAGCACGGCTTCGCTGGCCATCAGCGAACCGGCCATATCGGCATATAAGGTCGCCGGGAGGTCCAGACCAGTCACCAGGTCGTTTTCGGCCAGATAGGTCAGGTCGTGGCCGGGCTCTTCAGCGCGCCCGCCCGGTGCGCCGACGATGGCCACATGCGACAGCGCGGGGTAAAGCGTATGGATTTTTGTCCAGCCCAGGCCGAGTTTGGCAATGGCCGAGGGTCGAAACGAGGTGAGCAGCACATCGGTTTTCTCAAGCTCGCGGTGCAGCAGCTTCTGGCCGTCCCCGGTTTTCAGGTCCGCTTGCAGCACCTTCACGCCTTCATGCAGCTGGACGTAGGCAGGCTTGTTGTACAGGCCCATGGGGTCGCCTGACGGTGGTTCAAGTTTGACGCAGGTCGCGCCCATCTGCCGACACCGCATCAGCGCCGCCGGACCGGGGAGGTTGAGCGCCAGGCTCAGGACGCGGACACCCTGAAGGGCTTGAGGAACGGGCGGTGTCTGAGGCATGGAGGGTGTACGGGCGGTATTGAGCGGGGAAAGGCATGCAAAGCGGTGAAGGCAATTTACCTTAAATAGTGCTGTATAAAAATTATTGTTTAACAATATTTAATTGTTGTTATACAGAAAATAGTGTGCAATACTGGCCGCCTTCATCAAGAGGTGCTTTATGAAAAACACACTGACCGCGACTGGCCTGTCTGGCCTGGAAGTGCAACGACTGAACAGCGCATTTGCCTGGGCCTGCGCACTGCTGGCCGTGGCCTTGCCGCTGGCGGTTCTTTATCACCTGGCAAGCACGCCATCGTCGGGTTTGCTGCTGAGGGCCGGCGTGGCATTGACCACCCTGCAGGCAGCTGCACTGGATGTCACGCTGTGGCAGCGCAGCCTGGCCGTGCTGCTGGGCATGGTGCCTGTGTTGTGCGCATCGTACGGTTTGGTGTGTGCCATGCGCTGTTTCTCGGGGTTTTCGCAGGGTGAGTATTTCAGCCTGCGCACCGTGCGCTATCTGCGCGGTTTTGCGGCCGGCATTTTCGCCTCTGTGGTGGCCGGTTTTTTTGCCTCCATGCTGATCAGCGTGATCCTGACGGCTGGTGCGCCTGCTGGTCAAAAGGCGCTGGCATTAGGCCTGGGAAGTAACGAGCTGCTGACCCTGCTGTTTGCCGGCATGGTGTGGCAAATCGCTGCGGTCATGGCCAAAGCCGTGGCGCTTGCCGAAGAGAACGCGCAGTTCGTTTGAACAGGGCCTGCGTCCGTGTCTATTGTTGTCACGCTCGACGTGATGCTGTCCCAACGCAAAGCCAAGTCCAAGGACCTGGCGGCATATATCGGCATCACAGAGGCCAACTTGTCCATGCTCAAGCAGGGCAAGGTCAAGGGTGTGCGTTTCGACACGCTGGTCAAGATATGCGAATTTCTGGATTGCCAGCCTGGTGATCTGCTGATCCACACCCGGGATCGCTGACAAGAGCCTAAAAGGGCAGGCCGACGTAGTTCTCGGCCAATGCTGTCGAGGCAGCCTCAGAGTGAACAAGATAGTCCAGCTCGGCTGCCTGCATCTTCGGACTAAAGCCGCTGTCATCAGGAAACTTGTGCATCAGCGAAGTAAACCACCACGAGAAGCGCACAGCTTTCCAGACCCTGCGCAGGCAAGTGTCTGAATAGTTGTTGATGCCGGCTTCGCGGCCGGCGTAAAACTCGGCCAGAGCGCGCGCCAGGTAGCGCACATCGCTGGCCGCCAGATTCAAACCTTTTGCGCCCGTGGGAGGCACGATGTGCGCTGCGTCCCCAGCGAGAAACAGGCGACCAAAGCGCATCGGCTCTGCGACAAAACTCCTCAACGGCGCAATACTTTTTTCAATGGAAGGGCCGGTCACCAGAGATTCGGCCACTGCAGGGGCCAGCCGCTTGCGCAACTCATCCCAAAAGGCGTCATCGCTCCAGTTTTCAACCTTGTCGTCCAACGCGCACTGGACGTAATAGCGGCTGCGTGTATGGCTGCGCATGCTGCACAGCGCAAAGCCGCGCTCGTGGTTGGCGTAGATCAATTCGTCTGAAACCGGACGCGTCTCAGAGAGCACGCCCAGCCAGCCAAAAGGGTAGGTGCGCTCGAACGTGCGCAGGGCGTCCTGCGGGACACTGGCTCGGCTGACACCGTGATAACCATCGCAGCCGGCAATGAAATCACACGCCACCTCATGACTGGTGCCGTCTTTCGTGTAGCGGACCTTGGGGTAGTGCGAGTCGAAGTCATGCAGCGTGACGTTTTGCGCCTCATACACAGTGGTCAGCCCGGCACCGGCCCGCGCGTCCATCAGGTCTTTGGTGACTTCGGTCTGGCCATAAACCATCACCTGCTTGCCGCCTGTCAGTTTGCGTAAATCAATGCGGTGGTGCTGTTCGCCAAAGCCCAACTCAATGCCGCCGTGCACCAAGCCTTCGCGGTGCATGCGTGCACCTGCGCCCACTTCGTCGAGCAGCTCGATCGTTCCTTGCTCCAGCACGCCGGCGCGAATGCGGCCCAATACATACGCCTGGCTGCGCTGCTCCAAAATCACCGCGTCAATGCCTGCTTTATACAGAAGCTGACCCAGTAAATGTCCGGCCGGACCGCCCCCCACAATAGCTACCCGTACACGCATGCTGGCCTTTCGCTGGTCTTATCCTGTCGGTGACACAAGCGTAGAACGCCTCGCATTGGATAGCCACCGCCTGGACGCGCCTTTGCACGATCTATGTGGAACTTGTGCGATGATCGCGCAGTGATCCCCTTCCGGAGTTTCCTATGGCCAGCAGCTTCCCGATCGCCAAGGCGGACATGATTGAAGGCATGGCCAAAGGAATGGCTGTGCTTGAGAGTTTTGATTTTCAGCGCCAGCGACTGAACGCCACTTTGGCGGCGGAGCGGGCGGGTATCACGCGGGCTGCTGCGCGTCGCCACTTGTTGACGCTGGCTCACCTGGGCTACCTTGAAACCGATGGCGGTTATTTCTGGCTGGCAGCGAAGGTGCTGCGCTTTTCAGGGAGTTATCTGGCCTCTGCGCGCTTACCGCGCGCCATCCAGCCAACCCTGAACTGGCTGGCAGCGCAAACACAGGAGTCATTCTCAGCGGCCGTTCTGGACGGAGACGAGGTGGTGATTGTCGGGCGCAGTGGCTACGAATGGAAAAGCGCCTCCGGCGGTGCAAGCGGTGCGGGCCGTGTGCTGGCTTATGGTTTGCACTTGGGTGCACGGATGCCGGCCCACGCCACGTCCACAGGGCGGGTGTTGTTGGCGGGGAAAACCAAAACGGAGTTGACCCAGTGGCTCAAAGGTCGGGCGCTGGCACGCCTGACCACACGTACAACGACCGACCTCAAGCAGTTTCGTGCCTTGGTCGAGCAGGTCCGTGCGGACGACTGCTGTGTGGCCAGCGAAGAGCACGAGCTGGGTGTACACGCCCTGGCGGTGCCTCTGCGCAACATGCAGGGCAAGACGGTGGCGGCGCTCAATGTGGTGGCGTCACCCCAGCGCTTGACCGTGCAGGCGATGCAGCGCGATCTGCTGCCATTGCTCTTTGATGCAGCCAGGGAACTGCGGCCACTGATGTAGCGCAGCCGTCTTTAAGCAGGTGCTGGCAGGGTGAAGAAAAAAGTAGCGCCCTGGTCGGGCGCGGCTGTGGCCCAGATACGCCCGCCATGGCGAGCGATCACCCGGCTTACCGTCGCCAGGCCAATGCCGGTACCAGCGAACTCGGTGACACCGTGCAGCCGCTGGAAGGTGCCGAAGAGTTTGTCTGAATAGGCCATGTCGAAGCCGGCGCCGTTGTCGCGCACAAAAAAGGCCGCGTGTTCGGCAGACCAGCCCACCTCTATCTCGGCGTGCTCGCGTCGCTCGCTGAATTTCCAGGCATTGCCGAGCAGGTTTCCCATGACCGAACGCAGCAGCCGCGTGTCGCCGTTCACCGCCAGCCCCGGTGCGATGACGACATGGACGTTGCGGGTGGGGGCATACATCCGCAGACTGTCGACGATTTCAATAGACATGGCGCTCAGGTCCACGGGCTGATAGCGCAGTTCCAGTCGGGCGACATGCGCTAGCGAGAGCAAGCCCTCGATCAACTGGCCCATTTGGCTGACGCCCGCCTGGATACGCGTCAGGTAGTGCTGAGACCTTGCACTCAGTGAGGTGCCCAGGTCCTTGGATAGCAGGCGGCTGAAGCCATCGATGGAATTCAGTGGAGAGCGTAGGTCGTGCGACACCGAATAGGAAAACGCTTCCAGCTCGGTGTTGGAAATCCGCAGTGCGGTCTCGATCGCCTTGATCTCGGTGATGTCCACATCGAGGCCGACCCAGAACAGCACGTCGCCGCTTTCGTTGAGCACGGGCGAGGCGCTATACGTCATGTTGCGGTAGTTGCCGTTGTGCGCACGCAGGCGCCGTGTGCCGACAAATGGGGTGAGGCTCTTGCTGCATCTCAGCCAGTTCTGTGTCATGTCGTCTATATCGTCAGGGTGGACGAGTTCCACCCACCCCAAGCCGTGCCAGTCCGGCGGCGCGCCGCCGGCCAGACGGTACCAGGCTTCGCTGATGAAGGTGGCCTGGCCGCGTGCGTCCATGGTCCAGATCGGCTGTGGCGCCTGCTCGGCGAGGGTACGAAACAAGGCCTCCTGGCGTGACAGCTCGCGTGTACGCAGCTCGATTTTTGCTTCCAGGGTGCGGTTGAGTTCGCGGACCTCCCCGAGCAAGCGGACATTCTCGATGGCGATTTGGGCCAATTCCGCCAGCTCGGTGGCAATGTACTCGTCCTGCTGGGTGAACTCGCCGTCGAGCTTGTCCGAGAGTTGCATCACGCCCATGTTGGCACCGTCACGCCCGGTGAGCGGCACAGCGAGCCAGCCCCGCATGGCGGGGTGTTTGTCTGCATAAGCGCCGAAGCCGCGCCAGCGCGGGTGGGCTTCGAGCTCGGCCTGGGTCAGTCGCTGGGGGCGGTTGGTCTCACAGACCACCGCGTAAATGCCGCTGCCGTCGGGCGGCGCTATAAGGTTCCGGTAAGCCGCATATTTGTCGGAGAGTGACAGCGCAGTAATGGCCTGCGCCCAGTTACTGTTTTGCGTCAGGCTGACAACCGCCTGGTGGGCGCCGATGATGGCGCGAGCCTGGTCCGCAACCTCCTGCATCATGGCGTCCAGACTGCGATGTTGGGTGATGGCCTGGGCCGCTTCGGCGGCGCGTTGCAGAGTTCTCAGGTGGGACCGCTCTTCCCGCTCGGCCTGAACACGCGCGGTCACGTCTTGCAGTGCGCCGTGCATGCGCACGACGTTGCCCTTGTCATCGCGCACGGCTTGCCCGATGGATCGCACCCAGATATGCCGGCCGGTACCCGTCACCATCTCGACCTCGACGTCGAAGGGCGTACCGTTCTCAAGGCACTCCTGGACCACCTTGCTGACAAGTGCCCGCGACTGCGGGGCGCAAAGGCCAATCGCCGTTTCGAATGTCGGGTCGCTGTCTGGTGGAATCTCGAGCACCGATGAAGCTTCGTCAGACCACAAGACGCGCATCGTCGGCAAGTCCAGCACCCAGCCGCCCATGTGCGTCAGGTGCCCGCTCATGGTCTGCAGATCAGCCTGGACCTTCAGTGACGCTTCGGCTTGCTTGAGGTCATCAATGTCTGTGGAGGTGCCGTACCAGGAAACGATGTGCCCGGTGGCGTCGCGGTTGGGCAGGACGCGCGCCAGTTGCCAGCGGTAAGTGCCGTCTATGCAGAGCAGGCGATGCTCGTTGTGCATGCTTTGGCCAGTATCGATCGCTACTCGAAAATCCTCCATGGTCTGTGCCATATCGTCCGGGTGAATCCGTTTGAACCAGCCCCCGTTGAGCGAGGCTTCCACGGGTTCTCCGGTGACATGGGTCCACTGGTCGTTGATGAAAACCATGAAGCCACTGCCGTCGGTGATAAACACGATTTGTGGCATGGCCTGGGCCAGCTGTCGGAAACGCAATTCAGTGCGTTCGCGTTGCTGTGCATACCGAAACAGAAGCACCGACAGCAGGGTGACCGTCACAGCCGCGGCGAACCAGATCAGCCAGGTCAAGGTTGCGAAGCGGCGCCATGCGGCCAGCACCTCGTCATAGGGCGAGCCCACCAGCACCACCAACTCGGGGTAGGGTTGCAGACTGCGGTACGAGATCATCCGGACGCGCTTGTCAAAGTTGCTGGTGGTGGTGTAGGTGCCCTGCGGGCTTTTGGCGTATTCCGAAAACAGGGGAAGGTCGGGGAAAGCCTTTCCCATGGCGGCATCAACCATGGGACTGCGTATCATCAAGGTGCCATCGCGGCGAAAGAGCGCAATTGCGCCACCCTCACCTAGGTTGATCCCGCGCCAGAGTTTGTCGAAGTAGGGCGGCTCAATAGCAGCCACAATGACGCCGAAAGGCGCCTCCCCGGTGGCGGGTAGCGGTCTTGAAGCACTGATCAACCAGGTACCCGTTGTACGGCTGCGCACGGGGGCGCTGAGATGGAATTGGGTGGCCGGTTGTTTCTTGTAAATCTGGAAATATTCGCGGTCTCCGAGGGCGACGCCAATGTTACCGGTATCCGAGTCAAAAAGGATACGGCCTTCAGCGTCCAGCACCCAGATGGCGCGCACGAAGGGCAGGGCCTTGAGTTGCTCGCGCAGCATGGCGCGGGCCGAGTTTTCGTCAAGCTTTTTTTCAACTCGCAGCGCCTGAAGTTGGCTGGCCGCCAGTTGCAGGCGCTGATCCACCGTCTGGAAAGTGCGGCTGGTTTGCTCCTCAATCACCTGAACCAGGGACTGGGTTAGTACCTCACCCGAGCGCAGCGCTTCGCCGCGAAGGTAGTAAAGCGCGATGGCGACGGCGCAGGCCGATACGATGACCAGCCCCCCTCCCAGCCAGGCGATAGGCCGGACGATGGAGGGCTGTGGGGAGCCGGAAGGCCGCTGATGGGGAGGGGAGGCTGCATCAACTTGCCAGGGCCAACGCATGAATGTAGCCTTTCAGTTCGACGCGGGCATTGATTTGCCCCTGCCGCTGGGCACTGCGCCCAGTGGTCATGATGCCATGCGGGTTACATTTTGTCGATGAGGCGCGGGCTGATCAGACGCCCAGATATTGGGTTATCAGTTCTGGTCGGCCATGCAGTTCAGCAGAACTGCCTGTAAACACCACTTCACCCTTGACCAGAATCACGTTTCTATCGGTGATTTGTGTCACATGCTTCCAGTTCTTGTCGACGATGACGCTGCTGATGCCGGTCTCGCGCACCAACTGGCATATGCGCCAGATGTCCCGCGCAATCAGTGGGGCCAACCCTTCTGTGGCTTCGTCCAGAATCAGCACATCGGGATTGGTCATCAGCGCGCGACCGATGGTGAGCATTTGCTGCTCACCACCACTGAGCTGCTGGCCGCCGTGGCTTAGGCGGTCTTTGAGGCGCGGAAAAGTCTCCAGAACGCGTTCGTAAGTCCAGTCCCGTTGACCACGCGTGCCGGCGCGAGCGGCCATCTTCAGGTTTTCGATCACGCTGAGGTTGCCAAAAATGCCGCGTCCCTCGGGTACATAGGCGATGCCCATCTGTGAAATTTCATACGGGGCACGGCCCAACATGGCTTTGCCCATGATGTCTATGCTGCCCGAGCGCGGCTTGACAAGACCCATGATGCTTTTGAGCAGGGTGCTTTTGCCCATGCCGTTGCGGCCCATCAGTCCGATGGTTTCACCGCGCGCCACCGAAAAATCAATCCCGCGCAGGATGTGGCTGGCGCCGTAGTAAGTGTGGATGCCTCTGGCATCAATGAGCAGCTCGGCCATCAGTGTTCCTCGCCGAGATAAGCGGCCTGGACGCCCGCATCGGCGCGAATCGCGGCCGGTGAACCGGAGGCAATCACCTTTCCGTCCACCATCACGGTCAACCGGTCGGCCAGTGTGAATACAGCGTCCATGTCGTGTTCAACCAGCAAGATGCCGTGGTCTTTCTTGAGGGCAAGTAGCAGCGCCACCATGCGCTCTGCCTCGGCCATGCCCATACCAGCCAGTGGCTCGTCGAGCAGAAGAACCTGCGGCTCGGTGGCCAGCGTCATGGCAATTTCCAGTTGCCGCTGTTCCCCGTGGCTGATGGTGCCAGCGGTGGCTTTCACCCGATCCTTCAAGCCAGACAACTCGATGGCTCTTTCAGTGCGGTCGTTAATCGCTGTGAAATCAGTAGCGCGTCTCAACCAATGCGTGGCATGCTGATTGCGTGATTGCGCTGCCAGACGCACGTTGTCCCCCACTGTGAAGGGCAGGAAGATGTTGGTTTTCTGGTAGCTGCGGCCCAGGCCTTGGCGCGAAATTTCCTCGGGGTTCCAGCCGGTCACATCTTGAGCGCCCAGTTGTACGGAACCCGAGGTCGGTGGCAGATCGCCGCTAAGCAGATTGGTCAGCGTCGATTTGCCGGCGCCGTTGGGGCCTATGACCGCGTGGATATGGTTGCGCTGCAGATCGACGGAAACGTCGTTGACGGCAGCGAGCCCGCCGAAACGCTTGGTCAGATTTTTTGCACTGAGGAGGATTTCACTCATCGCCGGCTCCACGGCGCTTGCCAAAGCGCTCGACCAGCCCCAGGATGCCGCGCGGCGCAAAGGTCACCAGCAGCACGATGAACAGGCCCATCCAGAGCTGCCAGTGTTTACCGAGGTTGACACTGCCCATGCGGGGCAGGTCCTTGAAAACATGCAGCAAATACTCGAAGGCAAAGGCGCCGACGATCGCACCGGCAAAGTTGCCCATACCCCCGAGGATGACCATCATGATGGCGTGGGCGCTCATGTGAAAGCCCATGAGTTCGGGGTTGATGTAGCCGGTCTGTGTACCCCACAAGTAACCTGCCAGGCCCGCCAACGCGCCGGCCAGTGTGAAGGCAGAGAGTTTGTAGCGGAAGGTGCCAAAACCCATGGCGCGCATGCGGTGCTCATTGACGCGGATGCCCGCCAGCGCGCGGCCGAAGGGGCTCCAGAGCAAGCGACGCAGAAAGGCATAAACCACTACCAGGACGGCCAGCGTGAAGTAGTACAGCGTGTGTTTGTTGTCCAGGTCCCACCAGACGAAGGGTGTCCAGCCGAACAGTGAGATGGTGGGTTTGAAGTTGATGTACAGGCCGTCGGAGCCGCCCAGCACCTTGTTGTCGAAGAACAGGAAAAAGATCATCTGCGCAAAGGCCATGGTCACCATGATGAAGTAGATGCCATGCGTGCGGACGACAAAGAAGCCGATGATGAGCGCGCCCAGTGCGGAGCCCAGCACCGCCAACGGCAGGGTCCACCACAGGCTGACGGCTTCGCCCTGCGGCATCAAAAAGGCCAGCGCATAACCGGCCAGGCCGAAGTAGGCCGC
Source organism: Polaromonas sp. (assembly GCA_046598365.1). GTDB lineage: Bacteria > Pseudomonadota > Gammaproteobacteria > Burkholderiales > Burkholderiaceae_C > Polaromonas. Next base: position 604 of record JBKJIV010000199.1, on the reverse strand, counting down.
ATGGCCCAGCGAGACCAGGCCGGTGACGCCCTGCAGCAGGTCGAGGCTCATCGCAAAAATCGCCATGATCATCATGCGTGTGATCATCTGCACGTAAAAGTCGGTCCCGGTAAATGGAAACGCGACCAGCGCAACCAGCCCGAGCGCCAGTGCCACCTGCACGCCGCGCGGCAGGACTTCAAGGTTTGCCTTCATCGAGCTCATTGTTTGAATAAACCTTCAGGCTTCCACAGCAGCACGGCTGCCATCAGCATGTAGACCAGCATGCCAGCCACCGACGGCAGCAGCACTTTGCCGAAAGTGTCGACAAGGCCGACGAGCAGCGCCGCAATCATCGCGCCGCGCACCGAACCGATACCACCAATCACCACGACCACAAAACACATGATGAGCACTTGAGAGCCCATGTTGGGATAGACGCTGGCAACCGGCGCGGCGATCATGCCTGCCACTGCGGCCAGCGTGACGCCAAGTGCAAACACCACGGCGTGGATCAGCTTGATGTTGATGCCCAGCGCACCGGCCATGTCGCGGTTGGATGCGCCGGCGCGGATTTTCATACCCAGGCGGGTTTTGGAGATAAGCAGGTACAGTCCCAGCGCCA
>JBKJIV010000134.1:0-8317 GCA_046598365.1 Polaromonas sp. | reverse complement strand
GGAAGCTGCCGTCAACGCCACCAACGACATCCGCAAGCGCGAAGGCGAACTGGTCGATGAGTTCAAGAAGAAGGGCATCAACGTGGTGACCGTGGACCGCGCAGATTTCCAGCAGCGCGTGCTCAAGGCCATCACCTTCGAATCCATGAAGCTGGACAAGAAGGACTGGGACCGCATCATCGCCATCAAATGAGCCTGCGCGAATGACGATCGAAACCATCGACGATATGGCCCCCGTGATGGGGGCCGACGGTGAGTTCCACGCCCAGGACGAGGCGGTGGACCTCTCTGGAACCAAGCTGGAGGCCTGGGTCGCCCTGGGTTTTTTCTGGGTGCTGGGGCTCACCGTTTTTTATCAGTTCTTCACACGTTATGTGCTGAACAACTCAGCCGCCTGGACCGAGGAGATTGCGCGTTACCTGCTGATCGCGGTGGTCTTCACCGGCGCAACCATCGGTGTGATCAAGAACAACCACATCCAGGTCGATTTCTTCTACAAGTTCATGCCGCCAGCGCTGGCACGCATCATGGCTACCGCAGTCGACGTGTTGCGTGTGGGTTTCTTCGTGGCGGCTGCCATTCTGACCGTGATGATGATGCTCAAACTGGGCAGCAATTCGCGCATGACCATGGTCGACCTTCCGATGAACTGGGTGTATGGCGTCTGCCTGCTGGGTTTTGCCGCGATGGCTTTTCGCTCTGTGCAAATCGCGCTGTTTCACCGCAAGCGCGGCTACACCGTTCTTGAGCGACCCGAGTCCTCGATGGACGACAACTAGCTTTCTGCGACGACAACCAAAAAAAGTTCATGCTCAAAATCATTTTTCTTGTGCTCATGAGTGGCGGCATCCCGGTCGCGATGGCAATGGCCGGATCGGCTCTGCTTTACATCTGGTGGACAGGCAACCTGCCGGCCTTTGTGGTGATACACCGCATGGTCAGCGGCATCGACAGCTTTCCCCTGCTAGCCGTGCCTTTCTTCATCCTGGCGGGCAACCTGATGAACAACGCCGGCATCACCAACCGCATCTACAACTATGCGCTGGCGCTGGTCGGGTGGATGAAGGGCGGCCTGGGCCATGTGAATGTGGTCGGCTCGGTGGTGTTTGCCGGTATGAGCGGCACCGCGATTGCCGATGCGGCCGGCCTGGGCACGATTGAAATCAAGGCCATGACGGACCACGGCTACAGCAAGGAATTTGCTGTCGGCGTGACCGCCGCTTCAGCCACGCTCGGACCCATCATCCCGCCCAGTCTGCCCTTCGTGATCTACGGCATGATGGCCAACGTCAGTGTGGGTGCGCTGTTTCTGGCGGGAATTCTGCCGGGCATCCTGATGGGCGGCCTGATGATGCTGACGGTGGCCTACTTTGCCCATAAAAATGGCTGGGGTGCAGACATCAAATTTCAATGGCCGCGCGTCATCAAGGCACTGCTCGAAACGCTGGTGGTGGCCGGCTGGCCGCTGGTGCTGTGGTTGCTGATCACCAAAGCTGGCTTTCCGCCCCAGATCACCGTGTTTGCGGGCATTCTTGTCCTTTTTGCAGCCGACAAGTTTTTCAATTTTCAGGCCGTGTTGCCCATCATGACGCCGGTGTTGCTGATCGGCGGCATGACCACCGGCATCTTCACCCCCACAGAAGGCGCGATTGCTGCCTGCCTGTGGGCGATGGTGCTGGGCCTGGCCTGGTACCGCACCCTGAACTGGAAGATGTTCGTCAAGGTCTGCCTGGACACCGTAGAGACCACCGCCACCGTGCTATTCATTGTGGCAGCAGCCAGTATTTTTGGCTGGATGCTGACTGCTACTGGCGTGACCGCAGCCATCTCGCAATGGGTGCTGGGTTTTACCAAAGAGCCCTGGGTCTTTCTGCTGCTGGCCAATGCCTTGATGCTGTTTGTGGGCTGCTTCCTGGAGCCAACCGCCGCCATCACCATCCTCGTACCCATCCTGATGCCCATCGTCCAGCAACTTGGCATAGACCCGGTGCACTTTGGCTTGGTGATGGTGCTGAACCTGATGATTGGCCTGCTGCACCCGCCCATGGGCATGGTTCTTTTTGTTCTTGCCCGAGTCGCAAAACTATCGGTTGAGAGAACGACCATCGCGATACTGCCCTGGCTGGTCCCGTTACTGGGTTCGTTGGCGATCATCACTTACTTTCCCAAGCTGGTGCTGTGGCTGCCGAAGATGTTTTATTGAGACATGGTGTGGATCATGCCAACGCGGCGCTCAGCTACGCGGCTGTCCCCCGGCCTTTGGCCTCCTCCTTGATGCCGCTGCGCCGAACGCCGCACCGGCATGACCCATTGCAAGGTGCAGGTTTCCCGGCTGTGCAAGCCAACCTGAGCACCAGCCCGGGAGGCTGGGGTGGATAGCGCAGCGAAATCAAGGAGGAGCAGTGGCCATAGGCCACGCGGGGGACATTCGCGGAGCTACCCACCCCGGCTTCCTGAGCCAGCGCAAAAGCAAACCATGCCCTGAATTCAGAAACTTAAGAGAGAAGTGACATCCACCCCATGACCCCCTTCATCAGACTCCACAAAGACGACGACGTTGTCATCGCCAGAACCCAACTCATAGGCGGCACGTCGATTGAAAGCATCACCACCAAAGGCCTGATTCCTCCCGGCCATAAAGTAGCGACACGCGCTTTAAATACCGGCGATGCCATCAGGCGCTACAACCAGATCATCGGTTTTGCCAGCAAGGCTATCGCTGCGGGTGAGCATGTGCACACCCACAACCTCGACATGGGTCCCGACAAAGGTGACTTTGCAAGGGACTATGCCTTTGGCGCCGATGTCAAACCCGAGCCAGTCAAACGTGAAGCCACCTTCATGGGCATCAAGCGCGCCGACGGCCGGGTGGCCACACGCAACTACATCGGCATTCTCTCCAGTGTCAACTGCTCGGCCACGGCAGCTCGCGCGATTGCCGACCACTTCTCACGTCAGAACCATGCCGGTGCACTTGCGGCTTTCCCCAACGTGGATGGAGTGGTGGCGCTGACCCACGGCACCGGCTGCGGCATGGACACCGAAGGCACGGGTATGCAGATTTTGCAGCGCACGCTGGCGGGCTACGCCACCCACGCCAACTTTGCAGCGGTGCTGGTGGTGGGGCTGGGCTGCGAGTCCAACCAGATCAATGCCTGGCTGGCCAACAGCAGTCTGCGCGAAGGCGATACCCTGCGGGTCTTCAGCATCCAGGACACCGGAGGCACCAGCAAGACGGTGACCAAGGGCATTGCGCTGATCAACGAGATGCTGCCTCAAGCCAACGCGGTCAAACGCGAGCCGTGCAGCGCCGCGCACATCACCATCGGACTGCAATGCGGCGGCTCAGACGGCTACTCGGGCATCAGCGCCAATCCGGCGCTGGGCGCGGCGGTGGACCTGCTAGTGGCGCACGGCGGCTCAGCCATCCTGAGCGAGACACCCGAAATTTATGGCGCCGAGCACCTGCTGACGCGCCGTGCCGTACGCCCGGAGGTGGCGGAAAAACTCATCTCGCGCATCAAGTGGTGGGAGCACTACACCGAGATCAACGAAGGCGAGATGAACAACAACCCCTCGCCCGGCAACAAGGCCGGCGGCCTCACCACCATCCTTGAAAAATCGCTGGGTGCCGTGGCCAAGGGCGGCACCAGCAACCTGCAGGCGGTGTATGAATACGCCGAGCCGGTGACGGCGCACGGTTTTGTCTATATGGACACGCCCGGCTACGACCCCGTGAGCGCAACCGGACAGGTGGCCGGCGGCGCCAACTTGATCTGCTTTACCACCGGCCGCGGATCGGCTTATGGCTGCGCGCCATCGCCATCGCTGAAGCTGTCGACCAACTCGGCGTTATGGCGCAAGCAGGAAGACGACATGGACATCAACTGCGGCGAGATCATCGATGGTAGTTGCACCGTGGCCGAAATGGGTCAACGCATTTTTGATATGGTGCTGGCAACGGCATCAGGCGAAAAAAGCAAGAGCGAGGCACATGGCTACGGACAAAACGAGTTTGTGCCCTGGCAAGTCGGCGCGGTGATGTAGGACGTCTATGCAAAAGACGCTTCAAGCCCCGGAACTACAAGCACAAGTAGCTGCTGTTTTAAGAGCAGCTGGCAGCTCCCCGGAAGAGGCTGCCACAGTCGCGGCCAATCTGGTGCTGGCCAACCTGAGCGGCCACGACTCGCATGGCGTTGGCATGTTGCCCCGCTATGTAGACGCTGTGCTTGAAGGCGGGCTGAAGCCAAACAGCACCGTCAGCACCCTGCTGGACGCCGGCTCGATGCTCACACTGGACGGTCAGCGCGGTTATGGTCAGATCGTCGGTGAGCAGGCCATGGAAATGGGCATCGCCCGAGCCCAAATCCATGGCAGCTGCATCATGACGCTGGCCAATGCGCACCACCTTGGCCGCATCGGACACTTTGCTGAAATGGCGGTGGCTCAGGGTTTGGTCTCCATGCATTTCGTCAATGTGCTGTCGCGGCCCGTCGTTGCGCCTTTTGGCGGGGCCGACGGGAGGTATGGCACCAACCCGTGCTGCATTGGCATCCCGCTCGCCGGCCGTGATCCATTTGTGCTCGACTTTGCCACCAGCCGCGTGGCGCAGGGCAAGATGCGCGTCGCACACAATGAGGGCAAGCGCGTTGAGTCCGGCACACTGATCGACGAACACGGCCGCCCCACGACCGACCCCGGTGTGGTCGTAGTGCCGCAAAGCAATGGCCTATTTGGTGCGTTACTGGCGTTTGGGGAGCACAAGGGTTATGGCATGGCGGTGGCCTGCGAGCTTCTGGGCGGCGCACTGACTGGTAGCGGCACCTGGCACAAACCGACCGACCCTGCCGTGCGGGCCGTGGTCAACGGCATGCTGACCATTCTGATTGACCCAGCCAAGCTAGGCACACAAGCCAGTTTTGAACAGGAAGCGCTGGCTTTTGTAGACTGGCTCAAAGCCGGTCCGGTGGCCCCGGGATATGACACGGTTCAGATCGCAGGAGATCCAGAACGAGCCACGCGGACGCTGCGGCAGACAGAGGGTATCGTGGTTGACACCCAGACTTGGCAGGAAATTGTTTCCGCTGGTCAGAAAGTAGGCGTCGCCCTTTAAGGACAGCGACTGTTTGCTGCTATTTTTATAGCAAACATCAACCCAGCACAACGGCCAGACTGGCGTCCAGATGCTCGGACGGCAGCCGTTTGAAGCCCGAGCGGGAAAAGCGTTGCAAGCGCCCGACCATGAAAGCCACGATCACCGAAGCCTGAACCTGTGCCTGCACAGTTGGTGTTGCTGCGCCCGCGGCGGCGGCTGCGTCGCGCAGGTTTTGCTTGAGGCCGGCTTCGAGTTTGTCGAAAAACTGGTTCATGCGCTCTTGCAAGCGTTCGTTTTCAAACACCAGCGCATCGCCCACCATGACACGGGTCATGCCCGGGTTTTTTTCCGCGAACTGCAGCAGCATGGTGATGAGCTTGCGGGTTCGTGCGCCTGGGTCGGTCTCGCGCTCGGCGATCTGGTTGACCAGGGTGAACACGGTCTGCTCAATAAATTCGATCAAGCCTTCAAACATCTGCGCCTTGCTGGCAAAGTGTCTGTAGAGCGCTGCCTCGCTAACCTCCAGCCTGGCCGCCAGCGCCGAGGTGGTGATGCGCTCTGAGCCCGGCTGCTCTAGCATGGTGGCCAGTGCCTGCAGAATCTGCACGCGCCGCTCGCCTGGCTTGGGTCGCTTGCGCGGTGCGACTGCCGTGGAGAGCTCGGGGCTCAGGTCAGACTCAGGCTCGGACATAGGGTAGGTGTAAAAGATGTTTCAAAAAAACAGAAGCAACTGGTTTGGATTCTCTCACAGCCGAGGGCGACAAAAGAACGCAGAGCCGCCAGGCTTTTCAGTCGGGAGAAGTCATGCACAGACGCACCCGAAGGCCGACTTCGGCTCCGTCGTCCGCGCGGCTTGCCGGCTGCAGCGTGAGCTGGGTGCGGTGCACGCGCGCAATCTCGTCCGCAATGGCAAGACCCAAACCGTTGCCCTCGCCTGCAGTCCCGGGGACGCGATAAAACCGCTCCAGCACGCGGGCACGCTCGGATGCCGATATGCCCGGGCCGTTGTCCTCTACTTCCAGAAAAACCTGGTCAATGCCAGCATCGTTGCGGGTATGCCCGCAGCGCAAGGTGACGGTTCCTCCTGGCACCGAGTATTTCACGGCGTTATCGACCAGGTTGCCCAGCAACTCACGCAGCAGCCATTCGTAGCCGGCCACCTGGGCCGGCTGCACTTCCAGCCCCAGATCAATATTCTTGGCCATCGCCGCATCCAGATGCAAATCCAGCACGGTTTCGCAAAGGTCTTTCAGATCAACCCGCTGCATCGGTTGCCCTGCCGTGCTGGACGCGTCAGCGCGTGACAAGGCCAGCAACTGGTTGGCCAGCTGCGACGTGCGGCGGGTCGCACTGCGCAGCCGAATGATTTTTTCTGCAGACAAGGTGACTTGACCGCGCGCCGCAGGGGCATTGACGGCCTGGGCCCACGCTTCAACCTGTGCTTGCAAGCCGGCCAGGGGGGTACGGAGCTGGTGGGCGGCGTCGGCAACAAACCGGCGCTGTCCCTCAGCCTGATCGTTGACCAGCCGAAACAGGCGGTTCAGCGATGCGACCAGCGGCCGTACTTCGGTGGGTGTGCCAGCAGGGTCAATGGCACTCAAGTCGCGGGGGGACCGTCGCTCGACGGCGTCTTTGAGATCCAGCAGCGGTTTAAGCGCCAAGGTCACGGCCCAATTCACTGCAAACCCGGCTGCAAGCACAAGCAGCAAGTTGGGCAGCAGCACTTTGAAAAACACCGAACGTACCCACTGCTGGCGCGCATCAGAGCCATCCGCTAGTTGCAGGATCAGTTCGCCCGCCACGGTTTTGACACGCTGCGCGATGATGCGGTAAGTCACACCGTTTTCTTCCATGCTGTGGAATTCGGGTTCTGCGGTCGTAGGCACGACCAGGCTGATCCAGGCCTCACCCGCCAGCAAACGGCCTGACGCGTCCGACACCCGAAAACCGGTAAATCCATCCCGGGTTTTGATGAAGTCTTCGACAGGGGGGGCGAGCAGCATGACCGGGCCGTCTGCAGGTGTGCGACCGGGCGCGATCACCGAGTCCGCCAGTAGAGGCGCCAGCCTGCGCAGTTGCTGGTCCTGTAGCAAGGCAGCGTTGCCAGCCGCCTGATAGTCAAAATAAACACTGATCAGAGCGAACAAGCTCAGCGGTAACAGCAGCAGCAACAGCAGCCGGCGTTGCAGCCCCGACTTCATCGCTACGGGCAGCGCAAGGCTTGTGATTTTGTCAGGCACGGTCGCCGTGTCTGGGGCCGCTTGCGTGGCGGCGTGTTTCATACGCCGGTGTAGCCGGGGGCCGGAGCTCCATCCCCGGAGGCAACATCAACAAGTTCCAGCCGGTAGCCGAACCCGCGAATGGACCGCAGTGCGACACCATGCGGCTCCAGCTTGCCACGCAGCCGGGAGATGTAAACCTCGATGGCGTTAGGCGTGATTTCCTTGTCCCACCCGGTCAACGCCGCCAGAAGTTTGTCTTTACTCGCGGGCTTGGGTGCGTGGATCAGTAAATACTCCATCACTGTCCACTCGCGGGGGCCGAGCTCAATGAGCTGGCCGTTGGCACGGGCCTGGCGGTTGGCGGAGTCCAGCTCCAGCGCCCCAAAACTCAGGACCGCGCTGGTAGCGGCCTGCGACCTGCGCAGCAACGCACGCAGCCGCGCCAGCAGTTCGGGCAGCTCAAAAGGTTTGACCATGTAGTCATCGGCACCCAGATCCAGGCCTTGCACCCTATCCTGCAAGCCATCACGCGCGGTGAGGATCAGCACGGGCATCGCCAGTCCGCGGCCGCGCAGTCGCCGGGTCAGTGCCAGTCCATCTGTTTTGGGAAGGCCGATGTCAATGATGGCGGCATCAAAGCTCTCACTCTGCAAGACCTCTTCAGCGCGCTCGGCGCTGCCGACCCAATCCACGGCGTAGCCTGCATCACAAAGCCCCAGCTTGATGCCGCTAGCCAACATCACGTCGTCTTCAACAAGGAGTAGGCGCATTTAGACTCCCCCCCGAAGCGCCTTCGGCGCCTCCCCCTCAAGGGGGCGCCCCCAGCGGCCCTGCAGAGCCGGTTCCGCGGGCGCTCACGTATGGGCCGTTGTATCCTGCCTGCTTGGGGGGCTTCAATGAGTGCCGTGTTGCCCTTGCCCGACGAGCCGGTTGTGGAGTCGGCGCTGCCCAAATCGCCCAATGTCTGGATGCAGGCGTGGACGCGCCTGAAGCGCGACCG
>JBKJIV010000062.1:0-11925 GCA_046598365.1 Polaromonas sp. | reverse complement strand
CCCGCAGTTTTGTCTGCCCCTACCACCAGTGGACCTACAAGCTCAACGGCGACCTCGCCGGTTTGCCCTTCAAGGATGGTGTCAAGGAGGGCGACTGCATCAATGGCGGCATGCCCGAAGGCTTCGACCTGAAAGACCACGGCCTGACCAAGCTGCGCGTGGCGGTGCTGCACGGCCTGGTGTTTGCGACCTTCAGCGAGGCGACCGAGCCGCTGGAGGATTACCTGGGCCCCAAGGTGATGCCCTGGCTGGAGCGCATCTTCAAGGGCCCTTCGACAGGGCTCGGGACAGGCCGGGAACTCACGCTGCTGGGCTACAACCGCCAGCGCATTCCGGGCAACTGGAAGCTGATGATGGAAAACATCAAGGACCCCTATCACCCCGGTTTGCTGCACACCTGGTTTGTCACATTTGGCCTGTGGCGCGCTGACCAAAAAAGCCGCATGGTGATGGACGCGCATGGTCGCCACGCGGTGATGATTTCGCGCCGCAACGAAGGCGGACAGGCTGCGGTGACAGAAGGCGTGACCTCCTTCAAGGCCAACATGACGCTGCACGACGACCGCCTGCTCGATGTAGTGCCAGAGGCCTGGTGGAAGGTGGACGACCCCTCCAACCCTGGCAGCGAAATCACGCCTACGGTGACCATGATCACGCTGTTTCCCAGCCTCATCATCCAGCAGCAGGTCAACTCGCTGAGCACGCGCCACATCGTGCCGCGCGGGCAAGGGGAGTTTGATTTTGTCTGGACGCATTTTGGTTTTGCTGACGACACGGAAGAGATGGCGCGACGCAGGCTACGTCAGGCCAACCTGTTTGGGCCAGCTGGTTTTGTCAGTGCGGACGATGGCGAAGTGATCGAATTCAGCCAGGGAGGCTTTGAGCAGTGGGGAGACGCAGGGGCAACCCTGTGTGAGCTGGGCGGAACGGGTACCGAGATGACCGAGCACATGGTGACCGAGACGCTGATTCGCAGCATGTACGGCTATTGGAAGAAGGTGATGGCGGAGGCGGCGCCATGAGTGAAAATTCCGTTCGCCTTGAGTCGCCTGTCCTGAGCACTGCCGAAGGGCTCGAAAGGCTGCAGCTGCAGTTTGCGGTAGACCAACTGAATGCCGCATATGCGTCAGCGCTAGACGACAAGCGTTTTGACACCTGGCCCGATTTCTTTCTGGAAGATGGCCGATACACGGTGCAGGCGCGTGAGAACTTTGACCGTGGCTTGCCGCTGGCGCTGATGGACCTGGAGAGCCGCGGCATGATGAAAGACCGGGTCTACGGCATCACTCAGACGATCTATCACGGGCCCTATTACATGCGGCACATCGTCAGCCCGGCGAAGGTCTCAAGCAGTGAAGCTGGCGTCATCACTGCGCAAGCCAATTACGCCGTTTTTCGCACACGCCCGGCAGGCGTCAGCGAGGTCTACAACGTGGGCCGCTACATCGACGAGCTGGTTGACACCAGTGAAGGCTTGAAGATCAAGAGCCGCCTGTGCGTGTACGACAGCGAGATGATTTTGAACTCCTTGATTTACCCGGTGTAGCCTGCCGTCAAAGTTTCTTGTCGGTGTGATTTCTACAAGGGCCGGTTGCGCGCCAGTGGCGGGTTTTTGGCGAAGTAGCGGCTGATGCCGCGCATCAGCGCGTCGGCAAGCTGTATCTGGTATTCGTCACTGCGCAGCTTGGCTTCTTCATCCGGGTTGCTGATGAAGGCGGTCTCCACCAGTACACTCGGAATGTCTGGGGCTTTCAGCACAGCAAAACCGGCTTGTTCTACCCGTGGCTTGTGCAGCTTTCCGACGCTGCCAATCTCCCCCAGCATAGCGCCGCCGAGTTTCAGGCTGTCGTTGATCTGCGCGGTGGTGCTCATGTCAAGCAGTGCCTTTTGCACCTGTGCGTCTTTGGCCTTGACGTTGACGCCTCCCACCAAATCAGCGGAATTTTCTTTATCTGCCATCCAGCGTGCGGAACTGCTGGACGCACCCTTGTCGCTCAATGCAAACACGCTGGCACCTTGCGGGCGCGGCGTAAAAAAAGCGTCAGCATGAATGCTGATAAACAAATCGGCCTGTACGCGCCTGGCTTTTTGCACGCGAATATGCAAGGGCACAAAGAAGTCAGCGTCGCGCGTGAGGTAAGCACGCATGTTGGGCTGCTGGTTGATGCGCTCGCGCAGGCGCAGGGCAATTTGCAGCACCACATCTTTTTCGCGCGTGCCGCCAGGGCCGATGGCGCCGGGGTCTTCACCGCCGTGGCCCGGGTCCAGCGCCACGATGATGAGGCGGTCGGTCTTGTTGCGCCTGCCGGCGTCGGCACCGACAGTCTCTGAAGGTGGTTTGACGGCTGGTGGGATCTCTGGCGCTGGACTGGCCGGAGCGGGCCGCGTTGTCTGCTTCGCAATCAGGTCGCCCAACGGGTCGGGGACGCCTGGGGGCGCCTTGTTGTCCTTGAGCCGCTCTGCAATCAGCGCCTCCAGCGGGTCTGCTGCCTGGGTCGGGTAAAGGTCAAACACCAGCCGGTGCTGGTAGGCGGCGACTGGCGGCAAGGTAAACACTTGCGGCAGCATGTGCTGCTTCAAATCGATGACCAGACGAACCACGCCGGGCGCGTTTTGCCCGACGCGTATGCCGGAGATGTTGGGGTCATCCGGCTTGACCTTTGCAATCAGTTCTCGCAGCGCCGGAATCAGGTCTATGCCTTCAATGTCCACTGCCAGGCGCGGCGGCTCGATCACAAAAAACTGTTTCGCCTTGAGCTCGGTGTCTGACTCGATAGTGACGCGTGTGTAGTCTTTGGCGGGCCAGACCCGCACCGCCAGAATGGTCGCGCCGCGGGCAATGTGCTGCACGCCCAGCAGCAGGACCACGCTGCCCATTTGCAGCGCGTCCCGCCGGGTGATGCTGGTCTTCATGGCAACAGAGTCCCGCCAAGCTCAGAGCGGGCGTTCAGTGTGACGGCCCGTGTTTCGTCGGCCTGCATCTCGATATGGATGTCCAAGTCTGCTGCCGGCAAATGACTGCCAGCTTTCTCTGGCCATTCCACCAGCTTCAGGCCGGGGCTGGAAAAAATGTCACGAAAGCCGGCTTCCTCCCACTCGTCGGGATTGTTGAAGCGGTAGAAATCGCAATGCCAGATGTTGTGCGTGGCGCCTGATGCGGCGTCGTTCACGGTGTAGGGCTCGACCACCGCATAGGTCGGGCTTTTGACGCGACCCTGCACGCCAAGGGCCTGGAGCACATGCCGAGCAAAAGTAGTTTTGCCCGCGCCCAAGTCGCCATGTAATTGAATCAGGGCATCGCGGCCATGCAGTTTGCGCGCCATTGCGGCCGCAAAGGCCTGGGTGTCCGCCTCGGTGGCCCAGGCAATACTTTTTACAATGAGCGGGTGATCGTCAATAGCCATCAATTCGTTTCTCAAATTCAGACTTGGTCGCGCGAGCTTGGATTTTCGCAAATTGGCATTGCGGGTGTTGATTTGTCATCGGCAGAGCCCGGATTATCGGCCTGGCTCGCTGCCGGCTTTCATGGTGACATGAATTACATGGCCGCGCACGGCCTCAAACGCGCACGACCTGCGGAGCTGGTGCCCGGCACCGTGAGTGTGATCACCGCGCGCATGGACTATTTGCCGTCCTCCACATCTGCTGTTCCCGGGGCGTGGCAGGGCACAGAGCTGGCGCGACTGCAGCAGCCCGGTGAAGCAATTGTGTCGGTCTACGCCCGGGGCCGGGACTATCACAAGATCATGCGCTCGCGCTTGCAAAAACTTGCTGAACGTATTGCGGTAGAGGTGCAGCCCCTGGGCCACCGTGCGTTTACCGACTCTGCGCCCGTGCTCGAAGCCGAGCTTGCCGCGCGCAGCGGTCAGGGCTGGCGCGGTAAACACACGCTGCTGCTCAATCGTGAGGCCGGGTCCATGTTTTTTCTGGGCGAGATTTATGTCGACATTGCGTTGCCGCCCAGCGAGCCAGTGACGGAGCATTGCGGCACTTGCAACGCCTGCATCACCATCTGCCCCACGCAAGCCATCATTGCGCCGCACAAGCTCGATGCGCGGCGTTGCATCTCCTACCTGACCATCGAACACGCAGGGTCGATTCCGTTGGAACTCAGGCCGCTGATTGGCAACCGCATCTATGGCTGTGACGACTGCCAGCTGGCCTGCCCCTGGAACAAGTTCGCCCAGCGCAGCGCCTTGCCCGACTTCGACGAACGCCAAGGACTGACCGGCCAGCAACTGACCACGCTGTTCGCCTGGACAGAAGAAGAGTTTTTGCGCTACACCGAAGGCAGTGCCATCCGACGCATAGGCCACGAGCGCTGGTTGCGCAACATCGCTGTGGCCATGGGCAATGCCTTGCGCACGTGCGGCGAGGACCTGGCTATTCGCGCGGCTTTGCTGGCGCGGCGTGATCATGCGAGTGAAGTTGTGCGTGAACATGTGGTGTGGGCTGTTTCCCAAGCGATTATCAATTAAATAGTTCCAAAGCCCTTATCTGCATTGCGGTATTAGCTCCTAAGTTTGTAGCATTTTGTGCCGCTAACAGGCGTTTCCCTATAATTCGGCGATGGCAGCAGCGCTCGCGGTGGAGCATGGCTGGGGCATGTGCAAGTGCACCCCCTCTGATCCGGCTTGTTGCGTGCTTGCCATACAGGCTGCGCGCGAGTTTTCATTTGTCGCTCACCTTGGCCCTCTTCAATTTTCAATATGCAAACCATGAAATCAACAGTCATTGCCGCCATGCTGGCACTGAGCACCGGCATGTTGTCGGCCCAAACCATTGACGTCAAAAACGCCTGGGTACGTACTGCCGTGCCGGGTCAATCCGGTACGGGCGCCTTCATGAGCATCACCGCCAAAGACGGCGCCAAGCTGGTCGGCGTGTCCTCACCCGTGGCTGGCGTGGCGGAAGTTCACGAGATGAAGATGGAAAACGACATCATGAAGATGCGCGCCGTGCCGGTGCTGGATTTGCCCGCCGGAAAAACCGTGCAGTTCAAGTCCGGCGGTTACCACGTCATGCTGATGGAGCTCAAGCAGGCGCTGCCCAAAGGCAGCACCGTGCCGCTGACGCTGATCTTCAAAAACGCGAAAGGGCAGGAGAGCAAGGTGGAGCTGAAGCTGCCTGTGGCGGCAACTGCGCCGGGTGTTTCATCTGCTCCCGCCAAGGCCGACAGCCACGACCACAAGCATTGATTATTTGGGCTTGCCTGCGCCCAGCCGGCGGTACACCGTGGCACGGCTGATACCCAGTGTGCGGGCAGCTTTCATGACATTGCCTTTGGCGTCGCTGACCGCCTTGCGAATCAGCGCTGTCTCTACATCCTTGAGCAGCAAATCGGGCGCCCGTGTGGCCTTGCCACTTCGCACAGATCCGGTGCCGCAGCGCAGCGGCAGGGCCTGCAGACGCAGCCCCGACCACAAGGGCACGTCGATGGATTGCCCATAAGCCATGGGTTGGCTGTTAGCAGTGTCAAACAGCATCTCGAAAGGCATTGCAAACAGCTCGCTGCAATGCACGGCGGTCTGGCCTCCGGTCTGCAGCGCCGGCACCATTTGCCGGGCGGCCGGGTTGGCGCCCGTGACCCAGCCATCCGGGTCCAGACAAACCATGCCGTCCATCTCGTCGCCCAAGTTGTGGCTGGACCAGTTCAGACGGATCATCAGCTCATGCGGCCTGCTCTGTATCAGCGCATTTTCGATGCTGCGCGCCGATTGGACCACCAAGTGTTTGAGCTCGGGTCGTTCTATCGCGTCCACGCCGGTCAGGTCCAGCATGCCAGCGCATTGGCCGTCCGGCCCGAACAGCGGCGCACCTGCGCAGCTGTAGGCAGAGTTGGCATTGAAAAAATGCTCGCCACGGTGCAGCCACACCGGCTGCAGTTCGGCCAGCGCGGCGCCTATCGCCGTGGTGCCCACGCTGGCTTCTGACAGGTCCACGCCGATACGGGTAATCAGGTCGGCCCGGCGGTCCTGCCGGTCGATGGCGCCGTTGACGTCCACCACCACACCCTGCGCATTGGTCAGGATGGCGAAGTAACGCGTGCTGGCAATGGCAGCGCCCAGCTTTTCGAGCACGGGACGGGCGGCCTGTACCAGCACCTGGTTGGCTTCCTGGGTACGCAGTGCGGCTTGGGGAGAAAGGACGTCGAAGGAGATATGTTGCTCTGGCCGCTGCCCCATGGCCAGACAGCGCCTCCACGAACGCTCAATCCAGGCGTCGGCCCGCGTCCCGGAGGGGGCTTGGCCATCGTGCAGCACGGCCTGGCGGGCCTCTGCAATCTGCTGCAGCCGTTGGTCGGAAGGAGGTGAATGGACGGGCAGCATGGTTGGAAAGGGGCGGTGAACGCAGCCTACCAGAGCCGGCCTGGATGCGCTTGGTGGGGGTCACTGATTGTTTCATTTTGAGAATTTCAAATCGGTTTGGCAAGCGTTCAAGGGTTTAACCTAGGCCGTCGCGGGTTCGCCAATTCAACAATGACCTGTTACCTCTGCAGCCAAATCCGTAGGCAAACAAATAGCCATCAGGAGACAAGCCCATGCAAGTTCAATTTAAAGTCAATGGCAAAGCCAAAAGCGTGGAGACGCCGCCCAACACCTTTCTGGTACAGGTGCTGCGCGAGCAGCTCAAAATGACCGGCACCCACGTGGGTTGCGACACCGCCCAGTGCGGCGCATGCACTGTTCTCATGAATGGGCGCGCGGTCAAGTCCTGCAACATTCTGGCGGCACAGGCTGAAGGCGCGGACATCACGACCATAGAAGGCCTGGCAGCCGCCGACGGCACCATGCACCCGATGCAGGCAGCCTTCAAGGAGTGCCATGGCCTGCAATGCGGGTTTTGCACCACCGGCATGGTGTTAAGCGCGGTTGACCTGTGCAAGCACCACCCCAAAGCCACGGACGATGAGGTGCGCGAGCTGCTGGAAGGCAACATTTGCCGCTGCACCGGCTATCAGAACATCGTCAAGGCGGTACAGCAGGGCGCTGCCGCGATGGCGACCTGAAGCCTGCGCTAAACACTTTTTCCGGCACCGCCATCCTGCGAGCCGCTGTTAACCGTTTTCTATCCAATTTTCTGGAGTACACACATGGGTGCATCCGACTTCGTCAATCTGCCAAACATTGGCACGTCCGTCCGCCGCAAGGAGGACTACCGCTTTCTCACCGGGGGCGGGCAATACACCGACGACATCACGCTGGCCAACCAGAGCTACGCCGTGTTTGTGCGCTCACCGCATGCGCACGCCAAAATCAACAGCATCAACACCGCCGCCGCCAAAGCCGCGCCCGGCGTACTCGACGTGTTTGTGGGTGAAGATGTTGCAGCTGACAAAATCAACGGCCTGCCTTGCGGCTGGCTGATCACCAGCACCGACGGCACGCCCATGAAAGAGCCGCCGCACCCCATCCTGGCGCAAGGCAAGGTGCGTTATGTCGGTGACCATGTGGCCATGGTCGTGGCCGAGACGCTGGAGCAAGCCAAAAACGCCGCCGAGCTGGTGGAGGTGGACTACGACGTGCTGAGCGCCGTGGTGCGTGTCACTGATGCCGGCAAGGCCGCAGCCTTGCACGATGCCGCACCCGACAACCATTGCTACAAATGGGCGATTGGCGACAAGGGCCAGGTTGATGCGGTGTTTGCGACTGCAGCCCACGTCACCAAGCTGGACCTGACCAACAACCGCCTGATCCCGAATGCGATGGAACCACGCGCTGTGATTGGCTCTTACAGCCGCGCCACGGATGAATACGTGCTGTATGTGTCCAACCAGAATCCGCACGTCGAGCGTCTGCTGCTGACGGCCTTTGTGATGGGTCTGCCCGAACACAAGGTGCGTGTGATTGCCCCCGACGTCGGCGGCGGGTTTGGCTCCAAGATCTATCTGTACGCCGAAGACGTGTGCCTGACCTGGGCGTCGAAAAAACTCAACCGCAACATCAAATGGACGGCGGACCGCAGCGAGGCCTTTGTCAGCGACGCCCATGGGCGCGACCATTCAAGCCATGCCGAAATGGCGATGGACAAGGATGGCAAGTTCCTCGCCATGCGGGTCCACACCGATGCCAATATGGGCGCCTATCTGTCCACTTTTGCGCCAGCGGTCCCCACTATTCTGTATGCCACGCTCTTGGCCGGTCAGTACACCTGCCCGCAGATTTATGTGGAGGTCGATGCCTGGTTCACCAACACCGCACCGGTCGACGCTTATCGCGGCGCGGGCCGTCCCGAGGCGACCTATCTTGTGGAGCGGCTGGTGACGCGTGCGGCGTGGGAGCTGGGTTTGAGTCAGGACGAAATCCGCCGCCGTAACTTCGTCAAGGACTTTCCATACCAGACACCGGTGGCCCTGCAGTACGACGTGGGCGACTTTCACGCCCTGCTCAAGCGCGGCAACGAGCTGGCCGACGTGGCAGGTTTTGAAAAGCGCAAAACCGCCTCTGCCGCCAAGGGCCTGCTGCGCGGCATGGGTTACTCCTGCTACATCGAAGCCTGTGGCCTGGCACCGAGCAACATTGCTGGTGCGCTCGGCGCGCGTGCCGGTTTGTTTGAGTGCGGCGAGGTGCGCGTGCACCCCACCGGCAGCGTGACGGTGTTCACCGGTTCGCACAGCCACGGTCAGGGGCATGAGACCACTTTTGCGCAGGTGGTCGCTGCACGCCTTGGCATTTCAGTCGATGCGGTGGACATCGTCCACGGCGACACCGGGCGGGTACCGTTTGGCATGGGCACTTATGGCTCGCGCTCCATGTCGGTGGGCGGCACGGCCATCATGAAGGCGCTGGACAAGATCGAGACAAAAGCCAAGAAGATCGCGGCGCACCTGATGGAAGCCAGCGATGCTGATGTGGAATTTGCCAACGGCGAGTTCACCATCAAGGGGACCGACAAAAAGGTGACCTTTGGCCAGGTGGCGCTGACCGCCTATGTGCCGCACAACTACCCGCTCGACAAGCTGGAGCCCGGTTTGAATGAAACCGCGTTTTATGACCCGACCAATTTCACCTTCCCTGCGGGCACCTACATCTGCGAGGTTGAGGTTGATCCCGCAACCGGTGTGGTGCGCGTCGACAGCTTCACTGCGGTGGATGACTTCGGCAACATCATCAACCCGATGATTGTCGAGGGCCAGGTGCACGGCGGGCTGGTGCAAGGCATTGGCCAGGCCTTGCTTGAAAACTGTGTGTACGACCCCGAGTCCGGCCAGTTGCTGACCGGCTCTTTCATGGACTACGCCATGCCGCGCGCCGACGACATGCCCAACTTCAAGCTGGACACTCTGTGCACGCCCTGCAGTCATAACCCGCTGGGTGCCAAGGGCTGCGGTGAGGCCGGTGCCATCGGCTCGCCGCCAGCGGTGATCAACGCCGTGCTCGATGCGCTGCGCCCGCTGGGAGTGACTGATTTCGACATGCCCGCATCGCCCAGCCGCGTGTGGGAAGCCATTCAGTCCGCCAAACATTGAACCATTCACGGAGCGATCACCATGTATCCATTCACCCTTGAGCGTCCTTCCACCGTGGCCGATGCCGCCAAGCTGGCCGCAGCTGGCGCCACACCCCTGGCGGGCGGCCAGACCCTCCTGGCGGCGATGAAGCTGCGTCTGTCCAGTCCCGGGCAACTTGCCGACCTGAGCGGCATTCAGGAGCTGACAGGTATTCGGCGCGAGGGCAATGCCTTCGTGATTGGCGCCATGACGCGTCACCTGGATGTAGCCAACCACGCCGAGATCAAAGCTGCGCTACCTGCATTGGCGGAGCTGGCAGCCAACATCGGCGACCGGCAGGTACGCGCCATGGGGACGCTGGGCGGATCCGTTGCTAACAACGACCCTTCGGCTTGTTACCCCAGTGCAGTATTGGCACTGGGCGCGACTATTCACACCACCAAACGCAAAATTGCAGCCGACGATTTTTTCCTCGGCATGTTCTCCACGGCGCTGGATGCCGGTGAACTGATCACCGCCATCAGCTTCCCCATCCCCAAGCGCGCGGCGTACATGAAGTTCAAGCAACCCGCTTCGCGTTTTGCGTTGGTCGGTGTGTTTGTGGCGCAATTTGATGCGGGTGCCCGCGTGGCTGTCACTGGCGCCGCCAGCGGCGTGTTCCGCCACAAAGGGCTGGAGGACGCCATCAGCAAGAGCTTCACGCCGCAAGCAGCGGCAAGTGTCAAAATCGACGCGACCGACCTGAACAGCGACATTCACGGCACAGCGGCGTACCGGGCCAATCTGATCAGCGTGATGACACAACGTGGCGTGGCCAGGGCGCTTGCTGCCTGATTTTGTACTTGTCATTGCGGGCCTGACCCGCAATCCATGCCGCGCGGACCAATGCAGCGGCTCATGAAGCATGGATCCCGGATCGAGTCCGGGATGACATACAGACGTTATGGGTCGACGTTTAGAAGAGTTTTTGGCAATTCGCCATCAGATGACGGGAATAGTTTGCTATCTAATCAGTAGCACATTGAAAAACAGCTTCAGGATGTGATGACACTTTTTCCAAGCATCGACGCGCTGTCCCAAGCCCTGCAGAGCGCGGGCTACTTCGCCGACCGCCGTCTTGCGACGGCGGTTTTTCTTGCGCTCAAGCTGCAGCGCCCGCTGTTGCTGGAAGGCGAACCGGGCGTTGGCAAAACCGAACTCGCCAAGGCGCTGGCGCTGGCCCTGCAACGGGCCCTGATACGCCTGCAGTGTTACGACGGACTGGAGCAGCGCGAAGCCTTGTACGAATGGAATTACGCCGCCCAACTGCTGCACATGCGCGCTGTGGAAGGCAAGGGCGACGCTGCCGATGTCGAGCGCGAGGTCTATCAGGACAAATACCTGATCCGAAGGCCGCTGCTGCAGGCCCTGCAGGCACCCGCACCCGGTGCGGTGCTGCTGATCGACGAGGTGGACCGCGCTGACGAACCCTTTGAAGCGTTTCTGCTGGAGTACCTGGGCGAGTACCAGGTCAGTATTCCGGAGATAGGCACCGTGCGGGCCGCAGTGACGCCGGTGACCATTCTCACCAGCAATCGCACGCGTGATCTCAACGACGCGGTGAAACGCCGCTGCCTGTACCACTGGCTGGACTACCCCGACCGTGATCGCGAGCTGGCCATTGTGCGTGCGCAGGTGCCGCAGGCTGGCGAGCAGTTGTCCGCACAGGTGGCCAGTTTTGTGGACCGTCTGCGTCGCTCGCCATTCGGCAACGCCTTTCAGCGCGCGCCCGGCATTGCAGAAAGCGTGGAGTGGGCCAAGGCACTGGTTGCGCTGGACACTTTGGTGGTGGACCCCGAAGTGGTTCTGGATACCGCTGGCATTTTGTTCAAGCAGCGTGAGGACGTGGCGGCGCTAACGCATGCGTTGGCAGTGGACTTGCTCAAGCCACAGGAAGAAGCTGCCTGACATGCTTCTTGGCGACGCACGCAGCGGCAAACTCGCCGACAACATCGCGGGTTTTGGTCGCGCCCTGCGCCGCGCTGGTGTCAAGGTAGACAGCCAGCGCATTGCTTTGGCCAAGAACGCTGCGCTGCTGGTGGGCATCAGCGAAAAGCAAGACCTCAGCGCAGCCTTTGAATCTGTCATGGTCAGCCGCGAGCAGGACCGCCTGGTGTTTCGCGAATTGTTTGACGTGTATTTTCAGGACCCGAAAGTCGCCAACAAACTGCTGGCCCAACTGCTGCCCAGCGCCGAAGGCAAAGCCGAACCGAGCAAGCGCCGACCACGCGTGCGCGAAGCGCTGGCCCCGCAAAAAACTTTTGGGCAGCAAGCCAAGCCATCCAGCGAAGACCAGAAAGTCGAATTCGATGCCGCCATGACGGCCAGTGACGTTGAGCGTTTGCGGCACGCCGACTTTGCTTCGCTTTCCGGCACCGAGTACCGGCTGGTCGAGCGCCTGGCGCGCGACATCAAGTTGCCGCTGCCGCACTTTG
>JBKJIV010000017.1:0-5490 GCA_046598365.1 Polaromonas sp. | reverse complement strand
ACCTGCGTGACCTTGAGCCGCGAACCGCCGGTGAAACGGTCCGCCTGCAACACGCCCTGCACAATCACCAGCTCATCGTCTTTCAGCAGGTTGCGGTTGGCGTTGATCAAGGCCTCGTCCGCAGTCGCCTCCATCACGGCTGACTTGTCGTCCAGTTTGAACAAAGCCAGCTTGCCGCGTTGACCGTTGATGACGCGGAAATCAGTCACGATGGCTGCCAGCAACTGAGGGTCACGCGAATCAATCAGGTCGTCGATCTTGCGCTTGGCAAACTGGCGTACTTCATGCTCGACTTCATCGAAAAGATGGCCCGACAGGTAAAACCCGATGGCCGTTTTTTCTTGCGTCAGGCGGGCCTTCACGCCAAACGGTACCGCATCAACCAACGCAGGCTCCTGGGTGCTGGCTGCATGGGAGTCTGACATGTCAAACAGGCCGCTCTGGTTTGCATTGGCCTCACTCGCAGCAGCAAATTCAAAGGCTCTGTCTACCGACGCCAGCAGCGACGCGCGATTGAGCTGCAGGTTGTCAAAGGCCCCTGCCTTGATCAGTGCCTCTACCGTGCGCTTGTTGAGTTTGGTTTTGTCAACACGCACGCAGAAGTCATACAGCGAGGTGAAAGGCCCGCCTTCTTCACGAGCCGCCACAATGGCGGCAATCGCCTGCTGGCCGGTGCCCTTGACTGCGCCCAAGCCGTAGCGGATGCTGCTGCCGGTGATGGGCTCAAAGCGGTAATTGCCGCGGTTCACGTCGGGTGATTCAAACGTCACCCCCATTTTCATGGCGTCGCCAAACAGGATCTTGAGCTTGTCGGTGTCGCCCATCTCCACCGTCATGTTGGCGCAGAAAAACTCGGCGGTGTAATGAACCTTGAGCCAGCCGGTGTGATAAGCCAGCAAGGCATAGGCGGCAGAGTGCGACTTGTTGAAGCCGTAGCCCGCAAACTTCTCCATGTCGTCAAACACCTTGTCGGCGTTTTCCTTGCTGATGCCTTTTTCTGCTGCGCCGGTGCTGAAAATCTGGCGGTGCTCCGCCATTTCTTCGACCTTCTTTTTTCCCATGGCGCGGCGCAGCAAATCGGCGCCGCCCAGCGAATAGCCGCCCAGGATCTGCGCCATCTGCATGACCTGCTCCTGGTAGATCATGACGCCGTAGGTCTCGGACAAAATGGCCTCTACCCGTGGATCCGGGTAGACCACGTCTTCACGGCCAGATTTGCGCGCGATGTAGGTCGGGATCAGGTCCATCGGGCCGGGCCGGTACAGCGCATTCATCGCGATCAGATCTTCAAGCCGCGTCGGCTTGGCGTCGCGCAGCATGCCCTGCATACCGCGACTTTCAAACTGGAACACGGCTTCTGTTTGACCCTTGGCAAACAGCGCGTAAACACGCGCGTCGTCCAGTGGCAAATCCTCAAAGCGAAAGTTTTGTTGCGAAGGGTGACGCTGAACGATGAAGTCTTTGGCCAGCTCAAGGATGGTCAGGGTTGCCAATCCCAAAAAGTCAAACTTGACCAGGCCGATGGCTTCCACGTCGTCCTTGTCGAACTGGCTCACTGCCGAGCCGCTACCCGGCTGCGCATACAGCGGGCAAAAATCGGTGAGCTTGCCCGGTGCAATCAGCACGCCGCCCGCGTGCATGCCGACATTGCGCGTCAGACCTTCAAGCTTGCGCGCCAGCACCAGCAGCGTTGCCACATCTTCTTCCTTGCGCTCGCGCTCGGCAAGTATGGGTTCAGCTTCCAGCGCGTAGACCATCTTGTCGTTCTTGTCGCGGTCCGGTGGGGGCAATTGAAGAGTCACCGCCTGTCCCGGTTTGTTCGGAATCAGCTTGGAAATACCATCGCAAAAACCGTAAGCAAAATCGAGCACACGGCCCACGTCGCGAATCGCAGCACGCGCTGCCATGGTGCCGAAGGTGACGATCTGGCTGACTGCCTCTTTGCCATATTTGTCCTTGACGTAGTCGATCACGCGGTCACGGTTGGTCTGGCAGAAGTCAATGTCGAAGTCGGGCATGGACACCCGCTCGGGGTTCAGAAAACGCTCAAACAGAAGGTTGTATTGCAGCGGGTCCAGGTCGGTGATCTTCAATGAATACGCCACCAGTGAACCTGCGCCAGAGCCGCGCCCCGGCCCCACAGGGCAGCCGTTGTTTTTGGCCCAATTGATGAAGTCACCGACGATCAGGAAGTAACCTGGAAAACCCATCTTCAAGATGGTGTTGATCTCGAACTCCAGCCGCTCGACATAGGTTGGGCGTTTTGCGTCGCGCACGGCTGCATCAGGGTACAAATGGGCCAGCCGTTCTTCCAGGCCTTCAAACGAGGCGTGGCGGAAGTAGGCGTCAATCGGTAGATGCACGCCGTTGACATCGGGCGTCGGGTAGTCGGGCAGCATGGGCTTGCCCAGCTCCAGCTTCAGGTTGCAGCGCTTGGCAATTTCCACAGTGTTGGCCAAGGCCGAAGGCAAGTCGGCAAACAGCGTGGCCATCTGCGCAGATGTCTTGAAATACTGCTCGCGCGTGAACTTGCGCACACGACGCGCGTTGCCTAGAATTTCACCCTCGGCAATGCAGACCCGGGCCTCATGGGCCTCGTAATCGTCATAGCCCAAAAACTGCACCGGGTGCGTGGCCACCACCGGAAGCTTGAGCCGCGCGGCAAGTTGAACCGCCGCAACCACATGCTGCTCGTCATCCACACGCTGCGCACGTTGCAACTCCAGATAAAAACGGTGAGGGAAAAGTCCAGCGAAGTACAGCGCACATTCCGTAGCTCGCGCGCCATCGCCCTGCACCAGCGCCTGCCCTACCGCACCGCCCTGCGCTCCCGAAAGAGCAATCAGGCCTTCGTTCAGCTCTTGCAGCCACTCCAGCTTGATGACAGCCTGCTCGCGCACCACGCCGCGCGTCCATGCCCGCGTGAGCAGCTCCGAAAGATTGAGATAGCCTTGGCGGCTTTGCACCAGCAGCAGCAGCCGCGCAGGTGCGGCGCCTGCAGCCTTGCCAGGTACTTGCACCCACACGTCAGCCCCGATCAGCGGTTTGACACCTGCGCCACGGGTTTCCTTGTAAAACTTGACGGTGCCGAACAGATTGCTCAGGTCGGTGATGGCCAGCGCAGCTTGCTGGTCGGCCGCTGCGGCCTGCACAATTTCATCAATCCGGTTGGTGCCGTCAACCACCGAAAACTCGGTGTGAATACGTAAATGAACAAACATGGCTTCATTCTAGGGCGGAGCAAGGCCCCCACGGTCGTTCACTTCGTGTAACTCCCTGCCCCCGAGGGGGCCGCTGCGCCTGCGGCCCGGCAAAGCCGGTTCCGCGGCCCCTGCTTGAATGGGGAGGGCACCTCCTACAATTCCCCGCATCATGAAAGTTCTGAATATTGCGGCCTACAAGTTCGTCCGGCTGGAAGAGCTGGAATCCTTGCGGCAGGCTCTGGCCCAGAAGCTGCATCAGCTTGAACTCAAAGGCACGGTGTTGCTGGCTGAAGAGGGTATCAACCTGTTTCTGGCGGGCCCTGCCCCGGCGATTCGTGATTTTTTGACAGGGCTGCGGCAGGACATCCGCTTTGCCGACTTGCAAGCCAAGGAAAGCTGGTCGCATGCCCAACCCTTTCGCAAGCTGTTGGTCAAAGTCAAACCTGAAATCATTCGCATGGACCACCCGGCCATTCAGCCGGTACGCGGGCGGGCGCCCTCAGTTGATGCGGCTACGCTTAAACGCTGGCTGGATACGGGGCACGATGACAAAGGGCGTCCCGTTGTAACTTTGGATACTCGCAATGCCTTTGAGGTCGACGCCGGCACATTCAAGAATGCCATCGACTGGCGCATCAACAAGTTCACCGAGTTTCCGCAGGCCCTACTTGACCACCGCGCGGAATTGACCGGGAAAACGGTGGTGAGCTTTTGCACAGGCGGAATACGCTGCGAAAAAGCGGCAATATTCATGCGCGAGGCGGGGGTGGAAAACGTGTATCAGCTCGATGGCGGGATTCTGAAATATTTCGAAGGCAGCGGCCACGTCCACTTTGAAGGAGAATGTTTTGTCTTTGACAGCCGAAGAGGGCTGGACCCGTCTCTTGCCCCTCGGGTGGATCTAGCCGCAGCAGCAACGTCCGGATAAAAATGCCGTGGGCGCGGTGGGTGAATTTACTCACGCAGGACTTCGAGAACCTCCGAGCGGAATTCCCGGTTGTAGAGGATTAGCACCACCACCGCAGTGGCCAAAGCAAACGCAATGGTCGAGAAAAACCAGGCCATGATAGCGAAGCTTAAGTAGTAGGCGCGCAGGCCATCGTTGAAGGTCTCTGCCGCCAAACCCACCGTGCGGCTGGCGCGGCTGGCAAACTGCTCGCGGTCAAATTTGCCGGACGCAAATTCCTCGGGGGACGGCAAGGAGCCGATGATCAGCGCGACAAAGGTGTACTGCCGCATGGACCAACTGAAGCGGAAAAACGCATACACAAACACACCGACCATCATCAGTATCTTGAGGTCAAAAATCAAAATTGAGGTCCGCACCGCAAATGGGATCTCGCGCACCAGTTCCGACGCCTTGTCGGTGGTGCCAAGCAGCGCAAACAAGCCGCCGATGATGATGATGGTGGTGGACGAAAAGAACGCCGGCGTGGAAGAAAGATTCTGGGTGATGATGCCGTCCACCACCCGCGGGTCACGCGAGGTGGCCTGCAACAGCCAGTAGTGGCGGTAGCGGTTGGTGGTTCGCAAAATAGACGGGCGCTTGACACCGTAGTGGCGCGCGAACCAGGCGTAACCCATCCAGCACGCAAAAAACCAGACAATTGCGAGCCAGTCGGCCCAGGGAAGCAGGGTGAAAACTTTCATGTCGCGATCTTAATCCCCGCATGAATTGCCGGAGCGGGCGCAGCGACCCGTGTCAGTTTCCAGTGAAACGCCGTTCCGGCAAGGGTATGAACTCTGCGTCCCCCGGCACCTGCCCCATAGTTTGGCGCTCCCAGTCCTGCGAGGCCTGCACTATCCGTTCTTTACGGCTGGAGACAAAATTCCACCACATAAAGCGGCGCGCCTCCAGTGCATCGCCGCCTATCACCATCAGCCGCACGGCCGTGCTGGCCATCACCATGACAGTACTATCTGGCACCAGCATCACCAGCGTATGGCGGGCAACGAGCGCCCCATCAACAACGATGTCACCGTCCACCGCATACAGCGCCAATTCCTGAGCCATCGGCGGCAACTCGAGCGCCACGTTGGCTACCAGTTGCACATCAAGGTAAAGAGTCGGAGAAAAAGTCTTCACAGGGGAGGTTTGCCCGAACGCCTGCCCGATCAAGACCCGCACGCCCGTTGCGCCAACCATCAGAGAAGGAATAGCCGTTGCCGGCGTGTGCTCAAACGCTGGCTGCACCTCTTCATGCTCAAGCGGCAAGGCGGCCCACAACTGAATGCCGTGGTTCACATAAGTCTCAGCCTTCAGGTCTTCTGGCGCCCGCTCCGAGTG
>JBKJIV010000014.1:0-16387 GCA_046598365.1 Polaromonas sp. | reverse complement strand
TGATCGAGCAAGCGGGCAGACTGCAGTGGAGGAGCACCGGGTTTCATGGAAAATTTATACCTGTATATTTATCCAGCATATCGATCGAACAACCAACAGGCAAGCGGGTTGCGCGGTTTTTCAGGAAAAGATGTATCGGCACGCGCCGGATGTATCGACCGAGCCGCACAGGCTACATCACGTTCTAGTCGACGGCTAGAACAGTGTCGCTAACACGTGAATCTCGGATGTATAAAGCAGAGGTTTTCTGGTAGCGTGCGTAGCTGCGACACAGCGCACGGACAAAAGCTAGCTTTTGACACGGACGAAGTGACACAGCTACGGCGGCTGATGACCAAAAAGGGGCGGATTTGAATCTTCGAACTGCGCGCCAGGAGGTGTTGCGAGCCGCGCTAGAACGCCTCAATCGTACGGACACTCGCTACGCGAGCGCCGCACATTTCGAACGTTAGAGCTCAAAAGCATGAGCTGCGATTACTCGGTGTGGCATACAAACTCGCGGTTGAACTCGGTGGAGGCGCAAGCGCTGTATCTCCGACTTTGCGAAGGTGACGTCTCTGGCATTGTTCCTCATCCGAGCATTGACGCCTTCTACGATGAACTCACAGCCCGACATCCTGAGATCGATGACGTTCCTGAGGATCGGCTGGAGGACACTGACCTTTGCCCTTGGAGCATTGCATTTGATCGATCGGATGGCCACCTCATAATGTGTTGTGCATGGTCGAAGGCGGTTTACGTTGGCAACCTGTTGCTCCAGCTGGCGAGCAAGCACGGACTCGCGTTGTACGATCCGCAATCGGAACGCATTTTCTATTCTTCGGCCAGCCAGGTTGCGAAGCCATGGTGGAAATTTTGGTTGCACTAGAGTCACCGCAGTTGAGCCCTAACTTGCCTATATGGACTCCCCCACAAGCGCAAGAAACTGATCGATAGTTTGGCGGTTGGGGAAGCGCCTGCAGTCGTATATCCGGCATCTATTGTGGGATCGTATGCGTCCCGTGCCGACATGGAATCTGCGTCACCGAAGCGCCAGTCAATACAAACGGCAGGCAAGCTGCCGGAAGAGTTATCGGCGTTAAACGGTGTGGGGTGAACCCGGTTGGCCATGGTGGTCGATCAATCTCGTCGCAAGCGTGGATGGATGTTCAATTCTTCTTTGTGTCTGCCCTGGATGGCCGGCCGTCAGGCCGGCATCACAAAGCTCTCCCGGCTGATCTTCTTGCTCAGACGCACAGTGCCTTCCGTAAACGGCGCCTTGTCACGCAGCGTGGCGTAACAGATGCGCGCCATCTTGTTGGCCAGCGCACAGGCCGCCTTGTTGTGGTTTGAGCGGCCTTGCACATCCAGTGCCCAGCGGCGCACGCCGCACACCTCGCGCCCTGCGGTCTCAGCCACCTTGGACGCACGCAGCACACTCCTGGCCCCGTGGGTCAGCAGCATGCGCAGGTAGCGATCCCCTTTCTTGGAGATACGCCCCAGGTAGCGCGAATTGCCCGATGAGTATTCCTTGGGCGTCAAGCCAAACCAGCTGGCAAAGTGCCGCGCATCCTTGAAATGGCTGACATCGCCAGACGTTGCCGCCACCATCGCCGTGGCGGTCAGCAGGCCGATACCCGGAATCGACAGCAGCGTCGTACAGGCCGGGCTGAGCCTGGCCAGGGCGGTCAGCTCACGCTCGAGCTGGGCAATGCGCGCTTCCAGCAAGCGGATTTCGTCAATCAACAGCCTGGCTGTGCCCCGGATCAGATCCGGCACAGCGGTGGCCGGGTCAGCCAGCACCCGGCTGATGACCTCAACCCCAGTGCGCGCACCGACAGGAATGGCAATGCCAAACTCCCGGCAGAATCCGCGCAGGGCATTGATCCGGCTGGTGCGGGTGCCCATCCACAGGCTGCGGATGCGGTGCATACCCTGCAGGGCTTGCTGCTCGACTGATTTGACGCGCACCGGACGGATGTCGGAGGCGCGGGCCGCCTCCAGAAGTGCGGCTGCATCGGCCGCATCGGTCTTGTTGCGTTTGACGTAGGCACGGATGTACTGGGCGGGCAGCAGCTTGACCTCTATGCCCAGGCCATTGAGCCAGCGCGCCCAGTGGTGGGCTGAGCCGCAGGCTTCCATGATGACCAGGGACACATCGCGGTTGGCAAACCAGCGCTCGAACTGGGTACGCGTCAGCCGATGAGTCTCAACAACACGCCAGTGCTCGTCAGCGACGGCAAGCTGAAACACGGACTTTGCAAGATCGACGGCAACAGTAGTAGCATTCATGTCGGACTCCTTTCGTTTGATGAAGACCTGATCCACACGCCAATGAAGACCAGTACGCGAATTTCGCGCAAAAAGACGGGGGAGTCCATCCCATCATTCGACACGGACGCAAACGTGCTTCCGTGCGCTTCGCACACGCGCTTCATGTGCGCCGGTCAACGCCGACGTTAAATTTCAATTTGCATCTTAGTATTTTGTAGATACAATTAGATGTGCTCACATGGGACGAACCAAAGCGCAAGCTGAACATCAAGAATCACAGGCTTGACTTCGTTGGATGCGATGCAATCTGGGACCACTTCACCGTGACCCGTGAAGACAAAAGACAAGACTACGGCGAAGAGCGCTTGGTTTGCTTCGGTCTTCTTGCGGCAGATGTGGTTGTGATGGTTTATACGGAGCGCCCGAAAGGGCCTCACGTGATTTCGCTGCGAAAGGCAGAAAAACATGAAGCTCGATACTACCGTCAAGTTGCCAAAGAAAACCTCGGCTAAGGTCAATGATCCAGACAATCCGGCATGGACAGAAGAGATGCTTGGCGCGCCGGTTCTGAAGCGCGGGCGCGGGCCACAGGCTGCTCCCACGAAGGTACTTACCTCTGTTCGCTTGGATGCGGACATCTTGGAGTTTTTCAAGTCGAAGGGGGCTGGCTACCAGTCACGCATAAATGCAGCACTGCGCATGGAAGTAGAGCGAAATTTAACTGGTCGTCCAAGTGCGACAACGCGCAAGCGCTCTGCGGCTTGACTTCGACGTTAAATTTCACCAAGTCTGACGGCGACGGGTGGCGATGTTGCGCATAGTTTGCGATTGCAGGCTCAGGTTTTCGTATATACAATAACCTCATGCGCGTTTCCTACGATTCCACTAAACGTGAAAAAGCGTTTGCAGAACGCGGATTGGATTTTGAGGATGCTCGAGCCGTGTTCGATGGCCTGACAGTTGAGGTTGAAGATACGCGCAAGGACTATGGTGAAAAGCGGATCATCTGTTACGGCCTACTTGCCGGACGCATGGTGGTAGTTGGCTACACCCCGCGTGGCACGGTGCGTCACATTTTTAGTATGCGAAAGGCAAATGATCGTGAACAAACACGCCTCGCCCCGTACTTTGGGCTCTGATCTTGCGCGCGTGGATGCGCATGTTGTGAAACCGGTGGAATACAAAGAGCTGCCAGAACTCAACGATGACCTGCTTAGCCGCGCTGTGGTTAAAAAAGGTGGCCGTCCCAAATCAGCAAGCCCGCGGCAACTTATTTCATTACGCTTGCCGGCGGATGTTATTTCCAAGTGGCGTGCCACGGGGCCTGGCTGGCAAACTCGTATGGCAGAACGTCTCGCTCGGGTTCATGTCGCGCGGACAAGTAGTGAAATTTAACCGGTTGGCCCACATGGACACACAGCGGCGAGTTGTCGCTGCGCGGCGCTTGCTGTGTGCCAGTGGCCCCCAACGTTAACGCGCAGCAATGGAAATGGTCTTGATGCCACTGGGATTTGTCGTAATCGGCAGCGCACTCTGGGCGGGCGCCTGGCTTTTGCTCGGTGAGTACCAGCGCTTCTTTCTGTCTGATCCACGACGCGCCATGAGCACCGAGGTGTTCGCCGTGCTCAACGACCTGGGCGGGCCTGGGTATCTCGCCGCAGTGCTCTTTCTGGCAGGACTCTTTCTTGTGACAATTGGCGTAGGTCTGGTTGGCCTGGGTCTGTTTCTCTTCTTGTTTCGCTAGAACATGTTTGACGCAACCACTTTCTCCAGCGGCGTTAACAGGTCAGTCGACACGGACGCACAAGTGCGTCCGGTCGCTGCGCGGCTACCTTACTCGCGCGCCAGCCACTTCCAACGTTATGTGTCACCCGAGACTCCTTTGCCGATCCTCCAGACGCGGTGTACGGTGGCGAAAGAGCTCGCGCTCTTCGTTCGTCCAATCTAGGATCTAACAACATCGTCAGGAGTTGCAATGAGTGCGTACGTAATCTTTGATGTCGAAATCAGGGACATGTCTCGATACCAAGAGTTCATGAAGGACGTAAAGCCAGCTCTCGACGCTGCAGGCGCACGCTATCTCGCCCGTGGCGGCGCGCACAAGGTCTACGAAGGTGACTGGCAGCCACGGCGAATCGTCGTGCTTGAGTTCCCGTCAGTTGCCGCTTGGGAGGAGTTCTACACCGGACCGGTCTATCAGGGGCTCAAAGCTGTTCGAGACGAATGCAGTTCTGCAAGGCTGGTGTCGGTTGAAGGTCTTGCACCATGATCAAGCGTCGCGACAAGTGACGCATAACAGGTCGCTCGAAACGGACGCGGAGCTTGCCTCGCTTTAGTTGACACTCTTACCTAACGGAGAGAGTAGTCAATGGCAAAGACAAATGGCCCAGCCAAAATCAAGCAATACGGCCTTGATTTCAAGCTCAAGGCGGTGCAGCTGACTGCGCCACCAGCAGAGCGGCAGCCACCTCGGCAAACCCCGCGCCGCGCTCACCCATGGTGATGTAGCTCGGCTTGTGGCTCAGTTCTGCTTCAAAGCGGCGGATGTTGGCCACACCCACCGAATTGGGGAAAGCTTCAAACATCAACTGGTCGTTGGTCGAATCACCAACATACACCCAGTTCGCCATCTCCGCGTCGAGGTCGCGGCTGAACAATTCGCGGGCTATCCAGCGCGCGCCTTCGAGCTTGTTGTGCGCGCCAAACCAGCCGTTGATGTGGATGGAGCTCACGGTGGCGTTCATGCCTTCGCTTTGCATGATTTGCACCGCCCTGGCAATGTGGTCTGAAGGCAGGTGCACAAACTCGCTGTGGTCGATGGCAATGTCGGTCTCGCGGCCCGCGCTGTCTTCAGACAGCACCGCGCCGGGTACTTCCTGCACCACGCGCTGCGCGACCTGCTGCATGCGCGCGTAATTGGCGCGGCGGGTAGTCTCGTCTTGTTGATATCGCTTGGAAAGCTGCTCGCCTTGTCTGAAAATTGCCACCGCGCCGTTTTCAGCCACGATGGCATCCACAGGCCAGACGCGCGCAAACGGCTCGCTCCAGCCGACCGGTCTGCCGGTGATGGGAATCACATGCAGGCCAGCCGCCTTGAGCTGACCCAGCGCCAGCAACGCTTCCGCCGTGATCGCACCTTCGGTCGTCAGGGTGTCGTCGATGTCGGTGAAGACACCCGTGATGCGCTGCCGGTCAGCCAGTGGCCAGGCGCTGAGGCTCAGCATGTCAAGACGATGGGTTCCAGCGCATCGCCCTGCGCCAGGATGCGGCCAATCGCCACGGTTTTGCCATAACCGAGTTTGCGCAGCGCGGCAATACAGGCGTCGGCACGGTCGGCGGGTACGCTGGCCAGCAGGCCGCCAGCGGTTTGCGGGTCAAAGATCAGCGGATAAGCCGGATGCGTGATGGCTTCGGCCTGGTTGCGCAGGGCGCGGCGCAGCCGCACATTGGCGGGTTGCAGCGAGCTCAAAATACCGGCTGCGCTGGTCTCCAGCGCACCGTCCAGCAGGGGCAGCGCGGCCAGGCGCAGCTCGGCGTCCACACCCGAGGGGCGCGTCATCTCGACCAGATGGCCCAGCAGGCCAAAGCCCGTCAGGTCGGTACAGGCGGTGGCGCCGTGGGCTTGCAGGCACTGTGCGCCCAGCCGATTGGACTGGATCATCGAGACCAGCGCCGCATCAATCCAGCGGCCCCGGGTTTTCAGCCGCGCATGGGCTGCAAACAGCGTGCCGGTGCCAATCGGCTTGGTCAGCAGCAACACGTCGCCGGGCCGCATGCCGCCTTTTTTCATCACGGTGTGCAGGTCTTCATCGACCAGACCGTTGATCGCAAACCCCAGCGCCAGCTCCTTGCCCTCGCCGGTATGGCCGCCGACCAGCGCACAACCGGCTTCGTTGAGCACCTCCACCGCCCCGGTCATCATCTGGAACAACACGTCTTCGACCTTGGCCTCCAGCCCCGAAGGAACGGTGGCAATGGCGGTGGCGGACTGCGCCTGCCCGCCCATCGCAAAAATATCGCCAAGCGCATGGTTGGCGGCCACCTTGCCAAACAGATAGGGGTCGTCGATGAAGGCGCGGAAAAAATCAACCGAGTGCACCATGGCCTTGCCCGGCGGTACCCGCACCACGGCTGCGTCGTCGGGTGCGTGCAGGCCAATCAGCACGTCGTCGCGTTCAATAGGTTGCAGCGCACCCAGCGCGCGCGACAACACGGTGGCACCGACCTTGGCGCCGCAGCCGCCGCAGCGCATGGCAATCGCAGAAATGGCCTGCGCGGCTTCTTCCTGATCGAGCTTGACACGCGATGGCGCTGCCTTGCCCATGGCGCTTTCATCCATCACCGGGAAGGTCTGGAATTTGTCCATGAAGCGGCGGTCAATCCAGTCTTTCCAGCGCCAGACCCACGCGCCCTGCCAGCTCAGCGCGCCGCGTGAGGCGACGGCAAAACGGTCGCCGGTGCTGATCAGCGCCAGCCAGTTGCGTTGCGGCCGGTAGCTGACCAGCGGCTCGCCCAGCACCGCCCGGCGCAGGTTGGCGGCCAGGGGCTTGCCCTGACGCACGGCAAACACGCCGGCCTTGGGCAAAGGGCGGCTGGTGAAGGCGGCAATGTCGCCGGCTGCAAACACGGCCGGGTCGCTGATGCTTTGAAGCTGATCGTTGACCTCGATGAAACCCTCGGCGTCCAGCGCCAAGCCGGTCTGGCGCAACCAGGCAGCGCCGCCAGCCTGCGTGACCCAGACGATTTCGTCCATCTCCATCACGGTGCCGTCGCTGGTTTTGATGCTGCGTTCAGATACCTGGGTCACTTCGCTGTTCAGGTGTAGCACCACCTGGCGCTCGGTCAGCACGCGCTGAAAAGTCTGGCGTACCCGGGGGTTGTGGGTGGGCAGAATGTCGGCCGTGTTGCTGAACAGATGAAACGCCAGCTCATTCGGGTCGCGCCCCAGCGCGCGCAGCTCGCCGCGCAGGCGGTGCTGCATGGCCAGCGTCAGTTCGACCCCGCCCGCGCCCGCGCCGACGACGGCAATCC
The DNA here is from genome assembly GCA_046598365.1 of Polaromonas sp. Taxonomy (GTDB): domain Bacteria; phylum Pseudomonadota; class Gammaproteobacteria; order Burkholderiales; family Burkholderiaceae_C; genus Polaromonas. Next base: position 9,103 of record JBKJIV010000014.1, on the reverse strand, counting down.
GTGTCTTGCCAGTATGTTGCTGCACGCGGGCCAGCAGGGCCAGCCAGCGCTCGTTGAACAAATGAATCGGCTTGACCGGCACCGCATGGTCGGCCGCGCCGGGCACCTGGCCGATTTGCGGCGCCGAGCCGATGTTGATGGACAGCTGGTCATACGGCACGGGCGGGCGGTTGCGGCAAATGACTTTGCCCGCAGCCCTGTCCAGACCAATCACCTCATCGCGGAAAAAGCGCGCGCCGGCAAAGGCGGCCAGCGTGTTCAGGTCAATGTGCACATCGTCGTGGCTGTAGTGGCCCGCGATGTAGCCCGGCAACATGCCGGAGTAGGGCGTGTCGGTATCGCGGCAGATCACGGTCAGGCGCACGCCGGGCACCGGCTTCATGCCAAAACTTCTCAGCACCCCCACGTGGCTGTGGCCGCCGCCGACCAGCACGATGTCGCGCAGTACAGGTTGTTCGCTCGATTGCATATCAGTTCAGACGGAAGGTGAAGGTGGTTTCGCGGGCGTTGGCTTCAGCTGCTGCACCAGTTGCAGCAGCGCGCTGCGTTCAGCACCAGGTTCAAAAAGAGGGGCACGCCGCGCGCATTGTGCGCCCAGTTGCGCCAGCAGGCCTTGCGGGCCGGGCGTGTCGTGGCAGCGTTGCAGCAGGTCCGCCAGCGCCGCCGCGTTGCCCCACTCAAAGTAACCCGCGTAGTCTTTGCCCAGCATGCCGATGTTGCCGGCGATATGGGAGGCAATCACCGGCGTGCCGCTGCGCACCGCTTCCATGATCACATGGGCACCGCCCTCCATGCGGCTCGTATGCACCAGCACATGGGCCCGCTGGATGCGGCGGCGCGTGGCCTCGTGCGCTTGGCCGCCCAGCCAGCGGTAGTTCGGGCAGGCGGCGCCGGTTGCGCGGGCCTGTTCGCCCAGCGCCGGGTCCAGTCCGTCACCGATGTGGTCAATGAACAGATTGGGCTGGCCCGCCAGCAGGTGCGCGGCTTCAAACAGGGTCTGCGGTGACTTTTCTTCGCGCAGATGGCCCACCATGACAGCACGCAGAAAGCGGGGTGATTTGGCCAGTGCCTGGCGCGCCGTGGTGGACTGGAAGATCACTCGCGCCTTGGACCGAAGCGGCGCGGGCAAGGCATCAGGGCCAAGCTCCTGCAACACCACCAGACGCTGCGCCAGCGCCAGCGACTGGCGAGCCGCATCGTCGTGCTGAATGTCGCGGTACAGATCGGTGCCAGTCAGCACCACCGCCAGCCCGGCGGGGCCACGCGCTGCAGCCCAGGCCGCAATCGATGCTGCCGAACGCCGTGCATGCAGGGCCAGCAACACCCGGTCTTGTTCGGACGCGGCCGCGTCGGGCCACTCACGGACAATCCGCACCGCATGGGGCGCCAGCATCTGCTCCCAGCGTCTGGCGGTTTGCCAGTTGCCATTGTTGGCGTCGGCCAGGGCGGGGCTGACAATCACCACGCGGGTGCGAAGAGCGGGGGAGGGCATCGTCAGGAATGTAGCAGGGCCGACGCAAGGGATTGGGTTGTCGGGTTTAATACCGTTTTGTCACCTTCTCTGGGAGCCCTTCATGGCCCGTTTTTTCACAACCGCCTTCAAGGCCCTTGCGTTGGGCGCAGTGCTCACTGCAGCGGCTGCGTCCCACGCGCAAGCCATCTTTCGCGTAACCACCATTCCGGAAGAGGCTGCCACCGAGCAGATGCGCAAATTCGGCCCCATCGTCAAGTACCTGGAGCAAAAGCTGGGCATGAAAGTCGAATTCACGCCGGTTAGCGACTATCCGGCTGCGGTGGAGACTTTGGTTAACAAGAACATCGAGCTGGCCTGGCTAGGCGGCTTTACCTTCATCCAGGCGCAAAACCGCTCGGGCGGCAAGATTGTGCCGATTGCCCAGCGCGAAGAAGACACCAAATTCCAGTCGGTCTTTATTGCAAAGACCAACTCCGGCATCAAGACCCTGGCCGACCTCAAGGGCAAACAGGTCAGTTTTGGCTCGCAGTCCAGCACCTCGGGCCACCTGATGCCCCGCAGCTTTCTGCTGCAAGCCAATGTGGACCCTGACAAGGACTTCAAGCGCGTGGCCTATTCCGGCGCCCATGACGCCACGATTGCCTCGGTGGTCAGCGGCAAGGTGGAAGCCGCTGCGCTGGACATCACGGTGTGGAACAAGTTCGTCAAGGAAAACAAGGTCGACACCAAAGAAGTCAATGTGTTCTACACCACGCCCGGTTACTTTAATTACAACTGGGCGGTGCATGCCGACATGCCAGCCGCCCTGCGCGAGAAGGTCACCAAGGCCCTGCTCGACATTGACCCGGCCACTGCGCAGGGCAAGGAAATTCTGGACTTGAACCGCGCCACGCGTTACATCCCAACCAAGGCCGACAACTACAAGGGCATAGAAACCGCCGCCCGCAGTGCCGGTTTGCTCAAGTAAGCTGCTATTCAATAGACAACCGCTTGCGCAGACCGTGCGAGGGCTGGAGGCCAATTTAACTATGAAAATCAGGCTGGATGGGGTGGCTGCGCAGCATCCGGCGGCAAAACGTGATGCGCCCGCAGCGCTGCGTGGCCTGTCGCTGGACGTGGCGGCCGGCGAGCAGATAGCCATCATCGGGCCATCCGGTGCCGGCAAGACCACCCTGCTTCATTTGCTGGCTTGTGCGTTGCCGCCATCGGCTGGAAGCGTCCAGCTGGGTGAACGCAACCCCTGGCAATTGCCGCGCCACCAATTGCAGCGATTGCGCGGCGAGCTGTTTCTGGCGCCGCAGGTGCCGCCACTTCCGCCGCGCCAGCGTGTGGTCACCTCGGTGCTGGCGGGGCGGCTGCCGCAAATAGGTTTGTGGCAAAGCCTGCGCAGCCTGTTTTACCCAACGGCGATAGCTCAGGCCGATGCCGCCCTGGCGCGGTTTGACCTTAGCGACAAACTGTTTGCCCGCGTGGACCGGCTGTCTGGCGGCGAGCGCCAGCGGGTGGGCCTGGCGCGCGCGCTGGTCACCGAGGCCGGCCTGCTGCTGGTTGATGAGCCGCTGTCGGCGCTGGACCCGACGCGCGGCCAGCAGGCCATCAGCTCACTGACCCACGCGGCGCGCGAGCGCGGCGCCACGCTGGTCTGTACCCTGCACCATGTCGAGATGGCGTTGCAGCACTTTCCGCGCATCGTCGGCCTGCGTGATGGCGAGCTGGCTTTTGACTTGCCCGCTGCGCAGGTGACGCCCGAGCGTCTGCAGGCCCTTTACGCCCAGCATCTGCATGAGCTGACTGGGCCGGCGCGTGAGCCGCTGGACCTGCCTGCCCCGGTAGTGCCGCCTGCGGTCATGCATTGCCGCTGAGCACCATGGCGCACCGATGACCGTCGCCACCTTGCCGACCCTGCGTCCCGCGTTGCGCGATCCGGCCTGGCGTGGCCGTGTCACATGGGCGCTGATTGCGCTGCTACTGCTGTGGCCTGGACTGGTGTTGACCGAATTCAAGCCTTGGGTGATGTTCGAGCCGGGCACCTTGTCGTCCACGTTGAAGTTTCTGGGCGATTTTTTTCCGCCGAAAGTTGAAACTGAATTTTTGCTACTGGTAGCGCGTGAGACCTGGCGCACCGTGGCGATTGCCACGGCCGGCATGGCCCTGGCTTTGCTGCTGGCCCTGCCGCTGACCTTGCTGTCGGTGCGGGTGTTGTCGGTGTCGGCCCTGAGCGGGCGCATGGCCCTGCTGCCAGCGTCGCTGAGGCAGCTGGTGCGCTGGCTGCTGATTGTGTTGCGCAGCGTGCCCGAGCTGATTTGGGCGCTGATTTTTGTGCGGGTGGTCGGCTTGGGCCCCACCGCCGGTGTGCTGGCGATTGCGCTCACTTACAGCGGCATGTTGGGCAAGGTGTATGGCGAAATTCTGGAAAGTGGTGACAGCCATGCCACGGTGTCTCTGCTGCGCAATGGCTCGGGTCGGCTGCAGGCCTTTTTCTACGGCCTGCTGCCGCAAAACGCGGCCGAACTCACCAGCTACAGCGTTTACCGCTGGGAGTGCGCGATCCGTTCTTCGGCGGTGCTGGGTTTTGTCGGTGCTGGTGGTCTGGGGCAACAGATGGACGCCTCGATGAAGATGTTCAATGGCTCTGAAGTCAGCACCATGCTGCTGGTTTTCATGGCTCTGGTCTGGCTGGCCGACCAGGCCAGCGCCTGGCTGCGCAAGGCGCTGGGTTGAGGCGGGTGATGGACGAGTTACGCACATCCACCCACGCCGCCAACGAGGTGTACCGCCTGCCGCCACCGCTGTTTGACGCGCGTTGCAAGGCCTGCTGGCTGGTGGCCGGCGCGGTGCTGCTGGTGGCCTTGAGCTTCTGGTCGCTCGATTTGAAGTGGGCGCAGTTTTTATCGCTTGATGCGCTGCGCAAGATGGGCCGTTTTATCGGCGAGCTGCTGGAACCGACAGGCGAGATCGCCTTTCTGAAAAAGCTGTTGCCGGCCACGCTGGAAACGCTGGCCATGTCAGCACTGGGCACGCTGATTGCGGCGATTTTGGGCCTGCTACTGGCGCTGCCAGCCAGCCGCACGCATGCGCAAGACCCGGCCCACTTCAAAACTGTCACGCGGCTGCTGCTCAACGCGCTGCGCAGCATTCCCGAGCTGGTCTGGGCGGCCCTGCTGCTGATCGCTGCCGGCCTGGGCCCGCTGGCCGGCACGCTGGCCTTGGGCCTGCATACCACCGGCGTGCTCGGGCGGCTGTTTGCCGAGGCGGTTGAAAACGTGCCCGAAGGCCCGGGCGCTGCGCTGCGCCTGCGCGGTATCGGCGAGGGTCGGGTGTTTTTGTATGCCACGCTGCCGCAAGTGCTGCCGCAACTCATGAGCTACACGCTGTACCGCTGGGAGAACAATATTCGCGCTGCCGCCGTGTTGGGCGTGGTGGGTGCGGGTGGCCTGGGGCAGATGCTGGCTTTTCACATGGGGCTGTTCCAGATGCAAGAGACCAGCTCTATCCTGCTGGCCATGATTGGCCTGGTGGCGTTGGTAGACGCCTGCAGCTACCTGGCGCGCCGCGCCATGGCGCGCTGACCCATTGGCGGAGAGGGGCTATTCCCAAGTATTGGGCGCGGGCTTTGCAGCCGATCGCCCGGCCGTATAGAATATGGCCTGTCCGAGGAGCGATGCAACCTGCCACACACTGACCCCGTCAGCTGGCGCGTGAGGCTCGGACACCAGGCCGCTTGCCGGCTCTGCCTCCCAACCGCGCTCACCCACTGTGCTGTGAGGTGAGTTGACCCCAGCAGTGGTTTTTAAAAAGCCTGTTTTGGAGTCACTATGAGCGCTGTTCTCAAACCCCTGCACCCTGATTACGTTATTGCCGACCTCGCGCTTGCCGCCTGGGGCCGCAAAGAGCTGAAAATTGCTGAAACCGAAATGCCTGGCCTGATGGCCATTCGCGAAGAATTCGCGAAGGCGCAGCCGCTCAAGGGCGCGCGCATCACAGGTTCGCTGCACATGACCATTCAGACCGGCGTGCTGATCGAAACCCTGCAAGCCCTGGGTGCCGACGTGCGCTGGGCATCGTGCAACATCTTCTCCACACAAGACCATGCCGCCGCTGCGATAGCCGCCGCCGGTACACCGGTGTTTGCCATCAAGGGCGAGACCCTGGTTGACTACTGGGATTACACCCACCGCATTTTCGAATTCACCGGCGCCAAGGGCACGCCTGAAGAAGGCCCGAACATGATTCTGGACGACGGCGGCGACGCAACGCTGCTGATGCACCTGGGTACCAAGGCCGAGAAAGACGCATCCCTGCTGTCCAAGCCCGGCAGCGAAGAAGAAGTTTGCCTGTTCAACTCGATCAAGGCGAAGCTTGCGCAAGACCCGACCTGGTACAGCCGCCGCCTGAAAAACATCATCGGCGTGACCGAAGAAACCACCACTGGCGTACTGCGCCTGAACGAGATGTCGGTCAAGGGCACGCTGGCCCTGCGCGCCATCAACGTGAACGACTCCGTCACCAAGTCCAAGTTCGACAACCTCTATGGTTGCCGCGAATCGCTGGTTGACGCCATCAAGCGCGCCACCGACGTGATGATTGCCGGCAAGGTGGCACTGGTTGCCGGTTACGGCGACGTGGGCAAGGGCTCGGCCCAGGCGCTGCGCGCTTTGAGTGCACAAGTGTGGGTGACCGAGATCGACCCCATCAACGCCCTGCAGGCCGCGATGGAAGGTTACAAGGTTGTGACCATGGAATACGCTGCGGACAAGTGCGACATTTTTGTGTCCGCCACCGGCAACAAAAACGTCATCACCTACGAACACATGGCGGCCATGAAAGACCAGGCCATCGTTTGCAACATCGGCCACTTCGACAATGAAATCGACGTTGCTGCACTCGAAAAATGCACCTGGGAAGAGATCAAGCCGCAAGTCGACCACGTGATCTTCCCGGACGGCAAACGCATCATCCTGTTGGCCAAGGGCCGCCTGGTCAACCTCGGCTGCGGCACCGGCCACCCGAGTTTTGTGATGTCGTCCAGCTTTGCCAACCAGACCATTGCGCAGATCGAACTGTTCACCAAACAGGCCGACTACGAAGTGGGCAAGGTTTATGTGTTGCCAAAACACCTGGACGAAAAAGTCGCGCGCCTGCACCTGAAAAAGGTCGGCGCGATGCTGAGCGAGCTCAGCGACGAGCAGGCTGCGTACATTGGTGTTTCCAAGGCCGGCCCGTACAAGGCCGATACGTACCGCTATTGAGCTGCGCTGCTGCGCGGCCGTGATGCGTCGTTGCGGGTCCCGATCGGGCAATCCTCATGCACCTGAAGTGCACTCCGGTTGCCCGACGCCCGCGCCTAGCCTGACAGCCGCTCGCTACGCGCTTGAGATTACTGGAAAAATTACCCATGCGCGCTGACCTTTTCCTCGTCGACAACGGCTTTGCCGCCACCCGCTCCCAGGCTCAACGCCTGATTGCATCGGGTGTGCGCTGGCGCGCCGAGGAAAGCTCGCCGTGGAAGAAGGTCGCCAAAAACGGTGACGAAATTCCGGGCGGCGCCGAAGTCGAGATACCCGACACCACCGAAGCGAAATACATCTCGCGCGGCGGGCTCAAGCTCGAAGGCGCTCTCAAAAGCACGGGTATCAAAGTAGCGGGCCTGCGTTGTCTGGACATCGGGCAATCGACCGGCGGGTTTACCGACTGCCTGCTGCAACACGGCGCGGTGCAGGTCGTGGGTGTGGACGTCGGTCATGGCCAGCTGCACCCCAGCCTGCGCGAAGACCCGCGCGTCGTGTGTATCGAAGGTGTTAATGCACGCGCCATGACTGCTGTGGATTTGGTAGCTGGTCCCGCCCACTCTGTGGAGGCCGAGGCCGGATTTGATGATGAAAATTTCGATGAAGAAAATGCCGAACCGGTGGAGGCCAACTTCGACTTCCTGACCGGCGATCTGTCCTTCATCTCACTCACGCTGGTGTTGCCGGCTGTGCTGCGTCTGCTTAAGCCCGGTGGTGATTTGTTGATGCTGGTCAAACCGCAGTTTGAATTGCAGCCCGGCCAGATCGGCAAGGGCGGCATTGTGCGGGACGCGGTGCATTTCGAGTTTGTCGAACAACGCTTGCGCGACGCCTGCAGCGCGCTGGGCATGGACGTCAAAGCCTGGCTGGCCTCGCCGATTGAAGGCGGCGACGGCAACCGCGAGTTTTTCATTCACGCCGTCAAGGGCCACAACAACGCGGGTGAAGACCAGCCGCTGCCAGCCGCGCCAGCGCGCAAGGCTGCCAAACGCACACCGCGCAGCGAACTGCGCGCGATGCATGCCGCGCATGAGGACTCTGAAGAGGCGCATTCAGGTCAGCACGGCCCGGCGCGCGGCAAGCGGCGCGACAAAGACGCCGATAAAACATAAAAGACGAGGGGAGCTTGCAATGAATTTACCTGTCAGTTTTGAATTTTTCCCGCCCAAAACACCTGAAGGCAGCGACAAACTGCGCGGTGTGCGCCAGGCGCTGTATGCGCACAAGCCCGAGTTTTTCAGCGTCACCTATGGCGCTGGCGGTTCCACACAAGACGGCACGATGCAGACGGTCCAGGCCATCATTGGCGACGGTTTTGACGCTGCACCGCACTTCTCTTGCATAGGCGCTACGCGCGAGGGTGTGCGCGCGCAACTCGCAGCCTTCCGCGCGGCGGGCATCCGGCGTATGGTGGCATTGCGGGGCGATTTGCCCAGTGGTTTTGGCGCCTTTGGCGAGTTCAAGTACGCCAGCGAGCTGATTGAGTTCATACGCTCGGAAACCGGCGACGCGTTCCACATCGAGGTGGGTTGCTACCCCGAGACCCATCCCCAGGCCAAATCTCCCGAGGCTGATCTGCAGGCTTATCTGATCAAGGTAAAGGCCGGCGCCAGCTCGGCCATTACCCAGTATTTTTTCAACACCGACGCTTACTTCCGTTTTGTGGACGACACCCGCAAGCTGGGCGCCGACATCCCTGTTGTGCCGGGCATCATGCCCATCATCAGTTCGACCCAACTCATGCGCTTTTCAGACGCTTGCGGCGCAGAAATTCCGCGCTGGATCCGCTTGCGCCTGCAGTCTTATGGCGATGACACGGCGTCCATCAAGAGTTTTGGCCTCGACGTGATCACTGAGATGTGCGACAGACTGAGAGCAGCGGGTGTTCCGGGCATTCACTTCTATACGATGAACCAGGCAGTTGCCACGACGGAAATCATCCGTCGTCTGCAACTGACGGGCTGACGGTTTGAGTTTTTACTCAGGCATCGTTCGAGCTTGCATCAGCGCCAGCCTGCTTGCCTTGTTGTCGGCGTGTGTCACACCGCCTGCGCCCGAGACAGCGGCAGCGCCCCCTGCAGTCACCAGCCGCCCGGCGCCGGTGAACGCATCTTCCCCGCCTGAAGCCCCCATAGCCGAGGCGGCGGCGCTTGTCACGCCCGCTGCAGAGCCCGGTTTGCTGGCAGGCGAGACGCCTAAAGAGTTCGAGCAGGGCAAGGCGTCATGGTACGGCCCGCGCTTCCATGGCCGGCGCACCGCCAACGGCGAGCGCTACAACATGAACGAAATGACGGCCGCCCACAAAACCCTGCCCTTCGGCACGGTGGTGCGCGTGCGCAGC
>JBKJIV010000080.1:0-7034 GCA_046598365.1 Polaromonas sp. | reverse complement strand
ACCCGAAACTCCGGATGCCGGAACAATAAAGCGATCAACTACCTTCTCCCTTGACTTAGCGATTTGAAAAAATCATGCCGGGTTGCAAGCTAAACCCACGCAAAAACTCTGCGGCATCCAACGGCTTGCCCCCTGGTTTTTGTAGACGGGTCGCACGCACGACGCCACCGGCGGCGGCAATATCGACCCCGTCGGCACCGACCGATAAAACCTGACCCGGTACGGCGCCATCTGACGGTACGGCGTTAGGCACCACCGTGACCTGCCAGAACTTGATAGCGACCCCGCTCAGCACACTGACGGCGACAGGAAAGGGATTGAAGGCGCGAACGCGTCGCTCAATCAGCGCGGCACTTTCCGCCCAGTCAATCACCGCTTCATGTTTTTCAATCTTGTTCGCGTAGGTAATTCCTGAGATCGGCTGTTTCGTCGCCGTCAACCCCCCACAAGCGGCCAGCTCCAGCGCTTGCACGGCCATTCGGCCGCCGAGAGCTGCCAGTCGGTCGTGCAAAATGGCGGTGGTGTCGCTAGACGCGATGGAGAGTTTTTCAAGCAGCAACATAGCGCCGGTGTCCAGGCCTGCGTCCATCTGCATGATGGTGATGCCGGTCTCGCTGTCCCCCGCCTCAATGGCCCGGTGAATAGGTGCCGCCCCGCGCCAACGAGGTAGAAGGGAGGCATGGATGTTGAAGCACCCGTGCTTTGGCGCAGCCAATACCCACTGCGGCAGGATCAATCCATACGCAGCGACCACCATGGCGTCTGCCTGCGCCGATTCGATGGCAAGCTCCGCGGCGGACGCGTCTTCAGGGAATTTACCGTCGAGGCGCAGGCTGCGTGGCTGGGCAACAGCAATGCCTTTTTCCTGCGCGAACAGTTTCACTGCGGAGGCGTTCAGCTTCATGCCTCGTCCCGCGGGACGGTCAGGTTGCGTCAATACCAAGGGAATTTGAAAGCCTGCTGCGTGGAGTTGCTCCAAGGCCACACGGGCAAATTCAGGGGTACCGGCAAAGATAAGGCGCATGCAGGTATTTTCACCGACGCAAGGAAGGAAGGTGCGGCGAGAGATAGAAGTCACTCTTCAGTCAAGCAGGGGCCGCGGGTCTGGCTTCGCCAGACCGCAGGCGCAGTGGCTCCCTCGGGAGGCAGGGAGCTACACGCGGTGAGCGCCCGTGGGGGCTTACTTCTTCTGTTTGATCATTTTCGTCTTGATGCGATTGCGTTTGAGTGGCGACAGGTACTCTACGAACACCTTGCCTATCAAGTGATCCATCTCGTGCTGAATGCACACGGCCAGCAGGCCTTCAGCATTGTGAGTTTGCGTCTCACCCTTCAGATCCATCGCCTGTACACGAATGGCTGTGGCACGCTCCACGCCGTCATAAATGCCGGGCACCGAGAGACAACCTTCATCATTAACTTGAGTCTCTGGGCTGGCCCACACAATCTCGGGGTTGATAAGGATCAATGGCTGGTCGCGGCCTTCACTCACATCAATGACCACCAAACGCTCATGCACATCCACCTGCGTCGCGGCCAAGCCGATGCCCTCGGCCTCGTACATGGTCGCGAGCATGGCATCGACCAGGGCGCGAATGCGTGTGTCCACTGCGGCCACGGGCTTGGCTACCGTGTTCAGGCGCGGGTCGGGATATCGGAGAATTGTCAGTTGGGTCATGGGGCGGGCAATCAGGTGTCGCTATTTTCGCTAATTTTCGCTAATTTTCAGCGCTTCGGTTGCCGGCAAATCGCATATTCGTTGCGTAATCAAGGGCTTAAGTACAGAATCGCTAGTGATTTATCAAGATAAAACGCGGGGACGGCCAGCCGGCCAGCACCCGTCCCAGCCCCAAGGGCCTCAAGATGCAAACTATTTTTGGTCGTTTCAGTCATATTTCAATAGCCATCACCCTGTTGGCCCCCCTCACGGGCTTGCAGGCGCACGATTTCCCCATCACAGCCGACCAGAAGGTCACGGCCAGCCAGGTGGCCCAAACCGGCGTACCCCAAAGTGACCTTGCCCCGAACGCCCCCGACGAATACACCGTCAAGCGCGGTGACACCTTGTGGGCCATTTCCGGGATGTTTTTGAAAAGCCCATGGCGCTGGCCCGAGCTGTGGGGAATGAACATCCAGGAAGTTCGCAACCCGCATCGCATTTATCCGGGTCAGCAGCTGTACCTCGACAAATCCAACGGGCGCGTGACGCTTCGCTCCCGCGGGTCGGCCTCGATGGATGGCCAGCCCGGCGACACCATACGGGTTTCGCCGCGTACCCGCTATGAATCCCTATCGGATGCAGCAATTCCCACGCTTTCCCCGCAGGCCATCGAGCCCTTTTTGGCCGAAGCTCTGATCGTTGACGAAGCGACATTTGCGACTGCACCGCGCATCGTGGCCGCCCAGGAAGGCCGGGTTTTGCTGAGCCGTGGGGACCGGGCCTATGCCCGGGGAACGTACTCCAGCAAGGCAGGCGGCAAGCCCCTGAGCGATGCCAAGGGCGAGCCGATCGACTACCGGGTGTTCCGCAATGCCACACCGCTCAAGGACCCCACCACTGGCGAGATTCTGGGTTATGAGGCGCAGTTTGTCGGCAAAGCCGAGCTCATCCGCGGCGAATCCGTCGCCAGCGTCAAAGACAAGGACGGCAAGGTCACAACGGAAAACGTCCCTGCAACGATCATCATCGTTGTGTCCAAAGAAGAAATGCGCGTCGGTGACCGGCTGGTGGCCGAACCACCGCGGGAACTGCTGAGCTACGTCCCACGCGCCCCGACCACCTCTATAGAGGGACAGATCGTCTCTATTTATGGCAGCGCCGTTCGTCTTGCGGCCGCGAACCAAGTCGTCGTACTCAACCGGGGCAGCCGGGACGGGCTGGAACGGGGTCATGTGATGGCCGTGTTGCAAAGTGGTGCTGTCATTACCGATCGCACGGACTCACCCCGTACGCAAATCAGGCTGCCAAACGAGCGCAATGGCCTGCTGATGGTCTTTCGCACCTTTGAAAAACTGTCCTACGCCCTGCTTCTTCAGGCTGACGAAGGTGTCAAAGTAGGCGACCGCTTCGTAAACCCCAACTGATCCACCCTTCATACCGCCCCACCCATCAGAGTGCTCATGTTGGAGTTGTCATGCGCGCGCCCGCTTGAACTCCCCAAGCGTTATGGATTCCGCTGAACTTTCCGCCTGGTTGCGCCTGGCACTGACGCCAGGACTGGGCAACACCGGCACGCGCAAACTGCTGGCGGCCTTTGGTTCAGCCCAGGCCGTTTTTGAACAAAGTACCGGGACCTTGCAACAGCTCGGTTCCGACCGGCTGGCCGATGCCTTGCAAGCGGAGCCGGAGACTTTGGCCACCCAGCTGAAAACCACGCTGGAATGGCTCAATGCCGCCGACAACCGCCGCGTGGTGACGCTGGGTGACGCCGCTTATCCGGTAGCGCTTCTTGACATCGAAGACCCGCCCTCCATGCTGTACATGCTGGGCGCCCTTGATTCAGCGGCGCAGATGGCTATTGAAAACAGCGCGCTTTGCCTGGCAATTGTTGGCAGTCGCAACCCCACACCCCAAGGCGAGGTCAACGCCCGACAATTTGCACGTGTTTTTGGGGGCGCTGGTCTGTGCGTGGTGTCGGGATTGGCATTGGGCGTGGACGGCGCCGCGCATGATGGCGCCTTGCTGGGCGGCGGAACGACGATTGCAGTTGTCGGCACCGGCCTGGACCGCGTCTACCCCAAACAGCACCTCGATCTGGCGCATCGCATTGCGCAGCAGGGACTGATCATCAGCGAGTTCCCACTGGGCACGCCGCCCCTGACGGCTAATTTCCCCAAACGGAACCGCATCATCTCCGGATTGTCGCAAGGCACGCTGGTGGTGGAAGCAGCGTTGAAGTCGGGGTCTTTGATTACCGCACGGCTGGCGGCGGAGCAGGGCAAAGAGGTCTTCGCTATCCCCGGGTCCATCCATTCACCGCAATCACGGGGCTGTCACGCGCTGATCAGGCAAGGCGCCAAGCTGGTGGAGTCTGCTCAGGACGTGCTGGAAGAGTTGAAGCTGCCACATGCAAACGCAGGGCCGGCCACCCCATGCGACCCCGAAGCACCGGAGCCGCCTCTTTTGTCCGCACTGGGTTTTGACATGGTCAGCCTGGACGCTTTACAAGCGCGCACGGGCATGACAACGGCAGACTTGCAGTCGCAGCTGCTGGAACTGGAAATGGCTGGCCAAATCACCAGGCTGCAGGGCGGGCTGTATCAGCGCCTGGCCTCTGCATAGCCCCCTTCCGCAAGAGCCGGGGGGCACCCTCAGAGGAGTTGGAAGGGTTTGCAGGCCGGGTATTTAACTGCGTTATATTGGAGGCATGTTTGAAGTCTTGGTGTACGTTTACGAAAACTACTGGCAAGGGGATGCCTGCCCAGAGTTGCACCAACTGAGTCGCAAGCTCACGGCCGTCGGCTTTGACGCTGAAGAGATTCAGGCCGCATTGGTCTGGCTCAACGGTCTGAACATTGCCGCCCAGAATACCCAGATCGACCTGCCTGCCGACCCGTCACTGACGGATGCTGCGCAGGCGACCACAAAGCTTCCAACAGGATTCCAGCCCCAGTCCCTCCACAGCCTGCGCGTGTATTCGGTGACAGAGCAGCATCACCTGGGAGCGCAAACCTTGGGCTTTGTGAGTTTTTTGGAGTCTGCGGGCGTGTTGCCACCCCACATGCGGGAAATTGTCATTGACCGCGCCATGGCCGCGCCGGGGGAACCGCTGGCACTGGATGATCTGAAAATCATCGTTTTGATGGTCTATTGGAGCTTTGGCGAAGAACCGGATGCTCTGGTGCTGGACGAACTCTGTGACGACGCCGAGTTCCGCATTGCGCATTGATAAGAGCCCCCACACGCTCCCCAAACAACCTAACCGAGCAGGCGCTCGGGATTGGCGTCGAGCTTGGCCAACGCGTCGCGCGTGGCTCGCACCGTGAGAGTTTCTTCTTCTGTGGGCACCAGCAAACCGGCTTGCAAATAAGCCGCCAGGCGGCGGGCCTGAATCAGAAAATTGCGTCCGTCGGTCGAAGCAAACAGGTGCAATTGCTTGCGATCACTGCGCCAGGCAAATTGCACGTGACTGACTTTCGCATTGTGGTCCAGACTGAACCAGGCGCCTAGTTGCAGCTCCTGCGCCCAGGCAATCATGGCTTCCCCGGGCTGGCTGCCTCCGTCGGCAATGACTTCAATATCTGAAGCATCAATACCTAACATCATGACCAGATTTTCGGTGTCCAGCGGCAGATCACCCACGTCTTCGTCAGACAGGTAGTCCTCCAGGTTGGCCAGGCGCTTGGACATTTCCTCGATGCGCTCAATGGAGATAGCATCGGTTTTGGACATGAAGGCGTCGGCCAGGGTGTCGCTGATGACTTTGAGATGCTGATCCTGCACTGGCGCCGTCATGCCCAGCATGGACATGCCGGACCGCAGCAAATGCAACAACTTGGGCAGATCGGCAATGACACGCGCCCTGTCGTTTCGATTGGGCTTGGCGCTGGCCGCCCAGACCAGATCAGCTGCGGCCTGCTTGAGGGTGATCGTGTCTTTATGCTGGGCGCCGTTTTTCATGGCGGCAATGGCCAGTGCTTCGGCCCAGATTTTGAAGAGAAATTCGCGGATCTCTTCACGCACCGGCATGTCATTGAGCATGCTACGCATCTCAATGGTGTACTGGATGGCCATGGTCTCTTTTTGCTCAATTTGCTGGGCCACCGTCACCACGCGTGCAGCGCTGCCCTGCTCGGAAAGAAACCTGGAAAGAAATTTCTGGAACTCGTCGTACACCAGTTGAAACACCCGCCTGCCGGTCTCCGGGTATTGCTCGATCACCTGCACCACCCGCTTGATTTCAATTTCCAGCGCACCACCCGCCACCGTGGCGTCGAACCCCAGCACACAAGAACCCATGCGGTCGATCAGGCGGCGCGCAGGATGCTGCAGAGAGCCGAAAAATTCCGGTTCGGAAATCGCTACGCGAAGGACCGGCATCTGCAGCCGGGCAAACCATACACGCACAGCCGGCGGAATCCGGTCCTCAGCCAGAATGCTCTGGAACATGAGCGCCACAATTTCGATGGTGGCCTTCTCACTGGGAGTGGCAGCCGCCTGTTTCAGTTCTGTGGTGCGCTGGCGCAGTGCACTTGCCGCCCGCTCTACATGTACCGCTTCATAACCCTCGTCGGACCCGTCGACCATGGTGTCGCCGGGTGCGGCTCCACCTGCAGCCGCGCTGGATCCTTTTGACAGCGCCCGGGCCAACTGAGGCGAAGGCTCATGAATATGGGTTTCGTCAAAATCAACTGCGTGGTCTGACAACAAACGCTTGAGATGCCCCATGACGCCCTGAGCACGCATACGCGCCCTGGCCAGCGGCGAGGTACCGGTTTGCATCCGGGTTTCGTCCTGAATTCCATTCCTCGTGGCGCCTGCGTCCCCGCGCCCTGTCTCGTCGCCATTGGCGTCCCCCTGTGGATTACGCCGCCCACCTGAAGCGCCGGCGGCCGAGTTGGGAGATTTCTGAGTGCCCGGGCGATCAACGGCATCCGGCTTGCGGCTGCCTGCCGTGGCAGTACTGACGGCCGAGGGCGTGCGCTTAACGAGCGCCCGCAGGTCAATGTTCACCATGACGTTTTCCTTGACCAGGAATTCGTTGGCTGCGTGGTACGCCTCCAACAGGTGCTCAGTCAGTTGCTGCTGGAGCACACCCTGCACGGCGAGCCACAACTCCCGGGACAAGGGCGCCAGGGTCCATTGCTCCACCAGGTTCTGCGACAAAACCTCGGGCCTGAGAATGTCCTCTTTCCTCAGCTCGGAAACATCTTCGAGGCCCTGAATACGGAGGCGCAAATCGTTGAGCTCCCAGCTGGCGCTGTCCAGCAAACGCAAAGCCAGTCGCGAAGCGAGGATCTTGTTTTCCATCACCTCGTTGCCCATGAGCTCGAATTTCCCGCTGTCCAGCGCCATCCGGGAAACGGTGGCTGTT
>JBKJIV010000087.1:0-21256 GCA_046598365.1 Polaromonas sp. | reverse complement strand
CTGCCATAAACCGCGATGCCGGGCCGCACCCAGTCGGATTTTTCACCGATCAGCGCACCATGACGCAAGTTGGCAGCGCTGTTGCTCAGCGTGCGCTCACCAGGCAGGTCGTGCGTGACGGCCCCAAAGGTTTGAAGTTGCGCCGCGATGCCCTTGGGGGTGTCCGCGTCGCTGAAATGGGTCATCAGTGAAATTTCATCGACCTGCGGCAAGCTGTTGAGCCGCGTCCATGCCGCGCGGTAGCGGTCCGGCTTGAAACCCAGCCGGTTCATGCCCGAGTTCATTTTGAGAAACACGCGATGCGGCTGCTGGGTTTTATGCGTGGCCAACATGTCGATCTGCTCGTCGCAGTGAACGGTATGCCACAGCCCCAGGCGCGAACACAGCTCCAGGTCACGCAGCTCAAAACAGCCTTCGAGCAGCAAGATGGGGCCGCGCCAGTCCAGCGCACGCAGGCGTTGCGCCTCAGCGAAGTCCAGCAGCGCAAAGCCATCCGCACCGCGCAAACCGTCAAACGCACGCTCGATGCCGTGGCCGTAAGCGTTGGCCTTGACGATGGCCCAGACACGCGCATCGGGCGCCGCGCTGCGGCAGCGTGCAAGGTTGTGCCTGAGCGCGGCGGTGTGAATGGTGGCAAGAATCGGACGGGGCATGGCGGGTCGGGTGTTACAAACGAGCAGCTGTCGGCGAGGGTTAACGCAAGCCTGTCAAGGCCTATTTGTCGATTTTGCCAGCTTGCCGCGTGCTATAAACCTTGATAGACAGGAGACATTCACTTTTATACATGTGTATCAGCAAGGCTGATGCGTACGCAATGGTGATCAAAACAGTTTAATGAAGCGCGGTTTTTACACCATCATGGCGGCCCAGTTTTTCAGCTCGCTGGCTGATAACGCGCTGTTTGTCGCTGCAGTGGAATTGCTACGCACAAGCGGCGCGCCCAAGTGGCAACCGGCCGCGCTGGTGCCCATGTTTGCGCTGTTTTATGTGGTGCTGGCGCCCTTTGTCGGCGCCTTCGCCGACGCGCAGCCCAAGGGCAAGGTCATGTTCATCAGCAACGCCATCAAGGTGGTGGGCTGTCTGCTCATGCTGTTTGGCACCCACCCGCTGGTGGCCTATGCCATCGTCGGCCTCGGAGCCGCTGCCTACTCACCGGCCAAGTACGGCATCCTTACCGAGCTGCTACCCGCCTCCCAATTGGTCAAGGCCAATGGCTGGATCGAAGGCCTGACCATTGCCTCCATCATTCTGGGCGTGCTGCTGGGCGGCCAGCTGGTCGGCCATTCGGTATCGCATCTGCTTCTGTCGTTCGACTTCCCGGTTTTCGCCACTGGCGTTGATACCCCGCCTGAAGCCGCTATTTGCGCGCTGATCATTCTGTACGCGGCGGCGGCGTGGTTCAACACCCGCATTCCGCACACCGGCGTTGAGATGCGCCCCATGCCACGCAACAAGCTGGAGCTGTTGCCTGACTTCTGGAATTGCAACGCCGCGCTGTGGCGCGACAAACTGGGGCAAATCTCGCTGGCCACCACCACGCTGTTTTGGGGAGTGTCCGGCAACCTGCGCTACATCGTGCTGGCCTGGAGTGCGGCCGCGCTGGGTTACAGCACCACACAGGCGTCATCACTGGTCGGGGTGGTGGCGATTGGCACCGCAGTCGGCGCCATCCTCGCGTCCATGCGCATGCGGCTGGAGCACGCCACCAGCCTGATGCCCCTGGGTATTGCCATGGGCTTGCTGGTGATTTTGATGAACGTGATCACCAACGTGTGGGTGGCCGCACCGTTTTTGATTTTGCTCGGCGGTCTGGGCGGTTTTCTGGTGGTGCCCATGAACGCGCTGCTGCAACACCGGGGCCACAACCTGATGGGCGCGGGCCGATCCATTGCCGTGCAAAACTTCAACGAGCAGGCCTGTATTCTGGCGCTCGGAGCAGGCTACAGCCTGTCAACCGGCATGGGGCTGTCGGCCTTTGGCGCCATCACGACCTTTGGCGTGGTGGTGGCGGGGTTCATGTGGGTGATTCAACGCTGGCACAAAAGCAACTGCGTCAAGCACAAAGAGCAGGTGGATCACCTGCTGAGCATCGCCCGCAGCGACCAGTCCCACTGATGCGCGCAGTTGCACCTGGTGCGGCTCCCGGCGCACCTATGTCTTATTTTCCGTCACAGACCCACTAGCCACCATGAGTCGAACGCATGTTGCGTTGCCCGTCGCGGCGCTGATCATCAATGCCGCCGTCTGGGGCATGTCGTGGTGGCCATTTCGCGAGTTGCAGTCGCAGGGGCTGCATCCCCTGTGGTCAACGGCGCTGATCTACTTTTTTTCGCTGGCAGGCATTGTTGTCTGGCAGTCGGGCGCATGGCGCAGCTTTGGCCAGCATCCGCAGCTGTGGTTTCTGGCTCTGGCAGCCGGCCTGACCAACGTCGGTTTCAACTGGGCCGTGACAGTGGGCGACGTGGTGCGAGTGGTGTTGCTGTTCTACCTGATGCCGGCGTGGTCGGTACTCCTTGCCTGGGCCATGCTCGGGGAAAAACCAACCCGCGCTTCCCTGCTTCGGCTGCTGCTGGCGATGGCCGGTGTGTTGATCGTGCTCAAAGCGCCGGGCTCTCCCTGGCCGGTGCCGCAAGGTATTGCGGACTGGCTGGCGCTGATGGGCGGCCTGAGTTTTGCCGCCACCAACGTGCTGTTGCGCAAGCTTGAATACACACCCAGCGCCTCGCGCATGATGGCCATGTTTGGCGGCGGCGGCGTTCTGGCCAGCGCGGCGGCGCTGCTGGGTCTGGCCGGGGGCATTGTTTCAGCGCCGGTCTGGACGACAAGCTGGCTGCCTGTGGCACTGGCGCTGGCACTGGCTTTCCTGATCAGCAACATGGCGTTGCAATATGGCGCAGCGCGGCTGGCTGCCAGCACCACTGCACTGGTGATGCTGACCGAAATTCTTTTTGCCAGCCTGTCCGCTGCGGCATTGGGCGCAGCAGAGTTCAGCCCCCGCACCCTGCTGGGCGGCAGCCTGATTGTGCTGGCTGCCTTGCTGGCAGCCGCGGCGCCCTCTTCGTCCGGAAAGGCGCAAAATCCGTGAGCAACCACACCTTATTTGACAGGAACACCCCATGAGCAGCATTTACGACTTTGAAGCCCAGCAGATCAACGGCAAGGACATTGCACTCTCGCAATTCAAGGGCAAGGTCATGCTGATCGTCAACACCGCCAGCAAGTGCGGCTTCACGCCGCAGTTTGGCGGCCTGGAAGAGCTGCACAAAAGCTACACCGGCAAGGGTCTGGTGGTGCTCGGCTTTCCCTGCAATCAGTTTGGTTCGCAAGACCCGGGCGCCGATGGCGAGATCGCCGAGTTCTGCCAGGTCAACTACGGCGTTAGTTTTCCGATGATGGGCAAGATCGACGTCAACGGCCCGGCCGCACACCCGCTGTACAAGTGGCTGTCATCCGAAGCGCCGGGACTTCTGGGCAGCAAGGGCATCAAATGGAATTTCACCAAATTTCTCGTCGGCAAGGACGGACAGGTGATACGGCGTTATGCGCCCACAGACAAACCAGCGGACCTGGCGAAAGACGTGGAAGCCGCGCTGGCCGCTTGATCCGTTCAAGCGGGCGCATGTGGCTATCGCTTCAGCGCTTCGTCCAGAACTTCCACCCAGTGTTTGACCGGCGTGGTGGTGCCGCTTTGCAAATGCGTGATGCATCCGATGTTGGCCGACACAATCACTTCGGGGGTCATCTCGTTCAGGTGCCCCAGCTTGCGATCGCGCAGTTGGTAGGCAAGCGTCGGGTTCAGTACCGAGTAGGTGCCGGCCGAGCCGCAACACAAGTGCGCTTCGTTGCTGGTGGTCTTGATCTGAAAGCCCATCTCGCCCAGATATTTTTCAACGCCACTGCGGAGTTGCTGACCGTGCTGCAGAGTGCAGGGCGGATGAAACGCGATGGTCCCGGCGCTACCCGTCACTTTTTCGCGTAATACGTCCGCAAGTTCGGGCAGCAGTTCACTGAGGTCACGGGTCAAGCCGCTGATGCGCGCGGCTTTCTCCGCGTAGGCGCAGTCGTCTTGCAAGATGTAGCCGTACTCCTTGACGGTGACGCCGCAGCCCGATGCATTCATGACGATGGCCTCAACGCCAGCCTCCACGTGCGGCCACCAGGCGTCGATGTTGCGTCGCATCTCGGCCTTGCCGCCGTCTTGGTCGTTCAGGTGAAACTTCACGGCGCCGCAGCAGCCGGCTTTGGGAGCCAATACCGCCTGAATGTTGGCGGCATCCAGAACCCTCGCCGTGGCTGTATTGATGTTGGGCATCATGGCCGGTTGCACGCAACCCGCCAGCATGAGCATCTTGCGGCTGTGGGTGCGCGTGGGCCAACTGCCAGCTTCCTGCCGCGGCGGCACCTTCGCCTTTAGCGCCGCAGGCAGCAGGCCACGAACGGCCTGACCGAGCTTCATCGCCGGCGCAAACAGCGGTGAGGGCAAGCCCTCCTTCAGTGCCCAGCGCAACATTTTTTCGCCCGCCGGACGGGGAACACGTTCATCAACCAGCTTGCGTCCGATATCCACCAGGTGGCCGTATTGCACGCCGCTGGGGCAGGTGGTTTCGCAGTTGCGGCAGGTCAGGCAACGATCCAGATGCATCTGGGTTTTGCGTGTCGGCGTCTCGCCTTCGAGCACCTGCTTGATCAGGTAAATCCGGCCACGCGGGCCGTCGAGTTCGTCGCCCAGCAGCTGGTAGGTGGGGCAAGTGGCCGTGCAAAAACCGCAGTGCACACACTTGCGCAAAATCGCTTCGGCGGCCTGGCCGTCGGCGGTGTTTTTGAATTCGGGGGCGAGGTTGGTTTGCATCAGAAGTCGCGGTACATGCGGCCACGGTTGAAAATTCCAGCGGGGTCAAACTCACGCTTGAGTTGGCGGTGAATTCGGTCCAGCGGCGGTTTTAAGGCATCAAATCGGACTTCATTGCTTTGATCGTGGCGTTTGTGAGCTGTAAAAAGAGTGGCGCTACCACCAACAGTCCTTGCCGCTGCACGTACGCGCTGACCGTCTTGCGGAGTGGCACGCACCCACCGCTGCGCGCCATGCCATTCGACCAAGGGCTGCTCCGGCAGGTCGAGCACCGGCGCGGTCTGCGGCACTGACAGGCGCCATAAGTCACGCTCGCCGCGTTCCAGAAACCAGGGCAACTGCTGATTGCGGGACAGCGTCCAGTCGGGCGCCACAACCGCGTTATCCTGCCGTTCTCCGCCGAGCGTTTTGCAGGCAGCCTCCACTGCGGCAACCGCACCGCGCAGGCGCAGGTAGAGCGTGGACACGCCAGCGTCATGGACCCAGCAACTGGCATTGAGCGGCAAAGGCTGGCCGCCCCAGGCATTGAGCTGGTTCAACGCTTGCGACTGGCTCATTTCAAATTTGAGCGTGGCCTCGGCCGGCGCCACAGGCACCACCTTCAGGCTGACTTCAACAATCAACCCCAAGGTGCCAAGCGCGCCGACCATCAGGCGTGACACGTCATAACCCGCCACGTTTTTCATGACCTGCCCACCGAAGGTAAGCAGCTCGCCCTTGCCATTAAGCAGCGTGACGCCCAGCACGTAGTCGCGCACCGCGCCCACACTGGCACGTGCCGGTCCGCTCAGCCCGGCGGCGACCATGCCGCCTACGGTGGTGCCGGCAGCGAAATGTGGCGGCTCAAAAGGCAGGCACTGCCCACTGTCCGCGAGCAGTGCTTCAAGCTCGGCCAGCGGTGTGCCAGCCTTGACCGTGACCACCAGCTCCGTCGGCTCATAACTGGTGACGCCACTCAGCGGCGTGGTTTCGAGCAGCTCGCCCGTCGCGGGTTCACCGTAAAAATCCTTGCTGCCGCCGCCGCGAATACGCAGCGGAGTGCCATCGGCAGAAGCTGCCCGCACGCGGTCGATGATTTGTTGAAGCGCTGGATCCATGACACCGATGGTAAGGCGGCCTCAAGATTGGGGTTTGATTTTTTTGAACAGCACCTGTTCGCTTTTTTATGATGCCTGCTGGCGCCCGAGCAAAACGTGGTTACTGGTCAACAAAGAAATTGACCGGCAAGCCCGGCACGTCGACGCGCATCGACAACAGACAGCCCGAATCAGGAAATGCTTCAAGCTCGGCAGCCGAGCGGCCATGACGCGCGGTGGTCAGGTACAGAGTCTGTAAATCATCTCCGCCAAAGCAGGGCATGGTGGGGCACAGTGCCGGCGTGGGAATGTCGGCCAACAGCTCGCCATCGGGGGACAGCTTGAGCACGCGTCCACCTTCAAACATGGCCACGTAATAGTTACCCTGAACATCCACCGCAGCGCCGTCGGGCCGGCCGCCATAACCCGGCGTGCCCGGCTGCCAACCCGCGGGCTTGGGTGGAAACTGCTTAAACACGCGGCCACGCTGCATCTGGTTGCTGTCCGCATGCCAGTCCCAGGCGCGAATGACATGCGCTGTGGTGTCGGTCCAGTACACGGTGGTGGCGTCCGGGGACCAGGCCAGGCCATTGGCAATCGTGGCCTTGTCCGCCTTCAGGTCCAATGCCGGGGCCTTGCCATGACGGCAATCCATGGAGAACAGCTGAGCGGCAGCTTTGTCCCGCGGCTCGTACATGCTGCCTGCCCAGAAGCGGCCCAGCGGGTCGCACTTACCGTCGTTAAAACGGGTGGTTGTGGTGTCGTATCCAGCGGCTAGCAATTTGGCAAGCGGCGAGCCCCAACCCTGTGCGCGGTAAATACCGTCACGCAGCGCCATCACCAGCCCGCCGCCGCGCGCTGGCGCTATGCAGCCCGGCTCGGTGTGCATGGCCCAGCTTTCCACCGTCGCCATGAAAACATTGCAGCGGTGAATCTGCCGGCCTGGAATATCCACCCAATAGACCATCTGCTCATCAGGGTGCCAAAAGGGCGACTCGCCCAGCTCGCTCGGCTGCGCAACCACTGTTTGCCAGTTCACGGTCATCAAACACGCTCCACTTGGATACTCATTTGCGCACTCATCGATTCACCCGGTGCCAGCACACGAATGCCCAGCTCGTCGGCCTGGCCGACAGCGGCCTGCAGCAGGTTGATGGCGTTGTTGACATGACTGACCGGCTCAATGGCGACAAAGTCACGCGTCCCGTTGGTGAAAACGACCAAGCGGTTCAGGTTGGAGCTGATCCTGGTGTGCAACTTTTCATCACGCAGATTCACGACGCCGTTCCAGCCGTCAAAGCAGTGATCCACATCCAGTGCCGCGCAGTCCTGGTCTAGCCCATTTGACGGCTCCCGGTGGGTCGGCAATTTTTCGTCGCTCATCTCCCAGCGACCGGTGGCTTCGAACGTCACATGGCTGCGGCTGCGTTTGACAAAGTAAGGGTGCCAACCCAAGCCGGCGGGGGCTAGCGTGGCTGCCTGGTTGGTCATGCTGAGCGTCAGTTCCAGCTGGTTGCCGCTGAGTCGGAAGGTCTGTGAGGCGTCGAAGGCAAATGGCCAAGAGGCATCTGCCTTGTGCTCACAGGCAAGCATCAGGACGTCCTCGTTTTGGTCCAGCACCTGCCAGGGCCGCTGCCAACCAAGACCGTGAATGGCATGCGGTTCCGGCATGTTGTTTTGCACCAATGGATGGCTGGTGCCCTGCCATTTCAAAGTCGCATGACCAATCCGGTTGGAATACGGGACCAGGGGGTAACTTCCGGCCTGGCGCGCCGACACCAGCTCGCCAGCGGGTGTGGAACGCAAAACCGGTATGTCGCCCAGCCAGAGTCCGGCGATACAGCCGCCCAGGCCGGGTTTGATTTCGCAGCGCAGGCTGGCACTGGACAGGATGATGGACTCGGTCATGCTGCCATTGTGCATCCGCTCTGAATGCGGTCCACGTTGCCCCAATCTCCGCAAACCCAAAAAAAATGGCCCACAAAAACCAGGGTTCTTGTGGGCCAAACATCCAAAGGAGATTTTCGCTGTTGTAACTCTCTATCCGTGGCTGCGCGGCAGCCACAGTGTTCTATCAATTAGCGGCTGTACGCTGTCTCGCCGTGCGAGGTGATGTCCAGGCCTTCGCGCTCGTCTTCTTCGCTGACGCGCAGGCCGATGGTCAGGTCCACTACCTTGTAGGCGATGAAGGAAACCACACCAGACCAGACAACCGTGATCAACACAGCCTTGAGCTGGATCCAGACCTGGGCAACGATGGAGTAGTCGGCGGCGGTAACCATGGTCGCTGTGACCCAGTCAGCCACGTAGCCAGGGCCACCCAGACTTGGCGAATTGAACACGCCCGTCAACAGCGCGCCGAGGATGCCGCCGATACCGTGCACGCCGAACACGTCCAGTGAATCGTCCGCGCCCAGCATTTTCTTCAGGCCATTGACACCCCAGAGGCAGGCAAAACCAGCGATAAGGCCGATGATCAGTCCACCACCGATGCCGACGTTGCCAGCTGCGGGGGTGATGGCCACCAGGCCAGCAACGGCACCGGAAGCTGCACCCAGCATCGAAGCCTTGCCACGCATCAGCGCCTCACCGACACACCATGCCAGCACCGCAGCTGCCGTAGCACCCAAGGTGTTGATGAAAGCCAGTGCTGCGAAGCCGTTGGCTTCCAGAGCGGAGCCGGCGTTGAAGCCGAACCAGCCCACCCACAGCAGAGCCGAGCCGACCATGGTCAGTGTCAGGCTGTGAGGAGCCATGGCTTCCTTGCCGTAACCGATACGCTTTCCGACCATATAGGCGCCGACCAGGCCAGCGACAGCGGCGTTGATGTGCACGACGGTACCGCCGGCGAAATCAAGTGCGCCCGACTGCCAGATGTAACCGGCCTTGGAAGTCATCTCGTCAACCACTTCCTTGGCGGTGTAGGCATCGGGACCCATCCAGAACCAGACCATGTGCGCCATGGGTGCATAGCTGAAGGTGAACCAGATGACCATGAACATCAGCACGGCGGAGAACTTCATGCGTTCAGCAAAAGCACCGACGATCAGTGCGCAAGTGATACCGGCAAAGGTTGCCTGGAAGGCTGCGAAGATGATTTCAGGAATCACAACGCCTTTGCTGAAAGTCGCCGCGTTGGCAAAAGTGCCTGCCGCGTTGTCCCAGACACCCTTCATGAACAGCCGATCAAAGCCGCCGAAGAACGCGTTGCCCTCGGTGAAGGCCAGGCTGTAGCCGTAAATGAACCAGAGCACCACGATCATTGAGAAGGTGACCATGACCTGCATCAAAACGGACAGCATGTTCTTGCTGCGGACCAGACCACCGTAAAACAGTGCCAGACCGGGAATCGTCATCAGAATGACCAGCATGGTTGAGACCATCATCCAGCCGGTATCGGCCTTGTTGGGGACGGGTGCAGGAGCGGCGGCCGCGGCTGGAGCAGGAGCAGCGGCGGCCGCAGCTGCAGGAGCGGCCACAGCCGGTGTCGCGGGCGCGGCAACCGCGGCAGGGGCTGCTGCTTCAGAGGCAGCCGGTGCGGCGGCAGGAGCCTGCGCCAGCACGGCAGATGTGGCGGTGAACAGGCTGAATCCCAGCACCAGGGAGGCAAGTAGTTTTTTCATGTCTTTTTCTCTTTTAAGTTGTGCCTTACAGCGCTTCTTTTCCGGTCTCACCGGTACGGATGCGCACGACCTGCTCCAGGTTGTAGACGAAGACCTTGCCGTCACCGATCTTGCCGGTGCGGGCGGCGCCTTCGACGGCTTCAATGACGCGATCCACCAGGTCGTCGGAAACCGCTGCTTCTATTTTGACCTTGGGCAAAAAGTCAACGACGTATTCGGCGCCGCGGTACAACTCGGTATGCCCTTTTTGGCGACCGAAACCCTTGACTTCGGTCACGGTAATGCCTTGCACGCCAATACCCGACAATGCTTCGCGCACTTCGTCCAGCTTGAACGGCTTGATGATGGCAGTTACTAGTTTCATGAGTTCTCCTTTTCGTCAGCTATTAAGCCGTGTTATTTCAGAAACTTTTCTTGATGGACAGAACCAGGCCGTCCTTGGCAAGGTCACGGGTGCCTGAACCAGGCAGAGTGTAAGGGCCGCCCAGGCCGTTGGTTCCGACCGCTGCCAGACTCACAACCAACCCGTCGATGTCCTTGTTCACGGCCACGGAGTAGTCCGTGTAGGAATTGCCATTCTTGATTTTCTGCGCACCGACGTGAGGCACGATGGACCAGCCAGAACCCAGGTCAAAGTTGGCGCTGAGGTCGAGGTAACCGCTGTTCTTGCTGTTGGCCGTGCCAAACAGGTTGGTCGTGGCGTGCGAGTATTTGGCGGTGACGATGCCAAAGGTCAGAGCACCGTACAGCTCGAAGGTATTGGGGCTGACCTGTCCAGCAGTCTTTTTCATGTTGTTGCCGGCATACCAGTAATACAGTCCACCGACGTCGTAACCGACGCCCTCGGCGAGGGAGCCCTTGTAGCCGCCGTAGAAGTCGATTTCAATGGGCCCCTTGGTGGTGTTAGGGTTGGCGGTGGTGTCTTTCAGCCAGGTAATGGTAGAGGCCCAGGTGCCAAGATAAAAGCCGCTGCTGTGCGCATAATCGATGCCGCCGTTGATCGCAGGCTTCTTGCCGGTCTGGGAAATGCCGCGGTAGCGGTAATCTGTGGTGGCACCGATGTTGTAGGACACCGTGGACGCGGGCGCAGGCGCTGCAGCCTGGGCGAAAGCACTGCCAGCCGCCAGGAAGGCTGCCGCGACGGCAATATGTTTGGCTTTAAATTTCATCGAGTGCTCCAAAAGGTAATGGGAATTGCAAGAACGTGTTAACTGATACGGGTTCCTTTAGCATGGAGCGTGCCAATGTTTGTAGGCTTTAGCCTTGTATGTAGTCCCCCGAACGGCATACCGCGTTACAGTGAGCTGAAATAAATACAAGATATGCATCTTTTTGGTGCGCACCGAATTGCGCACTTGTGGTGCATAACAGGGAGAAACCGGACCATGAGCCTGTCTTTAGTGCAAAGCCGTGCCCTGCTGGGCATGCAGGCTCATCCCGTCTGTGTCGAGGTGCACCTCGCCAATGGACTGCCGAGCTTCACGCTGGTGGGCCTGGCAGAGACCGAGGTCAAGGAGGCACGGGAACGCGTGCGCTCGGCCATTCAAAATACCGGGCTGGAGTTTCCCAGCAACAAGCGCATCACGGTCAATCTGGCCCCTGCCGACCTGCCCAAGGATTCAGGCCGATTTGATTTGCCAATAGCATTGGGCATCCTGGCAGCCAGTGGGCAGATTGATGCGCGCAAGCTGGAGGGGCACGAGTTCGCTGGCGAATTGTCCCTGGGTGGGGAACTGCGAGCCATCCGCGGTGCATTGGCCATGAGCCTGGCATTACAGGGAGAGTCGACCGGTCAACCCAGCCCCAAACTGGTGCTGCCTGAAGGAAGCGCCCAGGAGGCGGCATTGGTACCGCAGGCCAAGGTTTATCGCGCGCAGCATTTACTGGATGTGGTCAGGCAGTTTTTGCCGGGCGATACCGTGCCCGAAGTGACAGACGGCTGGATGAAGCTGAAATTCAACGCCGAGTCAGCGTTGGCAACTTACCCCGACCTGTCCGATGTGAAAGGTCAGGCTGCGCCTAAGCGAGCGCTGGAAATTGCCGCGGCGGGCGGACACAGCCTGCTGATGGCCGGCGCCCCAGGTTCGGGCAAATCCATGCTGGCCCAACGCTTTGCCGGCCTGCTACCGGCCATGAGCGCAGATGAAGCCCTGCAAAGTGCGGCGATTGCATCGCTGGGAGGCAGGTTTTCCCTGGAGCAGTGGGCCGTGCGCCCGACGCGATCACCGCATCACACCGCCAGCGCGGTAGCACTGGTCGGCGGAGGCTCGCCGCCGCGTCCAGGTGGGCATCACCATATTTAGAGCAAATTGAGATCCATATAAATCAATCACTTAGGAGCGCTGGAATCACAGTTAGGGGCCTATCTTCACCAGAGATAAGGTTATTTGCTGCACAGGAAGCCTAGCCAAGTGGCCAGCTTTTCGGCATAGGGATCGAGCTTGCCTGGGGTTGCCCGCCGTTGGTAGCTGGGCTCGCTCTCCTCCGATCACAGGTGCTTCTTCACTGTATTGCGAGCCAGGCCTGTACGCTGTAAATGCCACCGAAAAATGCGAACGTAAAAAAATAAATGCGAATAGCAGTATTTATTTGCGAATGAACACCCATCAATCTAGTACCCTTGACTAAGAACAATGGGCGATCAGCTCAGGAAATCATGGTTTACGCGCATGCCTGATTTCTGCACTCGATAGCTAGCGCCCAACGTCCGTCACGGGTGATCCCCGGCTGTCCTTCGCGTGCCCTCACAGGGGGCTTCCTGGGATTCCCCCAATATTACGGACACACAGTTAAGCTCTCGTAGCGTTTTTCAAACTCTACCGGGCTCAATCCGTTGAGCGTCGAATGCCGACGCCGGGGGTTGTAGAGCCTCTCAATGTAGTCAACGATATCTGCACGGACTTCGTCTCTGGTTTTGTAACCGGAGCGAAGCACTCTTTCAATCTTCAGCGTCGAGAATAAGCTTTCCATCGCCGCATTGTCCCAGCACTCTCGACGGCGGCTCATACGAGGCGGTGAGGGGGTAATGGGCTTCCATATGCTTTCTAACTTGCTGGGACTCAACCACTGGGCAAAATTCGTTCGGACCACATTTGTGGGCATGCATTTGAAATGTATCCTTATCACTCAGGTACACCCTAGAACAAGCGAAGAACGGGATGATCACATTCAGTCAGGAATCCTAGAAGGCGTTCCTCGCGAAACAGATGCCCAGCCCATATCCAATTCTCGGGTTCTCCCCCACCGATCAGCATCAGAGGGTGAGGCGCTTGTGCTTGTCGATGCCTTGCGATTGTCCGAAGCGTGCGGTGATCTAGCCAACTCATTCGGGGAGATGCGTCCGGATGTGTGTGCCAGTCACCCACATATACCAATCTGCCGGACGATTGCTCAAATATCTCGTCCAATTGTCGGCACTGCCAAGCGTGATCTGGCGTAAAACGTCGGCGGCGATGGATAGCGGCAGGGCCTGGGCCAATTGCAGCGTAAATCACCGGCTCTCCGCTTTCGGCGAAGTAGCCAACCAGCACCCCACCTGTTTCTAGGGGATAGGCGCGGTCGGCCTCCCCTACTAAATCCTGAAGGACCTTGTCGCTAACCCACAATGAAGTCATTGGGGATTGCAAGCAGCACAAGACCGATTTACCGTCAAGTCGTATACCTTCCACTGTGGAGCGATCGATTGCGCATCTCTGTTGAGATCTGCTATGAAAACGTCTTTCATGAAGTCAGGATATCCATTAGCCACACCTTTGCTGAGCGTTGCTATCGCGAGCCGGGCAGCCAGCAAGGCAATTTCATCGCTATCAATGCCGGCCCCGATGAACGTAGGTTGCGAGCAGCCGCCAGGTTGAATTTCAACTGCTCCTGTATCGGCCGGCAGGCATATGGATTTGTCCGCAAGGCTATGCTGAAAACAATGCCAGCACCCGTCAGTCTCATTTGGTACGATCCGGCCCACCACTCCGCCTGCGGCGCCGTGAGTCGTTGTCAGCCAAAGGTACGGCTTTCTCAGTTCCCGAGCGAGATCAGCGAGAAAATGGCTTACCCGATGATTAGCCGAAGAATCAATGATCAAGTCTGATTGTTCGCATAACGTATGGAGAAGTTGATAACTAGATTGGTCGGCGCTACCAATACGTACGTTGTGCGGACGAACTTCGGTATACGGGTATTCATGCCCCAAGTGTTGACTCAGAGCCAAGGCTTTGTGCGTACCGGCATAGTTCCAGCCAAGGGCCCACCGCACTGTATTACCGACTTGGAGTTCATCGCAATCGACAAGACTTAACTGTCCAATGCCAGCACGCGCCAAATGCAGAACCAGTGGTGAACCGAGGCTGCCTAACCCAATAACCAATGCAGATTTGATTCGCAAAGGTCGCAGGGCTGGAGCGCGTCGCATCCATGCCTCCTTGCCTCCCCAATCCGCACGAACAAACTGAACTTCTAAGCGTGCTTGGCGCGCGCCTTTCGCTTCCAGTTGAACTCGTATAGCCAGGAAAAACCAGTCGTCCGAGTTGCTTCGCCAACTGACCTCATCCCTATAGACGAATCCAGCCACAAAAATCTGCCCCCGCTTAGCAGTCGAGACGGCTTTCTGAAAAGCTGGAATACTTGAACTCAGATGTCTGAAGAAGCGCTCCTTCATAACCTCCGGATCAGATACGCCGCTCGGATTGGGTCGTTCATTCAGGCGCAACCAAAACCCGGATATCTGTTGTGAGAACACCGGCGGTATTGAGCGGAATTCGACCAACGGCTTTCGGGCTAGATCCGAAATTGTTTGCAAGATACCACCCACGTTCATCGGGGTCGCCAAGTCCGGAGACTCAGGCCGTATTTGTAGGACGAGCCGCCCCATGCTCTCCTCGACCGCAGGCGTCTCGTCTGGAACGACAACCACGCAATTCGGCAAATATGACAAAAATGAGGAGAACGGCTCTCCTACGTGATCCTCTTGATCGGCCACCAGTTGCGAAGACGGTTCGGCGGCATTTACAGCTTGAATCTGCGGAAGCTGTTCCTGGAGGAGCACCGCAAGCGTATCCACGCCTGGTCGCCACTCCTCCCCGCCGCGCGCAAGCAGACAAAGGTTCCGGCTGAACGGCTGCTGGTGGCGAGTGAAGGCCAGTCCATCACGAAAAACTTCAGGCTGAAAATAGGGAAAGCTGTCGGGGTATACGGCTATCAGCTTGCGCGAGACACCGTCATCTTGGTGATCAACGTCAATGACCAGACGCCCTGCAGCGAATTCAACCTCATTGATCTTCCACGGGTAACCTAAAGCAACCAGTCCGGCCTTCTCCGCGACGAGTGCTTCAGGGTATCGCAACCACCATGCCTCCATCTCAGCCTACGGGTCGGTGGCCAGGTGGCTTGGGTGCACCATGCCCAGGAGTTGGGCGATTGTCCGGCGGACCTGGCGGCACGTTTGGATGATCCGGTTTGTCCGGGTGCTCTGGCTTATTGGGCTGACTCATGACTAACTCCTCGTAGCAAAACCTCAGGATTGAAAAAAGGACCGGTATTCCTAGCTACTGTCCCGCGAGTCTTCACTATACCTGAAATTCCAAATATGCAGTTAGTTTTTATGACCAAATATATTAAATGACATCATAAATATTCATGGCACCCTGTTACAATGGACTCTTTTTAAAGAGACGGTGGTTGGTTAATGCTCCTACAGAAAGAGATTCAGCGCGAGCGTTTGTTCTATCTGGAGTTCATAGCGCTCTTCACGGGGCAGGTCACGCGGAAAGACCTTGTATCGCGCTTCGGGATTAGCGAGCCAGCCGCAACTAAAGATCTGTCTCTGTATGCGGAGCTTGCACCGGATGTGTTGCGATATGACCTACGTCAGAAGTGTTATGTCTTGGCCGAGATGAAGCCGCACTTTAATCATGAGGTTGAGCAAGCGCTGTTCTCGTTGGCAGGCGAACGAGCTATTGCAATAAATACTGAGCATGCAAAGCGTCTTCCAAGTTGGGTAGATTGCAGCATCAAACGAAAAGTACCTCTGGACATCGCCGCGTCCATTACCAGGTGCATATATCAAGCCCGCAAGATGAGTGCAGAGTACGCATCCCTTTCCAGTGGGAATCGAGAGCGTACATTGTCACCCTTGGCACTAGTAAGTGATGGCCTGCGTTGGCATGTCCGATGCTTTGATCATGACAATGAGGAGTTCCGTGATTACAATTTGGCGCGCTTTAATGCGGTCAAACAAGGTGAGCGTTCAGAGGCATCTCTAAAAAAGGACAATGAATGGACGGCAGAAGTCTGCTTGAGACTCGCTCCTCATCCGAAGTCAGCTCATCCTGAAACGATTCGGCTGGACTATGACTTCACAGGAGAGACTAAAAGCGTGACGTTAAGAGTCTGCTTAGTAGGATACTTTCTCCGGCATTGGCATATCGACTGCTCCGACGAAGCATCAGCTAACCCACGGGCCCAGCAGTTGTTTTTAGAGAATAAGAAAGAGCTGCTTGAACACGGAGTAGCGCCTTGGGCGTTTGAGCCATGATGGGTAGACCCTAGCCATGATCGCAGTTAAGGCTGCAATCCTGTTTGAGGCGCAAATTGACGGCCTTTTTGATTCCGCTGCAGATCATTACGGGTGACCTGCACGGGCTCAACACCTTGAAGCACCAGCCGGCCAAGGTCGCCGCCATGGAAGGCATCTGGGAAACACAAAAGGGCGCAGGCGCGATTTTGTTTGCCCTGCCCAATGCCATTGACCACAACAACGACTACGAAATTGCTATTCCAGGTCTGGCCTCGCTTGACCTCACGCACGACTGGAATGGCGAGATCAGCTGGTGGCTGCCTACTGCCTGCTAGGCGCTGGCTTCATAGCGTTTTATAGTGACGCAAAAGGCAACACCATGCGAAAGCTGTCGCCCCGGCGCTCAAAACCCGTGGCCGCTATCGGCCTCAAACCCTACGACATAAAACGAAACACTTCGCGACACTACTGAAAGGACAGGCAGCCGCAAATATTTGACCATCGACATGACCAATAACTGACCAAAGCCGCCATGATCAAGACCTTCTCACGCCTGCAATCAAAACTGACGGCGTTGCAATTGACCGTTATCACGCTCGTCGCTCTGATCGGTAACGTCTGGGCAACCAAACTGCTGGATACAGCCTACGCGGCGTCGAAGTTCCCGGTACCCTACTGGCAGGCGCAGCTGTCTTTCGACCACTTCAAACTCAAGGGCTGGTATGAGTTCTTGAGCAAGAACGAGACCTTTGATCTGTACATTCACACCCAGTTTGTTGACTTCATTTTCATTGCCTCGGTGCTTTTCCTGCACACTGCCGCCCTGCTGGCTTTGTCCCGTGCAGTGCCAGCTCCAACAAACGCACGACGCGCCTTGATTTGGGCCGCCCTACTTTCAGCCATTGCACCGCTTGCAGATGCTGTCGAAAACGGCATTTCATTCATCATGCTTGCCAACCCAGCAGGTTTTGAGCCGCTCCTGGCCATTGCCTACTCGTCTGTTGCGGCCATCAAGTTCGGTATGTTCACCTTTGCGTACCTGGCTGCGGCTGGTGGTGTGGTCGCGGCTCTCTGTTACCTGGCAACTCGTGCCAGACGAGAGGCGAGTCAGGCCCGGCCTGTCTGATGCGCCTCAGCCCAAACCAGCGCGTTCGATGGTCTGAAGAAGCAAGGCTTTAGAAAGCCGATTCGAGCAACTCTCAACCGAGACGGGAATGCCAAACCAGTGTTCGAGGGGCTGTTTGAATGCGAACTCTATGGCCTTGGCGTGAACGGTGTCGCGCCCGACTGGGCTGTCGCAGATGGCATCCCAAAGCAACTCAAACCCAGACGAGGCGGCTTGCAGATCGCTGATTCGAAATGCGCCTATGCTGCGCCAGGCGTTGACGCAGCCGATTTCAGCAAAGTCCGGTTTTTGCCCGAAGACCGGGCAGCCGATCTCGCGCTTGAATGTGTCAAACAACGTGGCCCGATCGGTCAAAGCTTTGATGCACTTGAGGCTGAAAGCTTTGACCTCAGGCGTTGTGCCCGTTAAGCGTGCGCCGAAAAAAGCGCTTCCAAAAAATGCTTCAAACGCAACCTCTCCCCGGTTGGCAAGGTAGCTGTCAAGTTCTGGCGGCGACGGCAAACGATCACCCGGAAAAGACCAGGCTTGTTCCCACACGCCATCTTTTGCAAACTGGCACATGCCGGGTGCAGACATGAACTGTGGCAGGCTGTCATTCATTGATATTGAAACCCTGCGTGTTTCCTGAAAATTTTTACCTTGCGGCCTTGGTTCTGGGTCAGTCGATGACATGATGACCGGTATCTCTCAGGCCCAGCGTGAGTTCGTCATCGGCCCGGATCATTGCGCTAAAGCCCGGCCCATTCGCCCAATCGGGGATCGAAGCATTGTGTGCCAGCCTTGCAATGCCATACAGGCCGGGCACGACCCGCAATGTGATGGCTTGTTGCACGCGGTGGCTCACGACGGCAACACCTTGCGCATCAGCACCCATTCGCCTTGCCTGTCAGACCCCGCAAACGCAGTAAAAGGGCGTCTGGCCCATTCTTCAAAACCGCATCGCAAGTAAAGCTTGTGAGCTTTGCTGTTAAAGCTGCCGACTAACAATGTGAGCTGCCTTGCGCCGCAATGCTGGGCTTGCGACATGGCTTCGTCGATCAGTGCTGAGCCGAAACCGCGCCCTTGGTGTTCGGGGTACAGCGCAGCCGCCGACAGATAGCACGTACCTGTAGCGAGCGCTTTGAGCTCGTTGGGCGCGCGTGTCACTTCTACCATGGGCTGCGGCGGGGTTGTCGGTGGCGGCGATGGTGGCGGTAATAGGCCCGTATTGATGGCACCGACCACATCGCCATCAAGTTCTGCAACGCGCCAATTGCTGAAATGTGAAAAGTGTTGGGGATCGTTGCGAATGATTGATCTACCAACCTCAAACGCAGATTGGCCCGCAGTCGCCGAAAGAGACCAGATATGAGAGGTCAAGCACCGCGTTGCCATGTCTGCAAGCAATGCCAAATGGGTACAGTCATTTTGCCGCGCAGGCCGAAATTCAAGCTTAGACATCAACACTCCTGGCGTTCAAAGTTGATAAAAACTCTGGGGGGGCGGTTTGAGTCCACTGACAACGCTCGAATCAGTCAATGGTCGCCCGCGCCCCATCGCAAGCGGAACAATACCCGCCCAGGTGCTGTCCCATTGATCGGGCGTGTAATCTGCTTTTTCGTCCAGCACGCCAACATCACGGATTTTTGCAGACGCAAACAGGATTTCAACACGCTGTACTTCGGTCGCCCTTAATTCTTTGGGCAGCGGTGGGCGAACCTCCTGCCAACGACCCGGCATCAGGTGGGCACTCATCGCTTCCAGCGCATTCAATTTTTCAGCCTCGTCTTCAATCACGCGTGCAATACCGTGGATGACGGCAGAGCGGTAATTCATGGATGAATGAAAGATGGAGCGCGCATAGACCAGCGCATCCAGGTGCGTGACGGTGATGCACACCGGCATGTCTGTTACGGCTTGCTGGATGCGTGATTTGCGTGCGCCATGAATCAGCAGCTCGTCACCCCAGCGGGCGCAGGTCATCGGAATCACGACAGGGCGACCGTCTTCAATGAAACCAACATGGGCGATCAGCGCACGGTCAACAATATCAAACACTGTTGCCTTGTCGTAATGGCCGCGCTCTGCTATGCGGCGTACTCGGTTGATATCGTCTACCCCGAATTGGGTGGGCGAAGTAGTTTCTAGATTTACGTTGGCGCTGAAGCTCATGATTTGATTCTGGAGTTTTATTTAGCGCGAGTATGGCGATTCAATTGATATCAGTAAAATGCTTTTATATGTATTTTCCATTCAATTTTGATATGTTGTTTGATGCGCCTTAACCATCGGCTGATTGAAACCTTTCGTACCGTTGTTTTAAGTGGCAGCGCCACGCGCGCAGCAGAAGTGCTTTTTACTTCACAACCAGCGGTCAGCCGAGATTTGGCAAGACTCAAGCAGGTGCTGGGTTTTGCACTTTTTGAGCGCGTCAAGGGACGCCTTTTGCCCACCGCGCAGGGTCTGGCTTTTTATGAAGAGGTCGAGCGCAGTTTCACCGGACTCATCGAGCTAGCCGAGCGCGCCGAGGCTCTGCGTCAATTCAGAAGCGGCACGCTGTCAGTGGCTGCCCTGCCAGCGCTTTGTGACTCATTGCTGCCCAAGGCGTGTGAGCGTTTTCATCGCAGGCACCCCGATGTGCTGATTCGCATCAGCGCGCTGGATTCACCCGCGCTCGATGGTGCGTTGTCAGAACAGCGTTTTGACCTGGGCCTGGTTGAGCATAAACATCCGATAGCGCAAACCGTCGCCACATCGCTGTTCAAAGGCAACGAAGTCGTGATCATGGCTTCTAGCCATCCCCTCGCGCGCAAAAAACACCTTAGGCTGCAAGATTTGACGGGCCAGGCATTTGTGAGCTACGGCCCGCGTGACCCTTACCGCCGTCGTCTGGACGTGTTGCTGGATCAGCACGGTGTAAAGCGCCAGATTGTGGCTGAAACCAGCAGCGCCACCTCGTTGTGTGCGCTGGTGCGCAGTGGTATTGGTCTAGCAGTGATCAACCCGATAACACCTCGCTTCACCAGCGGTCATGGTCTTGTGTGCGCGAGCCTGAGTCCATCAATCGTCTATGAAGTGGATGTAGTCCAGCCAATCAACCGCCCCAGCAACCCGCTCATCAATCTGCTCCTCAGTGATTTGCAGCAATGTCTAGAGGCGTTTGCTTTTGATTTGAAGAAACCGAAAAGTCAGTAGCCGCCAACACGCCGGAAAAAAGGCGTTGGATTTACTACAGTTTCATTCATTCCTGAAACTTTAATAAATCAAAGCCATGAACCTTGCCCCCGCCGCGAACCCGATCTGGACACTGGAAGCTGAAATATGTCTACGGAAACGGGTCAAGTCCAATTTCCACCGAGATGCGCTAGAGGCCGGAGGTAGCAGAACTACTTCGGTGCTACGGCCGTACTGCCTCGCACCACGAGCTCAAATGGCAGCAGTGATTGCGCAGCAATGGCCTCGCCAGCGATCGCCGAAAGCACGCTGTTGGCGGTGATGCGTCCAAGGTCCTGCGTCGGCAG
Source organism: Polaromonas sp. (assembly GCA_046598365.1). Classification (GTDB taxonomy): domain Bacteria; phylum Pseudomonadota; class Gammaproteobacteria; order Burkholderiales; family Burkholderiaceae_C; genus Polaromonas. The sequence goes on along the minus strand of JBKJIV010000087.1, from coordinate 574 downwards.
GTTGATGGTAGTCAGGCCTGGGTTGATCGCTTCGGAAAGCTCGTGGTTGTCGATGCCGCATATCGACAGTTGACGGGGTACTTTCAACCCCAATCGCTGAGCTTCGAGCAAAGCACCTGTGGCGAGCAGGTCGTTGCCGCAAAAAATAGCCGTCGGCGGCTTGCGGGTGTCCATCAAGGCGCGCAATCCGAGTCTGCCGCCGTTGAGATTGAAGACCTGTTCGGTAAGCATACCGGGCAACAACTTCAGGCCCGCCTGCTTGAGCGCCAGGCTAACACCTTCAATGCGACTGCGTGCGCGGTCGTTGTGCGAGGTGAGACCGGAGATGACGCCGACGCGCCGGTGACCTAAAGAGAGCAGGTGCTCCGTGGCAACGCGCCCTGCGGCCAAGTTGTCGAAGCCGATCGAAGGCAGGCGTGCGTCGCACGACCAGGTCAGCAGGCTGGGCTTGTTCCAAGCCCGAAGCGCCTTCCAGAGACCGGGCGTGTGGTCGGTACCCACCAGCACCAGCGCGTCCACACCCCTCTGCTGCAACACCCGCACCACTTCGAATTCGATCGCCGGATCGTAGTCA
>JBKJIV010000041.1:0-12591 GCA_046598365.1 Polaromonas sp. | reverse complement strand
GCCGCCTTTCGACCGGAGCGTCTTCACGTCGAACAGGTGCATGTTGCGCATGTGCGCCTTCAGGCGCTCAGGGCTTTGGCCGGTGTAGCCTATGGTCCAGCAGGTCTTGTTGATCTCACGAAGGATGTCTTCCGGCACGGGCTCGTCCATGCCTTTGACCTTTTGCATCTTGTAGTTCTTCGACAGCTCCTTGGCGAAGCCGAGCTTTTCGGCGAACTGATGCATGATCATGTGGTCGCTCCGGCTTTCCCACAGCGGCTCGATCACTTTTTCGCGCCACTGGATGGAGCGATTCGATGCCGTCACGGAGCCGCTGGTTTCGAACTGGGTGGCAGCGGGCAAGAGATACACCGCGCGATTCGGATTGAGGTCTTCAGCCTTGCCTGGCATAGCCGCCATGGCAGCTGTGGCCGAGGGGTAGGGATCGACCACGACCAGAAGGTCCAGCTTGTCCATCGCGCGCTTCATTTCCAGGCCACGGGTCTGCGAGTTGGGCGCATGGCCCCAGAAAAACACGCCGCGCAGATTCGAGTCCTGGTCGATGAATTCGTTTTTCTCCATCACGCCGTCGATCCAGCGCGAGACGGTGATGCCGGGCTTGCCCATCATGGCCGGTGACGCGTAACGCCCCTTGATCCAGTCAAAATCAACACCCCAGGTCTTGGCAAAGTGTTTCCACGAACCTTCTGCAAGCCCGTAATAGCCAGGCAGGGAGTCCGGGTTCGGACCAACGTCGGTGGCCCCTTGCACGTTGTCGTGACCGCGGAAAATGTTGGCGCCGCCGCCCGACACACCGATATTGCCAAGCGCCAACTGCAAGATGCACGAAGCGCGCACGACCGCATTGCCAGTCGTGTGCTGTGTCTGACCCATGCACCAGACGATGGTCGACGGTCGGTTCTTGGCCATCATCTCGGCGGCCATGTAGACCTTGGCCTCAGGCACGCCACAGGCCTCTTCGACCTTGTCGGGCGTCCACTTGGCGAGAATTTCTTCCTTCACCTTGTCCATGCCGTAGACACGGTCGTTGATGTATTTGGTGTCTTCCCAGCCATTTTTGAAGATGTGGTACAGCATGCCGAAGAGAAACGGAATGTCTGAGCCGGAGCGCAGGCGGATGTATTCGTCTGCACGGGCAGCGGTGCGCGTGAAACGCGGATCAACCACGATCATCTTGCAGCCGGTTTCCTTGGCGTGCAGCATGTGCAGCAGGCTGACCGGGTGCGCTTCAGCGGCGTTGGAACCTATGTACAACGCGCATTTGCTGTTTTGCATGTCGTTGTACGAATTGGTCATGGCGCCATAGCCCCATGTGTTGGCAACGCCAGCGACCGTGGTGGAGTGGCAGATGCGCGCCTGGTGATCGCAGTTGTTGCTGCCCCAGAAGCTCACGAACTTGCGCAGCAGGTAGGCCTGCTCGTTGTTGTGTTTGGAAGAACCGATCACGTACACCGAATCAGGACCGCTGGCCTTGCGCAGCTCCAGCATTTTTGCGCTGATCTCGTTGAGCGCGGTATCCCAGCTGATGCGCTCGTATTTGCCGGCCACCAGCTTCATCGGATAACGCAGGCGGTATTCGCCATGGCCGTGTTCGCGCAGGGCCGCACCTTTGGCGCAATGTGCGCCCAGGTTGATGGGGGAGTCGAACACCGGCTCCTGGCGCACCCAGACGCCGTTTTCAACCACGGCATCCACGGCACAACCGACCGAGCAGTGGGTGCACACGGTGCGTTTGACTTCGATTTTTCCGCTGCCGTCACCAGCGCCCGGCGTGGCGGCCTTGGCTTTCTTGACCAGCGTCAGCTGGGTCGCGGCCAGACCGACGCCGACGCCGAGGCCGGACCGGCGCAGGAAGGCGCGCCTGTCCATGGTGGGCAAAGCGTTCGACAGGCCGCGGGACAGGCTATGGATAAAACGTGCGGAGCCAGCGCGACGGGCTGGTTCGCCATGGACGGCGTGAGGCTTTTTCGTGAGCAGCATGGAGCTCTCCGTGTAGGTGAAACGGGAAAGGGACTAGATGCGCGTGGTCTGGTAGTAGCGCTTGACGTGTTCCGAGAGGCTGTAGCCGCCGCCTTTTTCAGGGGCGGGCTTGGGCTCTGCGGTGGCGGCCTCGGGAATCTGTAAGCCAGGAAGGGCGATCACCGCAGCTGCGGCCGCGCCTGTGGCGGCTGCGCCGAAGAAGAAACCCCGGCGCGATGGTTTTGGCTGGCTGTCCTGCATGGTTGTCTCCAAGGAAGCTTGGCTGTTGGAATGTCTACTTGGTCACTGTACGCCGGTCCGACCGCTCCGACAATGACCTGAACCTCTTCAAAGCCAAAGTTTAGGGGAAAACGATAGGAAAAATAAGTGTACTTAGCTTTTACCAAAAGCACACCAATCGCCGGAAGTGTCACTTTTTGAGACACCACGGGAAGACAACTCAGGCAAGCATGTCAAAGCCCTGCGTTTCCACGCTGATGAACGCCTGCGTAAACCCTGCCACGCTGCGGTAGAACCCGGCTTTGGGATGATGGATGAGCGCCTCACACAGCGCGTTGACCCAAGGCTGGAGATGGCGCGCAAAAAACTCACGCTGCCGGGTCAGGTTGGCGACTGCAACGTCATCACCTGCAATCAGGTAGCGCATCACCTCGCACAGGTAGGCCACATGGTCTTCGGTTTCGGACATGGCTTCATCGCGAACCAGGCCAAGTGCCGCAAGGTCGGTGCGCAGCGCCGCCAAAGGTTTCTCGTTGAGGAATCCGCTCAGGTAGTGCGAACCAAACAGGTAAATCTCGGGCTTGCCCACCCCCCCGAACAGGGCATCGTATTCCCGGGAAATCTCTTCGTTTGTCAGCTTGCGAGCGGACTGAACAAGCTCGCTCCACGAGGCTTCGAGCAACGCGCCCGCGGCAGGCGCTTCAGTCACCGCCACCCGAAGCTGGTCCAGCATCGAGGCAGGTGGCGCGTAATACAGTGCAGACAGCAGGCCATACACTTCGGCGCGTGCAGTTTCCTCGTCAAGTGCGGAGGATACGGTTTGGGCTTGTTCGGTCATTGGCAGTGTGCGTTAGCGGATGTCGGTGATCTTGACTTCGTTGTCGGCTGAGTAAATGTCAATGACGCGGCAGTCGCTGCACATCTTCAGACGCTCAGCCGCCGGGCCCTGGAACATCGCATGGCCCGCCAGCTTTCCGAGCATGGACTCAATGGCCTTGAGCGTGCCAAAAGGCTTGCGGCAGCGTATGCACTGGTAGGGCTGACTCTCATTGAGCACGCGCGCCTCCTTGCGCTGGGGGGTCAAGAGGAGTCGTGGCTGCAGGGTGATGGCGTCCTCCGGGCAGGTGCTGGCGCACAGGCCGCACTGCACACAATTTTTCTCGATGAACTTTATCTGTGGCAACTCCGGGTTGTCCTGCAGCGCACTGGCCGGGCAGGCGCTGATACAACTCAGGCACAGCGTGCAGGCGTCCTTGTTGACCAACAGGCTGCCAAACGGTGAACCCCGGGCCGGCAGCGCGATCGCTTCCGGCAAAGGAGCAGGTGCCTGCGTCATCAGGTGGTCCAGCGCCATGTCCAGCGTGCTGCGTTTTTCCTGGGCGACAGCAAAGCGGGCTGCGGCTGAAGGGGTAACGGTCTGGTTGCGGGCAAGTTGCTGCAAGCTGGCATCCAGAGCAGAAACCGCCTGATCACCCGCCACACGCAGCAGATGAAAGTGCGTGCCGGTGTAGCCCATCCCGTGCAGTACGGCCTGCGCGACCGCCATTTGCTCGGCCAGGCCGGCGACGTAGGCGGGCGCTTCCTCATCTGTTACCAAAACCGCCACCTGCGACGCACCAAATGCAACGGCGCTGAGCCACAGGTCCAACCCCACGCTGGCGGTGTGCCACAAGGGCTGCGCAATCACATTGGCCGGCACACCCTTGACAGACTTGTCCAGCCGGGCCGCGCGGCCCAGCATTTCAATGGCCTGCTGCCCGCTTGTCTGACTGTGAAACAACAACGCGGCATGGCGCCCCCCTGCCTTGGCATAGGTGCTGAGCAATGTCTTGAGCCGCACGCCCTGCTCGCTGGCGCGTGGGTAAGCGTAGGTCAGCGCGCCCGTCGGACAAACCGTGGTGCAAGCCCCGCAACCGATGCACAGGTTGGGGTTGACCACAATTTGCTGGCGTTCTTTTTCGCTGCGCACAGCGCCTGCCGAGCAGATGTCTACGCAGGCATTGCAGCCCACCGTTTCGTTGCGGCTGTGGGCGCAGATTTTTTGTTTGTAGTTGAAAAATTTGGGCTTTTCAAATTCGCCCACCATGTCGCGCAACTTGACCACTGTGGTCAGCAGCCCCGGCGATGCCAGGCCGTTGGACGCATTCAATGCGAAGTAGCCTTGCGGCGGCGCATGCAGCGTGATCAATGGCTGCGCGCCAAGATCCAGCACGAGGTCAAACGCTTCGGTCAGGCCCTGCGGCGCGCGGTCAAAGTCAATCGCTCCGGCGACCTTGCAGACGGCCACGCATTCGCGCTGTGAGGTGCACTTGTTGCTGTCGATCTGGTAGCTGAGGTCAATAGCGCCTTCCGGACACGCGGCAAGACAGGCGTTGCAACGGGTGCACAGATCCAGGTCAATCGGGTTGCTCTTTTCCCAGGAGGCTTCAAACGCGCCCAGCCAGCCTTTGAGCTTGAGACCACCGCCGCTGACGACCGGATACCTGCGCTCCTGCGCCGGAAAACCCGGCTGCGGTTGGGCAGAAACACCCTGCGCAAAAATAGTGACGTCCAGCGTGTCGGCCAGCAGCGCCGCGACCTGCTCCGCCTGGTCCAGCGCGCCAACAATGAGCAGGCGGCCAGTGCTTTTGTAGGTGACGGTGGCTACTGGCTCAGCGTCTGGCAAATGGGCCGCAGCCAACAGTGCCGCGATTTTGGGCATGGCGCCCGCAGCGTCCTTGCTCCAGCCACTGGTCTCACGAATATTGACGAACTTGATGACTGAGGTAGCACCAGCTGTTTGTTCTCCGACCTCCGCAAACAGCCGCTTTTCCTGCGTACAGGCCACAACAACATCGTCGCCCGACTGAATGGCCTTTTGAAACGCCCCGGCTTCACGCCGGCACAGCGTTGAATGCAATGTCAGGTTTTCATTAAGTGCCGTGCCCAGTAACTGGGGCTGGAGCGGCATGGTCTGGTTGCAGTCGCAAATCAGTGTGGGCATGGTGTTCTTGGCTGGCGCCGGAGTCGGTCAATGACTCGGGTTGGCGTGGCTGTTCGGGATGGGCAGTGTCCGGCGTGGCGGGAGGGGGAGTTTGATCCGACTTTGCCACGCTTTCAGCCGTGGGGTTATTCGCACTTTCCCGCGAAGAAGAAACGCCAGCGGCGAGTTTCTGCTTTTCGGCCTCTTCCTCATCGTCTTGAAACAGGTTCAGGAACTTCGCGCTGGTCATCTGCCGCAGCATGGACTCGGGGATCGGGTCGGACTTGGAATAGTCGTCAATGTAGATATCCAGCCCGTCCATGACATTGAAGTGCGGGTCAGCAAACAGTTGTTTCAGCGCGGCGTTGCGCACATCCGGCCCGACGTTTCCCGCCATGAAGGGCTTGAAATCGGATTGCGGGTTAAGGGCCTGGGCATCCTGCACGGTCAATGGCGGCGGTATGTCTTCCGGCCGTTGGTGCGGAGCCGTTACCTGATCGTCAGGACTTCCCGTCAAAGGATGCGTGGGGGCCTCGGTGTGAAGCGCTGGAGAAGTTTGCGGCTCGGCGTCTACCTCCTTACCCGCCTCGACCAAGCGTTTGCGCTGGGACCAACGGCCCAGAAAACCATCAGCCACGGCCGCCTCCGCCGATTTTTTTCTCCGTGCTCACCCGCGCCGGATTGCCAAAGCGGTCTGTCAGCGGTTTGAAGCTTTGCGGTCGCTGCCGGCGTTTGGCCTCTAACACGTAGTGGGTATCGACAAAAGCCTGCATCCACGCCACCACGTCGTGCGGCGCGGCCACCTGCTCCACGGTTTCCTGAGCGTCCAGCCAGCGTCCGGCGTCGTGGTAACTCACGGTGACTGTCTGTGGCACGGCGATCGGATCACCGGCAATCGCGGCCTCTTCCTCCATGCGCCAGACCACCCAGAAACAGGGTTGCTGCGTGGTGACGTTGAGGTAGTAGCCTTCTGCGTCGTCGGTGAAGAGCTCAACTTTGAAACCGGGGTGCAACCACCGTTCTTCGGTCTCATCCTTGATCAGCAGGCGTGGCTGCAGGCCAAAACCTGACTCCTGCGGCACGATGTCAGCCAGTGACCAGCGCCACGGTTGCCACGCGTTGTCTATGCGCTCGCGGCGCATGACGACAGCAACCGCAATACACGGACGGCGAATGCTGTCGTCAGCCTCGGGGGACTGCATCACAAAGTCGGACATGGGCGCAGTGTACGGCGGGTACCTGCCGCGCACCTGACAGCCGTCAAGCGCCCCTGCAAGCTCCAGTGCCATAACCCGCCACCTCCGCAAGCCGCCCCCCGGCCTGGACGGCGACGGCGCAATATTTGAACTCTGGAATTTTTCCAACGGGGTCCAGAGCGGCGTTTGTCATCAGATTGGCTGCGGCTTCGTAATAGGCGAACGGGATGAAGACCGCGCCTGGCGGCGTGCCGTCATCGCGACGCGCGCGAATGACGACCTCACCGCGACGCGAACGCACCGTGATCACATCACCCTCTTTCACATTCAGCGCCAACAGGTCGCCACCGCACAGGGATGCCGTCGCCATCGGTTCCAGCGCGTCGAGCACCCTGGCTCGCCGGGTCATGCTGCCGGTGTGCCAGTGCTCCAATTGCCGGCCGGTGATCAATACAAATGGGAAATCAGCGTCTGGCCGCTCAGCCGCGGGAATGATGTCGGCCGGCACCAGCTTCACACGGCCATCGGGCGTGGGAAAGCTCTCCGCGAAAACTGTGGGTTGACCCGGATCCTCAGCGTTCAAGCAAGGGTAGGTGACGCTGGACTCGCGCTCCAGCCGCTCCCAGGTGATTCCCGCGATGGCGGTGTGCATGGCCTGGCGCATTTCTTCGTACACGGCTGCAGTCATCGCCCCCACGCTTGCCACTTCGTGTGCTGCGCTGCCCCCCGAGGGGGACGTGCCTTGCTTGGGGCGGCCCGGCGCGTCGGCGCCATAGTTCCAATCCAGTCCCATGTGTCTTGCAAGTTGCTGAATGATCCACAAGTCGGGCTTGGCCTGACCAGGCGGGTCGATCGCCTGCTTGCCCAGTTGCACCATACGGTCGGTGTTGCTGACGGTGCCTGTTTTCTCGGGCCAGGCGGTGGCGGGCAGCACCACGTCTGCCAGCCACGCGGTTTCGGTCATGAAAATGTCCTGCACCACCAGGTGCTCCAGACTGGCCAGCGCGTGGCGCGCGTGATTCAGGTCGGGGTCGCTCATGGCGGGGTTCTCGCCCATGATGTACATGCCGCGTACCTTGTGCGGATCGCTCTCGGGCGCCAGCGCCTTGTGCATGATTTCGACCACGGTGTAGCCAGGCTTGCTGTCCAGCTTGACGTTCCAGAACTTTTCGAACCAGCTGTGCGCTTCAGCGTTGTCGACTCGCTGGTAATTCGGAAACATCATAGGGATCAGGCCCGCATCGCTAGCACCTTGCACATTGTTCTGGCCGCGCAGGGGGTGCAGGCCCGAGCCGGGTTTTCCGATCTGGCCGGTCACGGTGCTCAGCGCAATCAGGCAACGCGCATTGTCAGTGCCGTGCACATGCTGGCTGATGCCCATGCCCCAAAGAATCATGGCGCCTTTGGCAGTGGCAAATGCGCGTGCGACTTCACGCAAGGTCTGCGCCGGTATGCCGCAAATCGGCGCCATCGCCTCAGGGCTGTAGCCTTTGACGTTTTCCTTGAGCGCTTCGTAGTTGCTGACGCGGCGGTTGATAAAGTCTTCGTCCGCCAAACCTTCGTCGATCACCGCGTGGATCAAGGCATTGAGCAAGGCCACGTCCGTATCGGCCTTGAACTGCAGCGTTCGCCACGCATGTTTTCCGATGTCGGTGATGCGGGGGTCGGCCAGCACAATTTTTGCGCCACGTTTGGCGGCATTTTTCATCCAGGTGGCAGCCACGGGATGATTCGATGTCGGGTTGGAGCCTATGACAAAAATCAGCTCGGCATGCGCCACATCACTGACCTGGTTGCTGACCGCCCCCGAGCCCACGCCTTCCAGCAGAGCCGCCACGCTGGAGGCATGGCACAGGCGGGTGCAGTGGTCCACGTTGTTGCTGCCAAAACCGGTGCGCACGAGTTTCTGGAACAGGTAGGCTTCTTCGTTGCTGCCTTTGGCTGAGCCAAAACCAGCCAGAGATTTTTTGCCATGCGTTTCGCGCAAGGCCTTCAGCTTGTTGCCGCCCAAGTCCAACGCTTCTTCCCACGTCGCTTCGCGGAAAACTTTCGACCAGTCGGCCGTGTCGCGGTTGAGGTGCTGCAAGGCCTGCGGATCTTTGGGGACACCCGCTTTGCGAATCAGCGGCACCGTCAGGCGCTGCGGGCTGTGGGCGTAGTCAAAACCGAAGCGACCTTTCACGCACAGCCGCGAATGGTTGGCCGGGCCGTCCCGGCCATCGACGCTGACTATTCTGTTGTCTTTGACCTTGTAGGTAATGAGGCAACCGACGCCGCAGAAAGGGCAGACCGAATCGATCTTCTTATCGACTATTTGCGAGCCCACCTGGGTCTTGGGCATGAGCGCGCCCGTGGGGCAAGCCTGCACACATTCACCACAAGCCACGCAACTGCTGGCGCCCATGGGATCGCCCAGGTCAAAAACGATTTCACTGTGCGAGCCGCGCCGGGCGTAGCCGATCACGTCGTTGACCTGCTCTTCACGGCAGGCGCGCACGCAGCGATTGCACTGGATGCAGGCGTCCAGATTGACCGCAATGGCCGGGTGAGACAGGTCGGGCGCAGGCTGTTCACGTCGCAAAGCTTTTAATTCGGGGCGAACGGTCACGTCCATGCGCGTCGCCCATTCGCTCAACTCACCATGCTGGCCCACCACCATGGATCCCGGATCAAGTCCGGGATGACAAGGCACTGTCATTGCGGCCTCAGAGCCGCAATCCATGCCCCGCTCACCGTCGGTCCATTTGTAGCCCACATCCGGCATGTCGGACATCAGCATTTCGAGGACCATCTTCTGGCTTTTGAGGGCGCGCTCACTTTGGGCCTGCACCTCCATGCCGGGTGTGACCGCGCGGCAACAACTTGGGGCCAGCGTGCGCTCACCCTTGACCTCCACTACACAGGCCCGGCAGTTGCCGTCTGCCCGCATTCCCTCCTGGTAGCACAGGCGGGGGATCTCGACGCCTGCGCGTTGCGCGGCTTGCAAAATGGTTTCGCCTTCCACGGCCTGCACAACGCGGCCATCCAGCGTGAAGTTCACCAAAGGAAGGTCAGGCGATTTCATGAGGAAAGTGTTTGACGATGCTGCGGACCGGATTTGGCGCAGCCTGACCCAGCCCGCAAATGGATGCGTCGGCCATGGCCTGGTTCAGGTCATCCAGTGTTGCCGTGTCCCAGCGCTCCGCCTGCATCAGCTGCGCGGCCTTGGCTGTACCAACGCGACAAGGGGTGCACTGGCCGCAACTCTCGTGCTCAAAAAACCGCATCATGTTGAGCGCCGCATCGCGCGCCCGGTCGGTGTGCCCAAGCACGATCACAGCCGCAGAACCGATGAAGCAGTCGTAAGGCTGCAGGGTGTCAAAGTCCAGCGGGAGATTACTCAGGCTGGCCGGCAAAATGCCGCCGGATGCGCCGCCCGGCAAATAGGCGTAGAGCGTATGTCCCTCCGCCATACCTCCACAATATTCGTCAATCAGCTCCTGCACCGTGATGCCAGCCGGCGCGAGCTTGACGCCTGGTTGCTTCACTCGCCCGCTGACGCTGAAGCTGCGCAGGCCCTGGCGACCGTTGCGCCCAAAGCCGGCAAACCACAGTGGGCCTTTCTCCACAATGTCACGCACCCAGTACAAGGTTTCGAGGTTGTGGGCCAGCGTAGGCCGGCCAAACAGGCCGACCTCGGCAATATAGGGCGGGCGCATGCGCGGCTCACCGCGTTTGCCTTCAATGCTTTCAATCATGGCCGACTCTTCGCCGCAAATGTAGGCACCCGCACCGCGACGTAATTCGATCACCGGCAGGGGGCACGGCGGATCGGCCATGAGCTTGGCCAGCTCGGCCTCCAGCATGACGCGGCAATCGTGATACTCGTCACGCAGGTAGATGTAAACGGCTTCAGTACCCGCCACCTGCGCCGCAATCAGCATGCCTTCCAGAAAGCGGTGCGGGTCCGCCTCGAGGTAAGTGCGGTCCTTGAAAGTGCCGGGCTCGCCCTCGTCGATGTTGACCACCATGAAGCGTGGTCCGGGTTGCGCCCGCACGATGCGCCACTTGCGCCCAGCCGGAAAACCAGCGCCGCCCAGTCCGCGCAGGCCGGAATCTTCCATAGCCTTGATAACCTGCTCGGCATCTTCCTCACCGTTGACAACGGCCGCTGCAAGGCCATATCCGCCGCTGGCGCGGTAAGCCTCATACGCTACCGTATTAATAGCAAGCTTTACCCGTCCTTCTTGGGAGATCTGACCATTTTTTTCCAAGCCCCCTGTCAGGCAGGCATTCTCAACCGCCTCCAGCGTCGCACTCGGAACTGCCAATTGCCCCACCAACACGGCCGGTGCCTGCTCACAACGACCTATGCAGGGGGCAGGAATGACGCGCACGTCCGCGGCAAGCAGATCGGGCAAGCCTCGCAGCAGAGCTTGCGCGCCGGCCATCTCGCAACTCAGGCCATCGCACACCCGTACGGTCAGGACGGGTGGGGCGCCATCTTCTTCCTTGCGGACATCAAAGTGGTGATAAAACGTCGCAACCTCATACACCTCGGCCATCGGGACGTTCATTTCACTGGCCAAGGCGACCAGGTGGTGGGCGTGTAGGCAACGGAAGGTGTCGTTGAGTTTGTGCAGGTACTCAATCAGAAGATCGCGCCGGTGACCGCCTTCTGGCGGCAAACCGATCAGGGCGCGCACTTCACTGAGTGCCCCCTCGTCGGGCTGACGCCCTTTTAGTTTGCTCTGACGCCGAATCTCCTGACGCAACTGGTCCACCGTGGCAACGGCGGCGATGGGGTTCATCGGCAAGGATTGCATGACTGAACTGTCGCGCCTGTTCTGGCCCGCGTCAAATGAAATTGCTGAATACCGCCGGGCTCAGGTGTCTTTGGAAATCTTGATAGTCGGGAATTTGGCGGAAAAGTCCTTGGCCTTGGCTGCAATGGTGATTGCAACCTGACGCGCCACAGCCTTGTAGATGCCAGCAACTTCACCATCCGGGTCGGCCACCACGGTGGGGCGACCGCTGTCGGCCTGCAGGCGTATCTGCATGTCCAGCGGCAACGCGCCCAGGTAGTCCATCTTGTAATCAGCGGCCATCTTTTTGCCCCCGTCCTCGCCAAAGATGTGTTCGGTATGGCCGCACTGGCTGCAAATATGCACCGCCATGTTTTCGACGATGCCCAAAATTGGCACGCCGACTTTTTCAAACATCTTGATGCCCTTTTTGGCGTCCAGCAGCGCAATGTCCTGCGGCGTGGTGACAATCACCGCGCCGGTCATGGGCACGCGCTGGCTCAGGGTAAGCTGAATGTCGCCGGTACCTGGCGGCATGTCGACGATGAGATAGTCCAGCTCTTTCCAGTTGGTTTGACGCAGCAGTTGCTCCAGCGCCTGTGTGGCCATGGGCCCGCGCCAGATCATGGCTTCGTCCTGGGCCACCAGAAAACCGATGGACATCACCTGGATGCCGTAGTTTTCCATGGGCTCCATGTTCTTGCCGTCCACGCTTTCGGGCCGGCCTTCAATGCCCATCATCATGGGCTGGCTGGGGCCGTAGATGTCGGCGTCAAGCAGGCCAACGCTGGCGCCTTCCGCAGCCAGGGCCAACGCCAGATTGACAGCGGTGGTGCTTTTACCGACGCCGCCCTTGCCGGAGGCCACGGCCACGATGTTTTTGACGTTAGGCAGCAGTTGCACGCCGCGCTGCACGCTGTGGCTGGCTATCTTGAAACTCACGTTGACCGAGACATTGCCCACGCCGGGCACCGCCTTGGTAGCGGCAATCAGGGACTTGCGGATACCGGCGAGCTGGCTTTTGGCCGGGTAACCGAGCTCCACCTCAAAGGACACATCGCTATCGGTGACCTGCAGGTTCTTGAGCGCCTTGGTACTGACGAAATCTTTACCGGTGTTGGGGTCAAGCACCCCCTGCAAGGCAGTGAGGATTGCCTGTTGTTCTAAAGCCATCTGGGAATATCTCCGATTGAATCTGTATGTGCGGGCCGACTGCAGCGGTTGCCCAAAGTCTAACGCCGTAGCCGCCTCCAAGGCAGCGGTAGGGGCTTGCCACTCGCAACAGACTTAAAATCACGGGTTACCACCAAAGTTTCACCATGTCCCAGCGCCGTCTTTTCGTCACCACCGCCCTGCCCTACGCCAATGGCAACTTCCACATCGGCCACATCATGGAGTACATCCAGGCCGACATCTGGGTGAGGTTTCAGCGCATGCAGGGCCATGCGGT
>JBKJIV010000038.1:0-24053 GCA_046598365.1 Polaromonas sp. | reverse complement strand
ACAGGGCTTGCTGGAGGTGGAGGATGACGGACCCGGCTTGTCTGAAAGCGACAGGGGCCATGTGTTTGAGCGTTTCTGGCGCGCCAGTGAATTGCCCGGCGGCTGCGGCTTGGGCCTGGCCATCGTGGCCGAAATTGCCAACCGCCATGGTGGTACGGCCAGTGCGCACGCCGTGCTGCCTACAGGCCTGCTGGTGCGGCTGGCATTGCCCCTGAGTGCGTGACCAGGTAGCTACAGGCGTGCGCCGCTGGTCGCATCAAACCAGTTGGCATGTTCAGCGTTCAAGTGCAGTCCGACCGCGTCGCCTGGCCTGGCCTGAATCTGCGGTGAGGTCCGTACCGTGATGTCGCCAAATCCGGTTTTGACCACCACATAGGTGTCGGCGCCGGTTGGCTCCACCACACTTACTTCGCCGCGCCACGGTGCATCACTGGTCAGGGTGATGTGCTCGGGCCGCATGCCCAGCACAGCGTCAGCGCGGCTCGGGCATTGCAGGGGCAGGCTCGCGCCTTGTATATCGAATGAGTTTTCTGCCCCTTCAATACGAGCTTTTCCCGCTATTAAATTCATGGTCGGCGACCCGATGAAGGAGGCCACATAGGTGTTGGCCGGACGGCTGTAGATGTCGTCAGGGGTGCCCAGCTGCTGCACGAGACCGTCTTTCATGACAGCGATACGGCTGCCCAGGGTCATGGCCTCAATCTGGTCGTGCGTCACATAGACGCTGGTGATGCCGCTGAGTTGATGCAGGCGCTTGATCTCGGCACGCATCTCGACACGAAGCTTGGCGTCCAGATTGGAGAGCGGCTCGTCAAACAGGAACAGCTGTGGCTTGCGCGCCAGCGCACGGCCCATGGCCACACGTTGACGCTGACCGCCAGATAACTGCGCAGGACGCCTGTCCAGCAGATGGGTGATCTGCAGCATGGCGGCCACTTCGCCAATGCGCTTGTCGCGGTCAGCCTTGGGTACCTTGCGCATTTCCAGCGCAAAACCGATGTTCTCGGCCACGCTCATGGTGGGGTAGAGCGCATAACTTTGAAACACCATGGCAATGTCGCGCGCTGCAGGTGGCACACCCACCACGTTGCGGTCGGCAATGCGAATTTCGCCTTCGGTCGGCTCATCCAGCCCGGCAATGATGTTGAGCAGCGTGGACTTGCCACAACCCGACGGCCCGACCAGGATCAGGAATTCACCGGGAGCGACGTCGATGTCGATGCGCTTGAGCACCTCGACCATTTTGTCGCCCTTGCCAAAGGTTTTGCGGATGCCGGAGATGTGCAATGCTGAAGCCATGGTGCTTATCCTTTCACGGCGCCCGCCGTGAGTCCTTTTACAAAATATTGACCCGCCAGCACATAAATCAGGATGGTGGGCAAACCGGCGATCATGGCCGCCGCCATATCGACGTTGTAATTTTTCACGCTGCTACTGGTGTTGACCATGTTGTTCAGGCCCACGGTCACCGGTTTGCTGTCGGCACCGCTGAAAGCCACGCCAAACAGGAAGTCATTCCAGATATTGGTGAATTGCCAGATCAACGTCACCATCAAAATCGGCGTCGACAGTGGCACGATGATGCGAAGAAATATCAGCCAGAAACCAGCACCATCAATGCGCGCAGCACTCACCAGCTCTTTGGGAATGGCTGCGTAATAGTTGCGAAAGAACAGCGTGGTACCGGCAAGACCAGCCAGGCAATGCACAAAAATCAGGCCGCCCACCGAGCTGGAGATACCCAGCCAGCCCAGCACCTGGCTCATGGGCAACAGCACCACCTGAAAAGGCATGAACACACCGAACAGCATGAAGCCAAACAGCAGCTCGCTTCCGCGAAACTTCCACATGCTGAGCACATACCCATTGATCGCACCCCACAACGTGGACAACAACACCGCCGGAAACACCATCACTATCGAGTTCCAGAAGAATGGCTTCAAGCCACGGCAATCAGTACCGGTGCAGGCGGTAGACCAGGCCAGTCCCCAGGCCTCCAAGTTCAGGCTTCCCGGCAGGCTGAGCAAATTACCGCTACGGATCTCTTCTGCATCCTTGAAGGAAGTCGCCAGCATCACATACAGCGGCGCCAGAAAAAACAGCGCTGCCAGCAGCAGCACGGTGTAGAGCAAAACGCGCGAAAAACTTTTAGCGATCATGAGGTTTGCTCCGCAGTTCGCTGTAAAGATAGGGGACCACAATGGCTGCCACGGTGGCCAGCATCATGGTGGCGCTTGCGGCACCCAGCCCGATTTGTCCGCGCGTGAAACTCATCACGTACATAAAGGTTGCAGGCACGTCGGTAGCGTAGCCAGGACCACCACCGGTCAAAGCCATCACCAGGTCAAAACTTTTGATCGACAGATGCGACAAAACCATGACGGTTGAAAAAACCACGGGCCGCAGCATTGGCAAAATAATGCGCCAGTAGATCCGGGGCAGACTGGCACCGTCAATCTGCGCGGCCTTGATGATGCTGTCGTCTATACCGCGCAGGCCAGCCAGAAACAAGGCCATGGCAAACCCGGCCGATTGCCAGATGCCGGCAATCACCACGCAGTAAATGGCGGTTTCGCTTTGCACCAGCCAGTCAAATTTGAAGCTGCTCCAGCCAATGTCGTGCATCAGCTTTTCAAGTCCCAGACTGGGGTTGAGCATCCAGCGCCAGGCCGTGCCGGTGACGATGAACGACAAGGCCATGGGGTACAAATAAATGGTGCGCAGCACGCCTTCCGCGCGCACCTTCTGGTCCAGCACAATCGCCAGCGCCATACCAATCAACATGGCACCGCCGACGTACAACACGCTGAAGATGCCAAGATTTTTAAGTGCCAGCCACCAGCGGTCCATCTCCCACAGCTTGGCGTACTGGGCCAGACCCACGAACTCGTCGTAGTTGGGCAGCATGCGTGAGGCTGTCAGGGACAACACACCGTTCCAGATCATCAGCCCGTAGATAAAGGCAAAGCCCAGCACAAAGGCAGGTGCGATCACCAGCTTGGGCAGGACTGCCTCAAAGGTCGGTTTCATGGGAACGATTTCCGGGCTAAAACAGCTCCCACCTGAGGTAAAGGCAGGTGGGAGCGGTGAGTGAAGATCCGCTTACTTGACCGCTGCTGCGGACGTGATCTTCTTCATGGCGTCGGCCACAGTGATCTTGTCGTCGTTCCAGAACTGGCTGACCACATCCTTGATCGCACCTTCAGCCGCAGGGCTGATGGCCATGCCGTGAGCGACAGAGGGCAGCAGGCCACCGGTTTTGGCAGTGTCCACAAAGTCCTTGCTGGAAGTCTTGGCGCAATCGTCAAACTTGTCCATCTTCATGTTCAGACGCACCGGGATGGAGCCCTTGTTCAGATTAAAAACTTCCTGAAACTCGGTGCCCATGATGCTGGCGGCCAGGTCACCCTGAGCCTTTTGTGCATCCGCGGCCTTGAGCTTGAACATGGCGAAAGAATCAACGTTAAAGGTGTAGGCATTGGCGGTGCCAGGGGCAGCCGCGCAGAGGAAGTCTTTGCCCGGAACCTTGCCGGCGGCGAGAAACTCACCCTTGGCCCAGTCACCCATGAATTGAAAGCCTGCCTTGCCCTGCATGACCATGGCAGTGGTCAGGTTCCAGTCGCGCCCCGAAGAAGCTGCATCGGTGTAACCCTTGATTCGGCGGAAGGTCTCCAGCGACTTTTTCATGGTGTCGCTGTTCAGGGACTTGGGGTCGAGCTTGACCAGCGCATCGTTGTAAAACTTCGCGCCACCCACACCCAAAACCACCGACTCAAAAGTGGTGAAGTCCTGCCAGTTCTGGCCACCATGGGCCACGGCGATCAGTCCCGCAGCCTTGATTTTGTCAGCGGCAGCAAAAAACTCGTCGTAGGTCTTGGGCATGCCGGCCACGCCGGCTTTTTTCAGCACTTCCGGGTTGGCCCAGACCCAGTTCACGCGGTGCACGTTGACCGGTGCGGCCACGTAGTTGCCTTTGTACTTCATGACATCAGCCACCACTTTGGGCAGCAAAGAGTCCCACTTTTCGGCCTTGGCCACGGCGTCCAGATTGGCCAGAACGCCCTCACCCGCCCACTCCTGGATGGCCGGGCCCTTGATCTGGGCAGCGGCGGGCGGGTTGCCTGAGACCACGCGGCTCTTGAGCACGGTTGCTGCATTGTCACCACCGCCGCCAGCCACGGCAAAGTCTTTCCAGACATGGCCTTTGGCCTGCATGATTTTTTTCAGTTCGGCGACGGACTTGGCCTCGCCTCCGGAGGTCCAGTAATGCAGGACTTCCACCTCACCGGCCTGGGCCGAAAGGCTGGCAGTGGCAATGAATACAGCAGCGGTCAGACTCGAAACTTTGAACATGGGGTCTCCTTGTTGGCGCCCTTCGCAGCACAGCCTTGGGCATGAAAGTGAATCCGGCAAACACGGCGCTTGTCGAATTAATTAATTTTTCATTAATCTTTCATAATCGACCATAGGACTTACCCGAAGTCTCCGACCTCAGGCCACCAGTGCCAGCGCTCCGTAGTCCCCTACCTTGTCCTCCAGCCCCGCGGGGACCAGGGTGCAGCCGCCGGTCAACGAGGCCAGCTTGCCGGTGATGTGCGACTGCAGGCGCGGCAGCAGATAGTCGCGGTGGTGCCAGAAAACGCTTCCGCCCAGACTGATACGCTGCAGATCCAGCGTGACGATCAGGTTGTACAGCGCCCGCCCCATGTCCCTGCAGAGGTCATCAACAATGGACTTTGCCCTTGATTCACCAGCTTTGGCAGCCATCAAAAGAGTGGCGGAATCCGGATACCCCTGAGCCGAAAAGCGGCGCCCTATGGCATTGCCAGCGACCAGCCCTTCCACGTCCCCCACGTTGCCGCAGCCGCACAGGGCGTCGTTGTTGTCGCTGACAAACATGTGGCCGGCGTGCCCGGCGTTGCCGTTTTTGCCGCGCAGCACATGGCCGTCCACACACAAACCCATACCAATGCCCGTGCTCCAGGTGACATAGGCGCAAGCGTCCATGCCCTGCAGCGCACCCCAGCGCCGCTCGGCCTCAAGCCCGGCAATACCGTCGTTCTCGACCCTGACCTGGCTGAACACTTCGCGCAGCGGCGCCTCCAGAATCGCGCTGGTCCAGTCGTTGGGCAAGCCGCGGGCCTTGCCGGCCAGACCGCCGCAAATATTCGGTGCGGCCAACTCCACCATTCCGTGGTTCAACACAAAGGGGCCGCATGAAGCAACGCCAACCATTGACACCGCATCCTGCTGCACGCCCGCCAGACGGCAGCTTTCCGCAATCATGCGCAGCACCTGCCGGCCCAGGGCGTCGCTCTCACCTTGCGTTGCCGTCGGCTCGGTCACACGGCCGCTGATCCCGCGATGGTCGGCCATGCTGACGGCGACCTTGGTTCCGCCGACATCCACGCATGCGACGGGCGCACTACCTTCAGGCATGCGGAAACTGGAACCGGAGCCTGGGCTTGAAACAATGCTATGGGTCATGGTTGGCAACTCTGCAGTGAATTCAGACGCGACCGTAGTCATCGTGCAGGCGAACGATGTCGTCCTCGCCCAGGTAGCTGCCAAACTGCACTTCCACAATTTCAACAGCTTCGCTGGTGTGGTTGGCAAGCCGATGCACTTGCCCGATGGCGATATCACAGGCCTGCCCTGGTTGCAGATCAAACTCCCGGTCGTCCAGCGTGATGCGGGCAGTGCCCTGCACGACCACCCAGTGTTCCGAGCGCTGGTGATGCTTCTGCAGGCTCAACTGTTGACCCGGATGCACACCGATACGCTTGATCTTGTTGCCCACAACTTCAGAGACGGTTTCATACCAGCCCCAGGGACGTTCGGTGCGCTCAATAGTCTCGGTGCGGTGTGTGGTCTTCATCAGGGTAAAGCTCCTTTTATCCCAACTTCTACAGGCTCTGTATGCTAACGTCTGACGCCAGGTCGGGTTACCAGCCGGATACGGAAGAGCCTTCTGTACACGGGGAGGAGCCAAAAACGAATCCGGCCTACAACCCGTTCGCAAAGACTCTGCTATGGTCACTTCCGATGGACATGCACTCAGAAATGCTCCCCCGTATCACCCCCCACACCGCCCTTTTTCTCGACTTTGACGGCACGCTGGTGGAGTTGGCTTCGCAGCCTGAAGCGGTGCTGGTTCCACCCCACCTGGCAGATGTATTGACAAGCTTGTCGCACCAACTCAACGGTGCACTTGCCCTGGTGTCAGGTCGGCGCCTCATGGATCTGGACCATTTTTTATCCCCTCTGCAGTTACCCGCAGCCGGCGAGCACGGCGCGCACAGGCGCAAGGCCGACGGTCAATTGATCAGCGCTCCGGTAGCGAGCCTGCACGCAGCGCTCCAGGCAGCGCAAGCTCTTGTGGCGCGTCACCCCGGCCTGAAGTTGGAGCAAAAAAATCTCGCCCTCAGCCTGCACTACCGCAACGCGCCCGAGATGGAGAGTGTGTGCCTGCAGAAGATGCAAGAGGCGATAGCGCTCAGCACCGGGCTGGATCTGATGCAAGGAAAATGCGTGATCGACATCAAGCCCGCAGGGATCAGCAAAGGCACGGCCATTGCAGCGTTTATGACAGAAGCACCTTTTGCTGGCCGCACACCGCTGTTTGCGGGGGACGACGTCACCGACGAAGCCGGCTTCGAACAAGTGCAAAGCATGGGCGGCTACGCGGTGAAAGTGGGCGCCGGACCCACGCTGGCGCAATACCGCTGCGACAGCGTCGAGCAACTCATGGCGTGGTTGCAGTCGGCAGATATGTCGAGCGCAACAAACTCAAACGGTTCTGAAAGGATTTCGGCATGAGCACAGCCGCAGCATCCACTGGCTTCGCGCCCCCCGCCGCGCCATCCCTGTCGCTGGGGGTCATTGGCAACTGCGCATTCAGCGCACTGGTAGATGCGCGTGGCCGTATCGTCTGGTGCTGCCTGCCGCGTTTTGACAGCGACCCGGTGTTCAACGCCTTGCTGGACCCCACCGAGAGCGGCAGCGCCTTCGCCATTGAGATCGAAAACTTCTCCCATTCAAAGCAGTGGTACGAGCCCAACACCGCGGTATTGCGCACGCAGCTGTTTGATGCCTCTGGTCAAGGCATAGAGATCACCGACTTTGCGCCGCGCTTTTTCCGGCGCTCGCGTTTCTTTAGGCCCACGACACTGGTGCGCCGGGTGCGGCCCATCCAGGGTGCGCCACGCATCCGCGTGTCGCTGGACGTGCGTTATGACTGGGGCCGTAGCAAACCGGTGATCACACAGGGCAGCAACCACCTGCGTTACGTAGGCGATGCACTGACCCTGCGCCTGAACACCGACGCCCCTATTTCACACCTGCTCTCGCGCCAGCCCTTTGTGCTGACGCGAGAGCACAACTTTTTACTTGGCGCCGATGAATCGTTGGTCGATGGCATTTCCGATACGGCGCGGCTGTTTGAAGAAGAAACCCTGACCTACTGGCGCAAATGGAGCCAGCGCCTGCACATTCCGCTGGAGTGGCAGCAGGCGGTGATACGTGCGGCCATCACCCTCAAGCTCTCGCTGTTTGAAGACACCGGCGCCATCGTGGCGGCCATGACCACCAGCATCCCCGAGGCGCCGGGCAGCCAGCGCAACTGGGACTACCGCTACTGCTGGCTGCGAGACGCATTCTTTGTCGTGCGCGCCCTCAACAGCCTGTCTGAAGTCGGCACCATGGAGGACTACCTGAGATGGCTCAGCAACGTGGTCGTGCAAGCGGGCGGCGGTCACATACAGCCGCTCTACGGCATCGGGCTGGAGCGCGATTTGCCTGAAGCGATTTACGAACATTTGGGCGGCTATCGCAACATGGGCCCGGTGCGTGTGGGCAATCAGGCGCAAGAGCATTTTCAGCACGATGTGTATGGCAACGTCGTGCTGGGTGCAGCCCAGTCTTTTCATGACAAGCGCCTGCTGCATCAAGCCGGACAAGCCGAGTTTTCGCGCCTGGAAGCCGTGGGCGAGCAAGCCGTGCGCAACTACGACAAGCCTGACGCTGGCATGTGGGAGCTGCGCACCCGTGCCCGCGTGCATACCTCGTCCGCACTGATGTGCTGGGCCGCCTGCGACCGGCTGGGCAAGATCGCTACAACGCTTGAGCAACCCGCGCGCGCCGCTTACTGGCAGGGCCATGCCGACGTCATGCGCGAGCGCATCCTGCGCGAATCCTGGAGCGAAGAGCGCCAGGCCTTTGCCGAAAGTTTTGGCGGCCGCGACCTCGACGCCAGCGTGCTGTTGATGATCGAGGTTGGGTTTATCGACCCGAAAGATCCCCGTTTTGTAGCTACCGTGGACGCGCTTGAAAAACACCTGTGCGACGGCCCCTACATGCGTCGTTATGAAGCGCCCGACGACTTTGGCAAACCCGAAACCGCTTTCAATATTTGCACTTTCTGGCGTATTGACGCGCTGGCGCGTATTGGGCGCAAGGACCAGGCGCGCGAAATTTTCGAGACCATGCTGGCCGCGCGCAACCACCTGGGTTTGTTATCGGAAGACACCCACCCGGTGACCGGCGAAATGTGGGGCAATTTTCCGCAAACCTATTCCATGGTGGGCATCATCAACGCCGCCGTTCGTTTATCTGCCCCTTGGGATAGCCAGGTATGAAGAGAAGGCACACCCCCGTCGGAGACTCACTGCGTGTAGTCCCTTCCCCCCTTCCAGGGGGCGGCGCCTGCGGCCCGGCGAAGCCGGGTCCGCGGCCCCTGCTGGCGAGTTCACTTTTCATGTCGGGCGGTACTCGATGAGTCGGCTTGTGGTTGTTTCCAACCGGCTGGCGGACCCGCGCAAAACCGCGGCTGGCGGACTCGCCGTCGCTCTTGGCGATGCGCTCTCGCTGAACGGCGGGCTGTGGTTTGGCTGGAGCGGCACCATCGTGGAGGACGGCGCTCCGGGTGAAGGGGAGGTTCATACCCAGCAAGCAGGTAACGTGACACTGGCCACCGTGGACTTGTGCCGTGAAGACCACGACAGTTATTACCTGGGCTACAGCAACGGTGTGCTCTGGCCGGTGTTTCACTATCGGCTCGATCTGGCGGACTTTGACGCTGGTTACATAGGCGGCTACAGGCGCGTCAACCAGTTGATGGCACGCAAGCTGATGCCTCTGCTGCAGCCTGACGACATCATCTGGGTGCACGACTACCACCTGATCCCGCTGGCTGCTGAGCTGCGGGCCATGGGCTGCAAAAACCGCATCGGTTTTTTCCTGCATGTTCCCCTGCCACCGCCCCAGGTTCTAGCGGCCATTCCGCAACACGAATGGCTGATCCGCTCCCTTTTTTCCTATGATGTCCTCGGCTTTCAAACGCAAAACGATGTTGACCATTTCTCGCGCTATGTAGGTAAAGAGGTCGGGGCCGAGGCGCTTGACGAACATCAGTTCCGCGCTTTTGGACGCACCGTGCACGCTCAAGCTTTTCCCATCGGCATCGATGTCGATGAATTCGTTGCACTGGCCGACGGCAAAGACGCCCGGGACATGTTTGACAGCATGAAAGGAGAGTACTCGCGTCGGCGCCTGCTGCTGGGCGTGGAGCGGCTGGACTATTCCAAAGGCCTGCCGCACCGCCTGCGCGCCTTCCGGCAGTTGCTGCGGCAATACCCTGAAAACCTGGGCAGCGCCACCCTCATACAGATCGCTTCACCGAGCCGCGAAGCGCTGGACACCTACTCTGGCCTGCGTCAGGAGCTTGAGAGTTTGTGCGGTTCCATCAACGGTGATTTTGGCGAGCTGGACTGGATGCCGGTGCGTTATATCCACCGCAACGTCGCCCGCAAACGCCTGCCCGGCCTGTACCGCGCCGCCAGCGTGGCCCTGGTCACGCCACTGCGCGATGGCATGAACCTGGTCGCCAAGGAATTTATTGCCGCGCAGGACCCGGAAGATCCCGGCGTGCTGGTGCTGTCGCGCTTTGCTGGCGCGGCCGAGCAGCTTGCGGAAGCCTTGCTGGTCAACCCCTATGACATTTTTGGCACGGCAGAAAGCATTCAGCAAGCGCTTCAGATGCCGCTGGCAGAGCGGCAGAGGCGGCATCAGCAGTTACTGGCCCGCATACGCGAGCAAGACGTGCACTGGTGGTGCGCGGGATTTCTGCAGACGCTTTCAGGCAAGGCCTCCACTTATTGAAATTGAGACTTCCATCAATCATGACTGACAACTTGCTGCCGTTCGCCTTGAGCTTGTCGAAGGGCTTCGACAGGCCCAGGGCGAACGGTAGGGGGTCATGAATTTCGAAACATCAGTAGGGTCCGCTAAAGGTCGACCTTTGGGGTCGGCTTTTGGGGCGCTGGCACGAATCCCGCAACTGTGTAACGATGGGCCATTCCTACTGAACGGCCATGACTCCACGCAACTACCTCAACCGCTCGCTCGGCGATGGCATTCGCACCATCGGATTTCGCAAGTGGTACGAGCGCGAGCTACTGTCCAGCCATGCGCACATGTTGTTGGCGCTGCTGAGCACCATTGCCCTGATGGCCATCATGGAGTTGTTTCAAGGCTCTACATTGAGCCAGAAGTTCCTCAATGCCGGCCTTTTTGTTGTGAGCGGTGCTCTTGCCCTGTGGTCGCTGCGTCGCTACCTGTACCTGTTGTCGCACGCCGAAACCGTGGCCGACCAGGCCAACTGCCCGCAATGCACCGAGTACGGCCGGCTGACTGTGGTTGAAGAGGACCGGCGCAACGACCAACTGCTGGTGAAATGCCGCAAATGCAGCCATGAGTGGACGCTGATTCCCTAGTAAATGTTGCTGGTCGATAGCGCGACATCATGGTGCACCCCATCAAATCAGTTTGCTGATCAGGCTGGCCACCAGGCTCAAGACAATCGTGGTGGTCAACGGAATGAACCACTCCCGGCCAAACAATTTGAAGCGGAAATCGCCCGGCATTTTTCCAAAGCCCAGCTTTTGCAGCAGCGGCGTGAACCAGCTGATCAATATCAGCGCAAGAAAAATTACCAGCATCCAGCGGATCATCTGGCTAGTTTAGATCTTCAAAGGGCATCCCTGCGACCGCCAACTAAAGAGCCGTCAAAGCGTATGCGCCCGATCCCCCTGCTCAAAACCCATCGCCTGCCAGCCGGTCCAGCGCTGCTTTTCAGAGTTCACAACAAAACCAATGACCTTGAACAACTCCCCCATCTCATGCTCATTGACAAGTTTTTGCACCATGACACGCTCTGACAGGGGCGCGTCCTCCATTCCTTCCAGCAGCCCGCAGTTCAGCAGAAACCTGGCCTGGCTGGTGTAACCCAGCACCTGCAAACCCACCTCCTGCCCCGCCAGCGCAATGCCGGTGAAGTTGACGTGAGCAGTGATGTCTTTTTCGCCCACATCCTGCAGCGCATCGGGGTCCGCCAAATGACCGCGGTGGCACATCACCGTGCCCATGCTGCGCTGCGGATGGTAGTACTCGTGCTCTGGAAAACCGTAGTCCAGCAAAAAGACCGCGCCGGCCTGCAATCTGTCGGCCAGAGTTCGCACAAAGGCCTCGGCTTGGAGATGAAGTTCGGTCAGGTAGTCGTGGCTGCCGGCCACCTCCAGCGGGGGGCGCAAGCTGGTGGGGCGATTCGCATACGCAAAAACGTCATCTCTTACGGCAACGCCACGCTCGAACCACGCGCCGTCCACGCGCGCCAGCAGTTGCACCGGCATGGCGTCGAGCACCTCGTTACCGACCACCACACCGGACATCTGCGCGGGCAGTTCGCTCACCCAACGGACTTTGCCAGCGTAGGCAGCCAGGCGCTCGCGCTGACGAGCTTGCAGGCTGCCTGACAAATCCACAATGGTGTAACGCTCAATCTGCTCACCCAATGCGTCCAGCATCTGCAGCGCCAGCGCGCCCGAGCCCGCGCCGAACTCCCATAGCTCTGCCGTGGCAGTGGCCTGCAGCGCCTGCGCCACCTGCCGCGCCAGCGCCTGTCCAAAACGCGGCGACAGCTCCGGGGCGGTCACAAAATCGCTGCCGGTGGCGGGCATGAGACCGAATTTGCGCGAGTCGTGGGCGTAGTAGCCCAAACCCGGGGTGTACAGCGCCATCGCCATGAACTGATCAAAGCTCATCCACCCACCCGCAGCGTCAATGGCCTCGCGGATGCGGCTGGACAGGGGGCTCGTTAAACTAGAGGGTGTCGTCATGGTCGGGGGAGTCACCCCCGAATTGTCGGCGATTGCCCCGCCTCCGCCCCCCTAAGCACCCATTTCATGAAACCAGCGTCTTCCGCTCCAGTCGTTCTCGTCACCGGCGCCGCCAAGCGGCTGGGCCGCGAGATCGCCCTTGCGCTGGCCGCAAGCGGCTGGCGGGTGGCTGTTCACTACCGAAGCTCAATCGATGACGCTGTTCAAACAGCAGCTGATTGCGCTAACCTGGCAGGTGCTGCAGAGCTTTTTTGTTGCGATCTGGAGGATGAAACCGCCGTGCGGGGACTGCTGCCGCTAGTGGTTGGCCATTTCGGCCAGATAGACGCGGTGGTCAATAACGCCTCCACTTTCGAGCACGACAACGCAGCCAGTTTCAGCTTCGCAGCGCTGGAAAAACACATGCGCGGCAATACCGGTGCCGCCATCCTGCTCGCCCAAGCCCTGCACACCCATGTTGCATCACGCGGCGCCACAGGCGCGGTGGTGAACCTGCTGGACCAAAAGCTCTGGAACCAGAACCCGGACTTTTTCAGCTACACCCTTTCCAAGGCAGCACTGGAAGCGGCCAACACCATGCTGGCTATGGCGCTGGCCCCGCAAGTACGCGTGGTAGGCGTGGCGCCTGGCCTCACGCTGACCAGCCATTTGCTGAGCGAGGAAAAATTTGCGGCCCTGCACAAGCTCTCACCGCTGGGCCGGTCGTCCAGCCCCGCCGATGTAGCAGCCACCGTGAAATTTGCACTTGAAAACCCATCCATCACCGGCACCACGCTGCTGGTCGACGGCGGACAGCACCTGATGAAATTCGAGCGCGATTTCTCACTCATGTGAGCGCTTTTCCTACACCCCAAACACACGCTATCCAATATGTTTAATACACGGGGGACCCAGATCCTGACGCTCCATGGTTTGCGTTTTGACGCCAGTCTGGGCATTCTTGATCAGGAAAAAACTGCGCCGCAGCCGATCCAGGTAGACGCCGAACTGAATCTGGGTACGCAGCCGCTGCTGCCCAGTGACGACGACATTCACCATGTGCTGGACTACCGCAAGGTGCGGCAGATCATCATCAATGAATGCACCGCGGAGCATGTCAATTTGCTGGAGACCCTGATTGGCAAGCTGGCGCACCGGTTGATGACGCTGCCCGGTGTGTTGGGGGTGCGCGTGAAAATTGCAAAGCTAGAAATTTTTGACGACTGCGAAGTAGCGATTCGGGTCGAGACCGGACAGTGGTAAATGGAATGGAAAACGATATGAGCGCCGTATTGAACGAAGCAACGAACGAAGCATTGGGCGACCTGTCCCCTGTGACCGGCACAGCCACCGCAAAGCCGGGCCTGAAGATAGAGCGCGAAGAACACAAGCTTGAGAAACGCCTGTGCCGCGAGGTGGGCCGCGCCATTGTCGACTTCAACATGATCGAGGAAGGTGACAAGGTCATGGTCTGTGTGTCCGGCGGCAAGGACAGCTACGCCATGCTGGACATTTTGCTCAAGCTGCAGGCTAGAGCCCCCATCCGTTTTGAGCTGATTGCCGTCAACCTGGACCAGAAACAGCCCGGTTTTCCCGACCACATCCTGCCGCAATACCTGGAAAAACTGGGTGTTCCGTATCACATCGAGACGCAAGACACCTACAGCATCGTCAAGCGCGTGATCCCCGAGGGCAAAACCATGTGCTCGCTGTGCTCTCGCCTGCGCCGCGGGATTTTGTACCGCGTGGCTGGCGAACTCGGCGCCACCAAAATCGCCCTGGGACACCACCGCGACGACATGCTGCAGACCTTTTTTCTGAACATGTTTTTTGCCTCGCGACTCAAAGGCATGCCGCCCAAGCTGGTCAGCGACAGCGGTAGCCACGTGGTGATTCGCCCCATGGCCTATGTACCCGAGAAAGACCTGATCCGCTGGGCGCAGGTGCGCGACTTTCCCATCATCCCCTGCACGTTGTGCGGCAGCCAGCAAAATTTGCAGCGTGTGCAGGTTGGCAACATGCTGCGTGAGTGGGACAAAAAATTCCCGGGGCGTCTGGAAAACATGTTCACGTCGCTGCAAAACGTCGTGCCTTCGCACCTGATGGACGGCAAGCAACATGACTTCAAGGGCATACGCAGCACCGGTATGCCAAACCCCGAGGGAGACAAGGCTTTTGATGCGGAGGAGTTTTTTGAGCCGAAGCGTCCGGCCCTGGCCGTGTTGGAACTGAAATAGTTTCCAGCCCAAACTTTCTGGAGTTGTATGAAAAGAATTTTTTTGACTTTCATTTTTGCGGCGTCAATGGCGGCGCTGGTCAGCGGCTGTGGAACGACTCGCATGGTGCACAGCGACATCACCAGCTTTTCCCGCTGGGCACCTGCGCCGCCAGCTCCGGGTGGCACTTATCGTTTTGAGAGACTTCCGTCACAGCAGCAAGCCGATCCGCAGCAGGCCCAACTGGAGGCTGTAGCGCAGACAGCGCTGGCCAAAGTGGGCCTGCAGTTCAATCCACAGGCAGCAGCATTCAGTGTGCAAATCGGTGCCAGCACACTACCCATCGCCCGGCCCGGTTCGGGCGGTTTCGGTGGTCCCTTTGGCGGCCCGAGTATCTTTATTGGCGGCGGCTCGGGTGGCGGTTCGATCGGTTTTGGTCTGGGCTTCCCACTTGGCGGAATGGATCCTCCCATTTACAGGCGCGAGATCAGCATCGTCATGCGCGAGCTACGCGGCAATGCGGTGGTGTACGAAACCCGTGCAATCAGCGACGACCCTTGGCACGACAGCCGGCCCGTGATGTCGGCCATGTTTGACGCCGCTCTGCAAGGGTTTCCTGTGCCTCCTACCGGTCCGCGCCGGGTAAGCATTGAGATCCCTCGATAAATATGGCCCCCACGCTTGTCGCTTCGCGTACTGCGCTGCCCCCCGCGGGGGCTCATTTTCCTAGGGGCGGCCCGTCGGAAAATTGTTGCCCCCACGCTTGTCGCTTCGCGTACTGCGCTGCCCCCCACGGGGGCTCATTTTCCTAGGGGCGGCCCGTCGGAAAATGTTTGCCCCTCCAGCCCCTTGTAGTTTGAAACTCAGAGACCCCCACTTTGATTGAACCGACTCGCATCCTCGCCCTTCGTCATGGCGAGACCGAATGGAATGTGAATGCCCGCATGCAGGGGCACCTTGACATCGCGCTGAACGACACCGGGCGCTGGCAGGCAGACCGTCTCGCCCAGGCGCTGGCGGATGAGCCGATCACCACGATTTATGCGAGCGATTTGGTCCGCGCCTTTGACACGGCGCAAGCGATCAGCCGCGAGATGAGCCTTCCGGTGCAATCGGATGCGGGCCTGCGGGAGCGGCATTTCGGCGCGTTTCAGGGCCAGACACTTGCAGAAGTGGAAGCATCACTGCCGGATCAGGCCATGCGCTGGCGTGCGCGTGATCCTGGCTTTGCGCCCAGCGGCGGCGAGTCCCTGCAGCAATTTCGCCTGCGTGTTCTGGACACGGTAACCACACTGGTTGCCCGACACCCGGGCGAATTGATTGCGTTGGTGACTCACGGTGGCGTGCTGGATGTTCTGTACCGCGCTGCCACCCGGCTGGAGCTGCAAGCGCCGCGCTCCTGGGCGCTGGGCAATGCATCCATCAACCGCCTGCTCTGGACCAGCGATGGTTTCACACTGGTGGGTTGGTCCGACAGTCGGCACCTGGACGCGGTGCCTCTTGATGAAACGAATGGTTGATGAACTTGCTATCTGACCTGCTCGGCCGACCCACCACAGACATAGACACACCCGCGCTGGTTATTGACCTGGACGCGATGGAGCGCAACCTGGCGAGCATGGCCGCGTTTGCAGCCCAACACAAAGTCAAATTGCGACCGCACGCCAAAATGCACAAAAGCGCCACTGTGGCCAAGCTGCAAATGGCGCACGGCGCCGTCGGCGTATGCGTGCAAAAAACATCGGAGGCCGAAGCACTGGCAGCGCTGGGCGTCAATAACATCTATATCAGCAATGAGGTGGTGTCGCCATTCAAGTTGAAACGTGTGGTCGCGTTAGCCAGAGAACTACAGGCCCTGGGCGGCCAGCTGGCCATCGCCGTGGACAGCCTGGACGGCGTGAAGCGTCTGGCCCAGGCTGCACAGGGTCAGCACACGCTGATCCGTGTGCTGGTTGAAATTGATGTCGGACAGGGCCGCTGCGGCGTCGCCCCGGGGACGGCGGCTGTGGCCTTGGTCCAGGAAATTCACCACCACGACGCGCTGCAGTTTGGCGGTCTGCAGGCCTACCATGGTCGCGCCCAACATTTACGCTCTAGCGCCGAAAGGCAGCTAAGCATTGCGCAGGTGATTCGCGACGTGAAAGCCACCCAGGCGGCGCTGCTGGCGGCGGGCCACCCGACTCCTCTGGTCACCGGCGCGGGTACCGGCACCTTTGCACTGGAGACAGCCAGCGGTGTCTATGGCGAGCTGCAGGCAGGCTCTTACCTCTTCATGGATCGCGACTACGCGGACAACGAACAAGACCCTGCACAACCCAAGTTTGAACACGCGCTGTTTGTCAAAACCCAGGTCATGAGTGTGAGCAGCAGCCACGCTGTGGTGGACGCCGGCCACAAATGCCACGCCATTGATTCCGGTCTGCCAGCGGTGCATGGCCAGGCGCTCGAATACGCCAACGGCGGCGACGAGCACGGCATTTTGCGGGGTACGGTATTGCCGGCCTTGGGCGACACCGTTTGGCTGATTCCCGGCCACTGCGACCCCACCGTCAATCTGCACGAACACATGCTGGGCGTGAGGGGTGGCCTGCAGCACGGTAAGGTTGAGCAGATCATCAGGGTTGATGCCAGAGGCGCTTTGACCTGATTCCCGCCAAAATGGCGGGATGACCCCCAGCCAGATCATTGTCCTTGCCACCCCGGTTTTCTTTCTGCTGATTGCAGTGGAGTTTGCCTGGGGCTATGCGAAGGGCCGCAACACCTACCGCCTCAACGACGCGATCAACAGCATCAGCCTGGGGATGCTGAGCCAGATCAGCGCGGTGTTCACGCGGCTGTTCCGAATCGGCATTTACACCGCCATTTATTCATCGGTGGCGCTGTTCCCCGACGAAGCCTTCTGGACCACCTGGTACGGCTGGCTAATCGCGCTGGTCTTCTATGACTTCTGCTACTACTGGCTGCATCGCGCCGGCCATGAGAGCTCACTTTTCTGGGCGGCACATGTGGTGCACCACCAAAGCCAGGACTACAACCTCTCGACCGCGCTGCGCCAGACCAGCAGCGGTGCCATCTTCGGCTGGATTTTTTATGTGCCGATGGCGATTGCCGGCGTGCCGCCGCTGGTCTTTGGCGTGGTAGTGCTGGTGGACCTGCTCTACCAGTTCTGGGTGCACACCGAACATGTGCCCAAGCTCGGCTGGTTTGACCGATGGTTCTGCTCACCGTCGAACCACCGGGTGCACCACGCGGTCAACGATCACTATCTGGATAAAAATTACGGCGGCATCCTGATCATCTGGGACCGGGTCTTCGGCAGTTTCAAGGAAGAAGACGAAAAATGTATTTACGGCACACGCAGCCCGCTCAACAGCTGGGACCCGCTGTGGTCCAACGCAGAGGTCTACTGGGCGCTGGCCAAAGACTCGTGGCATGCCAGAAACTGGGGCGACAAGCTCCGCGTGTGGTTCAAGCCGCCCGGCTGGCGCCCGGCAGACGTGACTGCGGGTTTTCCCAAGCCGCCTTTTGACATCACGCGGTTGGAGCGTTACCACCCACCCATGACGCGCGGCATGATGTGGTTTGGCGCCGTGCAATTTGCCCTGCTGTTGCAGGGCGTCGCGCTGTACCTTTGGTACGCTGACGGCCTGCCGGTGTCGCAGTCGGCCATCTGGCTGGCAGTGCTGGCCACCGGGCTTTGGGCCGTGGGCGCGGCGCTGCAGGGACGCCTGAGCATGACCGAGGTGCTCCTGATCGAAGCGGCCGCGCTGGCAACCGCGACTGGCGCTCTGGGGCTGGTCGAGCTGCACCGTGTGTTCAAGCCGCTGGCGCTTTTGATTGCGTTTGTTTTTGTAGCTATCCGCAGACGTCCATTCAGGGTTGAAGGGCGATTTGACTCCTACCTTCTGGCGGGACTGGCGTTTTCACTGGCGGGCGACTGCTTTCTGATGTTTCCGGGATTCTTCATCCCCGGTCTGCTGTCTTTTCTGGTCGCGCACCTGTTTTACATCACACTGTTCAAGCAGGGCCAGTCTTGGTTTCCCAGCCGGCGCGCGTTGGCCGCCACGCTGGCTGTGGGAGCGCTGATGTACGCCGTCCTGTTTGCCGGGCTCAACCCCGTGCTGCGTGTTGCCGTCGCCGCCTATGTGATCGTGATCGCACTGATGGCCGCCCAGGCCATAGGCCGCGCCACCGTGCTGCGCGACAAGGCCTCACTGGGCGTGGCCATTGGTGCGGGGTTTTTCATGCTCAGTGACGCACTGCTGGCGACCAACAAGTTCGCTCAGCCCCTGCCCCTGGCGCAGCTCTGGGTACTCAGTACCTACTACATCGCTCAGATATTGATCGTGCACAACGCGCGGCCTGCCACTTCAGGGCAGCGGGCCAGCTAAACGCACAGCCGTACCGCGCATCTTGCGGCGATAAGGAAGACCATCCGTCGGTACAGGCCTACAGATGGCAGCCCCCTGGATTCATATGCTTTTGCATTTAAACAGGAGTTTTCATGCAAGAGCAATCTACCGACCGCCACCCCATCAGCAACCTTGAATATGACTGGATCACACTGATCCAGAACAAGGCGCAGGCGCTCATGGCCTATGACCAATACATCAAGGATGCCGAGCAGGCTGGTTCATCCGAATGCGCCGCTTTCTTCAGAAAGGTCCATGACGCGGACAAGGCTCAGCTGGCCGAGGCCAAGGGACATCTGGTGGCCGTGCTTCAGGGAAAAATGGGCAAATAGTCCCGGTGGTCTGCCCGGTATTAACCGGGCCAGTCAGTCCGCCTGACACCAGCGACCGGACGCCGGGCACACCGTGGCCGGTGTGCCGTTCAGAAAGATTTGTTCTTCCTCCGACAGCAAAGCGGTTGAAGGGTCGATGTCGAAGCTGATCCCCAGTGCCTGCGCAAGAGCAGCATTTTCAATGGGAAGCTCCCAGGTCAAAAACACCAGGCTGCAGTCCTGACCGGGTGGGAAATCAGCCACATCAAAACCCGCGCCACCGCGCTTGATCACGGCATGCGGCTGACCGGTATCAAAGACCACCACCGTACCCCTGCGCAGGGGAATGCGGTGAGAGCTTGCCGGAAAATGCAGGTCCAGCCCCTTGTCTTCGCTGAGGAAGAGATTGCAGAACGCAGCAGCGCCATACTGCGCGCCGTCGTGGTGGTACCTCGCACCGCGGCAGGCCATCAGGGCGACATCGCAATCTGTGAGCCCTTCGTCCAGGGCAAGGGGATGCATCCAGTCTGACACTGCCTGCACGCAGCGCTTGTAGTCCGGCCAGCGCGCACGCGCTCGCGCAAAAGGCAGCGCCTCGACGTCGCCGGGCTCCAGTTCCAGGTGCAACGATATCTCCCTTTCCCAATCGGCGACCAGACTGGCCGGTGGCGCAGGCACATCGAGCGTACTTGTCAGAACGACATCACTCACACTGCGGCTGCACATGGCATCGCCGCTGCGGAAACAGGCAGTCAGGTGGTCTCGCAGACGGGGGGATGGAGGAGAGGTGCGCATCTGCACCAGTGTAGTCAGGGGGCGTGAGTGTGAGTGATGGCTTCGTCGCGCGCAATCCGCCCGTCGATCAGCTCAACGAGCCGGTCGCAGCGTGCGGCCAGACGCGGGTCGTGGGTGACCACTACAAAGGTGGTGCCCAGTTCGAGGTGCATGCGCCGCAGCTGCACAAACACCTCATCGGACGAAGCGGTGTCCAGGTTGCCGGTGGGCTCGTCGGCCAGCACCAGCGCCGGCTCCATGACCAGGGCGCGGGCAATCGCCACGCGTTGCTGCATGCCGCCCGACAGCTCGGCCGGCCGTTTGTCCATCGCCTTGGCCAGGCCCACTGAAGCCAGCAGCGCGCGGGCATGTTCGCGTTGCTTCGTACTGACGCTGCCGCCCCGCATCAAAGCGGGTAAGGTGACGTTTTCGAGTGCGCTAAAGGCTGGCAGCAGGTGATGAAACTGGAACACAAAGCCCAGGGTGCTGCGCCGCAGCATCGTCAGGGCTGCGTCGTCCAGGCCAAATACCTCTTCGCCCTGCAGCCGGTAACTGCCGGCCGTCATGCCCTCCAGCAGGCCGATGATGTTGAGCAGCGTGCTTTTACCGGAGCCTGAGGGGCCGATCAGCGCGATGAATTCACCGCGTTGTACTTGCAGCGCAACGCCGTGCAGGATCTCGGCCTGGCTGGGCAGGCCGAGGTTGTAACTCTTTCGCACGTCACGCATCTCGATCAGCGCACGGGAGTCGGCGGCTGTGCTCATGGGCTCACATCCGTATCGCCTGCGCCGGGTCCAGCGCGGCGGCGCGGCGCGCCGGTGCTACCGCCGCCAGTACGCCGCACACGGTGGCGACCAGCGCCACCTGCAGGGCGGTGGACAGCGGCAGACTGATCACAAACAGTGGCAACCCGTCGGAGCCGCGCACAAATTGTGTAAACAGCCAGATCATGGCCACGGCCAGCGCAATACCGAGCAACGAGCCGAGCGCGCCCACCACCGCACCCTGTACCAGAAAAAGCCGCAGAATCTGCCCCCGCGTGGCGCCCATGGCGCGCAGGATGCCGATCTCGCGGCGCTTTTGCACCACCGACACCACCAGCACGCTGGCAATGCCCAGCACCACCACCACCAGCACCACCCCGCGGATCAGCGCGGTGCTGACCGACTGGGCATTGAGCGCCGACACCAGCTGCGCATTGCTCTCCTGCCAGCTTTCAATCTTGTAGGGAAACTGCTGGCGCAGTGTGTCCGCCAGTTCCTGCGCCAGCCAGACGTCTTTCACGGTCAGATCCAGGCTGGAGGCGCCGCCGGGAAGGCCCAGCAGGTTTTGCGCGGCGCGCAGTGGCACGATGACGGTGCGCCGGTTCAGGTCCTTGATGCCCAGGTCCACCACCGCAGTCACGCGCACTGAGTCACTGACCAGGTTGGTCTGCACTGTCAGGCGGTCGCCGACGCGCACGCCCAGATCACTCGCCAGCTCGCGGCCCACGATGGCCTCGCCAGGCGCCAGTCGCGCGGTGCCGCTGATCACCTTGCTGCGCAAGCCGACCACGCGGTCGTAGCGGTCCAGGTCCACGCCCAACAGCGCAATCGCCTGGGTGGCTTCGCCGCGCAGGGCCAGGCCGGCGCCCGAGACCATGGGTGACACGCCGGCAATGGCGGGCAGGGCTTCAATCAGCGGCAGCAGGGCCTGCCAGTTGGCCACCGAGCGCAGGCGTTGCGCGCGCGGCTGGGTGTCGGTCAGCGCGGTGGTGCCTGGAACGGCTGGCCAGGCGGGTGTGACCACGTCGTCCAGCGAACGCACGGTGATGTGCGCCTGCGAGCCCAGGGTCTTGGTCAATGTGCTTTGCTGCAGGCCGCTGATCAATGCGGAGATATAGGCAATGACCGCCACACCGGCAGCTACACCCACAATAATGAGCACGGTTTGCATACGGCCCTCGCGCAGAAAACGCAGCGCCACGCGCGATTCAAAGCCAAGCCCGGGGATCATGCGGCGGCCGGCGCTTCAGCGCCCCATGGCGTTGCTCAAGGCAGCGCCACCCTCCGACGTCGCCCCGCCCCTGATGGCGGTCGGCTGCCCCGGCACCCAGGCCACGGCGCGTATGCGAATCCGGTTGCCTGCTTGCGCATTACCGCCCAGCACAACGGCATCACCTTCAGCCAGGCCTTCGAGCACCTCGGCTGCGTCGAGTGTGCGCAAACCCAGTCGCACCTTGCGCTCCTGCGCGCGCCCGGAGTCGACCACCAGCACCGTCGCCGAAGCTGATGAGGCCTGCGTGCGCAGGGCACTGAGCGGCAGCACCAGGGCACGGTCGCGCCGGCCAGTCTCGACCTCAACCGACAGCGTCATGTCTTCACGCAAAAAGGCCGGGGCCTGCTGCTCCAGCGCAAACTTGACCTCGATGGCGCCGCGCTGCGCATCGACCGCGGGGGCAATCGACAACACGCGGGCTGCGAAACGCTGGTCGGCAAAGGCATCGGCCACCACAGCTGCCTTCTGCCCCGGCACCAACTGGTCAAGAAAACGCTCGTCCACCTGCGCCGCGAGCTGCGTTGGGCCAGCCAGCGCCAGGCTCATCAAGGCCTTGCCGGGCTGCACGATTTGCCCCGGCTCAACGTGGCGTGTCAGCACCCGCGCATCGGTGGGTGCCAGCACGGCGGTTTGTGTCAGGCGGGCACGGGCCGCCGCCGTGGCGGCACGCACCGAGCCCTGCTGCGCCAGCGCGACATCAAGCGCACGCTGGGCATCATCCAGTTGCGCCGCACTGTAAAAACCCTGCGCCACCAGTTGCTGCACGCGCCGCAACGTGGCCCGGGCCGCCTGCAAGGTGGCCCCGGCCTGGCGTTCCGCTGCCACGGCCTGGGATACAGCAGCGCGCAGTTCATCGGTTTCAAGCTCGATCAGCACCTCACCCGCGCGCACCTGCGCGCCCTCGGCCACCGCAACCCGTGCCACGCGCCCGGTCACGGTACTGCCCACATCCACACGTGACAGGGTTGCCACGCGGGCAGAAAATTGCAGGGTGCGCAGCAGAGGCACGTAGCGCATTTCGACGGCAGCAACTTGTGGGCTGCGCAGACCCATCCATCCCAGCACCGCGGCAGCAATGGCCGCCATGATGATTGCAAGCCATATCCAGTGTCGTTTCATCGTCACTACTGTGACGCCGCATCGGCCCCGGCCTGTTGATTTACATCAACACAGGCGGAAGGGGGTGCCGCCTGCAAAAAATCAGGGGCATGCTATTCGAAGAGTTCGGAACTGGGTTTGGGTGGCGTCACGCCCAAATGCCGGTACGCCGCCAACGTGGCAATGCGGCCGCGCGGCGTGCGTTGCAAATACCCCTGCTGAATCAGATAGGGCTCGATCACATCTTCAATCGTGTCGCGCTCTTCGCCAATGCTGGCGGCAATATTGTCCAGGCCGACCGGCCCGCCATCAAAGCGGTGAATCACGCATTCCAGCAGCTTGCGGTCCATCACATCGAAGCCCTGGGGATCGACATCGAGCATGGCCAGCGCCTTGTTGGCGATGTCCAGGCTGATATGGCCTGTTCCTTTGACGTCGGCATAGTCGCGCACCCGGCGCAGCAGGCGGTTGGCTATTCGCGGTGTGCCGCGCGAGCGGCGGGCAATTTCGAAACCGCCATCTTCGTCCATGGGGGCATCGAGCAGTTTGGCACTGCGCCTGACGATGCGCGCAAGTTCATCCGCGGTATAGAACTCCAGCCGCGCAACAATGCCGAAGCGGTCGCGCAGCGGATTCGTCAGCATGCCAGCGCGGGTGGTGGCGCCCACCAGCGTGAACGGTTGCAGATCGAGCTTGATGCTGCGCGCCGCCGGGCCTTCGCCGATCATGATGTCGATCTGGTAGTCCTCGAGTGCGGGGTACAAAATTTCTTCAACCACCGGGCTCAGGCGGTGGATTTCATCGATGAACAGCACATCGTTTTTTTCAAGATTAGTCAGCAGCGCCGCCAGGTCTTTCGGCTTTTCCAGCACCGGCCCACTGGTCTGACGCAGGTTCACACCGAGTTCGTGCGCAATGATGTGTGAGAGCGTGGTCTTGCCCAGGCCAGGCGGGCCGAACAGCAGCACATGGTCCATGGCTTCGCTGCGCTTTTTGGCCGCACCAATAAAGATTTCAAGCTGCTCGCGCACCTTGGACTGGCCGACGTATTCG
>JBKJIV010000147.1:0-10069 GCA_046598365.1 Polaromonas sp. | reverse complement strand
CGGTCAAAGCTTCTTGAAGTCTCCGCTGTCTGGTTGTCATCCCGGACTTGATCCGGGGGCCATGTTTGCTGACTACTCACGTTGTTCTCGCTGTCATGGTGTGCCGACAAGCCGGGGGTTGCCCGGCGGCAAGTAACTTTCTTTTGGGTACTTTTCTTTGGCGACGTGTATAGACCGGAGACATGGGAAACAGGTGTGCGGAGACATAGGAAACACCTTGGAATCTCATCAGGCTTGCGTCAGGGTATTCAAGTCGAGCCGCATGAAGCGGTGGTGACAGAAGAACACATCGTAGCAACCGTCGGCTTCGGGGTCTGGTCTGAAGGCAATCGGCAGCTTGAGCAAGGCGCTCGACACCCTCAGCTTGTTGCCCTTGAAGTGAACCTCGCCATTCCACTTGACGAGCGCTACCGTGTCGCCAACGGCGTACTCGATGGGGGGCAATGTTTGCGGATAGCTTGTAAGGCTGGGCTGATAGCGCTTGGCCGGCGTCTGCATGTCCAGCGCATCGTGCGGTCGCTCCTGGTTGTAGATACCCCGCCAGCGCTCGAAGGCAGTTTGCGCCTGCTGCAGATCGGCAAAGCTGCGTCCAGCCAGCACCTCGGCTTTGAGCGAGCGGTGAAAGCGCTCGATCTTGCCGTTGGTCTGCGGATGGTACGGCGCGCTGTGGCTCACGCGTATGCCCAGCCGGATCAGCCACACGCTGAGTTCGCTCAAGCCATGCCCAGCCAGCCGGGGACTGCCCCAGGGCGCGCCGTTGTCGGCATTGATGCGCATTGGCAGGCCATAGCGCTGGAACACCTGGGCCAAATGGGGTTGCACTGCGCTGGCGGCCACACGGGGGCAGGCCTGCAGCGCCAGGCTGAAACGCGAATGATCGTCCAGCAGCGTCAGAGGGTAGCAGCGCGCTTGCTCGGTCGCAAAGTCTCCCTTGAAGTCGATCTGCCACAGCGCGTTGGGGCTCTCGTGCTCGAAGCGCTGCCAGTGCTGGGCTGCCAGGCTGGCCTGTGGGCTGATCAGGCCATGGCGGTGCAAGATGGCCGTGACGGTGCTCGGTGGAGGAACTTGTGCATGACCCAGGTCGCGCAGGCGGCGCGAGATCTTGCGTCCACCCCAGCTGGGATGCTGCTCGCGCAGTCGCGTGACCAGCTCCTCCATTGCCGGCACGGTGCGACTCGGACTCAGCTGGGGTCGTCTGGAGCGCGCCATCAAACCGGCTTGGCCCTCGGCCGCATACCGAGCCAACAGGGCGTAGCCAGCTTTCGGGCCAATACCGAAGCGTCGGCACAGCTCGCGCCGGTTGGCCCCCTCGCGCAAGGCCAGCTCTACAAACTCTCTTTTGGTGTCCATGAGGTCTTTCGGTTGCCAGGGCATGGGCTTCTCCTTGCGTTGATCGCAAGCAAGAAGTGTTTCCTATGTCCTCGCACACCTGTTTCCCATGTCTCCTGTCCATACAGCGACGCAAAGAAAAGTGCCTCGCCCGCCGGGGCGAGACCCGGCTTGTATGAAGACTTACTGCCGCAGCACGCTGGCACAGGCTTCAACAAGCTCAGCCCGAACGGAAATTAGCTAACTATTACTTTAATAGCAAACTATACCCACCATTAAAGGGAAAACTGCCGATTTCGTTCGAATCCTCTATCCACGCCCCACAAACGGCATCTTCGTAGCCATGATGGTCATGAACTGAATGTTGGTAGACAGAGGCAGCGCGGCCATGTGCACCACGGCGTCTGCCACTTCCTTCACATCCATCATGGACTCGATGGCAATGTCTCCGTTGGCTTGGGGCACGCCCTTGGCCATGCGGGCGGAAAGCTCCGTCAACGCATTTCCAATGTCAATCTGACCGCAGGCGATATCGTACTTGCGGCAGTCTAGCGAGATCGACTTGGTCAGACCCGTGATGGCGTGCTTGGTAGACGTATATGGCGCTGAGTTGGGCCGCGGGGCGTGAGCGGAAATCGAACCATTGTTGATGATGCGACCGCCTTGGGGCAACTGCGCTTTCATCAGCCTGATCGCGCCCTGCGCGCACAGGAAAGAACCCGTCAGGTTGATGTCGACCACGTTGGTCCACTGCTCAAAAGTGATGTCCTCAATGTTCACGGCCGGGGCGCCCACACCCGCGTTGTTGAAAAGCAAGTCCAGTCGGCCAAACACTTCTTTGACCTTGGCAAACGCCGCCGCTACAGACTCTGGCTTGCTAACGTCTGTTGGCAGCGCCAGCGCACGGTTCGTGCCGGATTCCTTTGCGACCGCCTCAAGCGGTTCAACGCGGCGTCCCACCAGCGCCACGCTGTAGCCCTCACGCAGCAGCGCAAGTGCCACTGCCCTGCCAATGCCGGTACCTGCGCCGGTAACCACTGCCACTTTGCCTTTGCCGCTCGAACTCATGGTGATCCTCTGATGTATTAACGATGATGGAGCGCCGATTCCGGCGCCTGGTAGCCACTGTACATCCCGCCACTGATTGCCACAGGGCAGCACCCCCGGTCCCTATTTCAGCGCTTGTTGGAAATAACCGACACCGCAGTGTTTTTGATGGTGATACCTTGGCACCCATGACGCAAGACAACCGACGCATCTGGGATATTTCGCCTCCTGTGGACGAAAGTGCCGCCGTCTTTCCGGGTGACGCGGCCTACTCGCAGAGACTGCACTTTGCGCTGTCACCCGATTGCCCAGTCAACGTCAACACCCTGACCTTTTCGCCGCACACCGGCGCGCATGCCGATGCGCCCATGCACTACGCCAATGGCGGGACCGCCATCGGAGCGGTGAATCTGCAGCCTTACCTCGGGCCGTGCCGCGTGATCCATTGTCTGGACTGCGGTCCGCTCGTCAAGCCCCAACACCTTGCCCACGCCCTAGAGAATCTTCCGCCGCGAGTGCTGCTGCGCACAGCCCGCATCGCCAGCCAGTCGTGGGCATCATTTACCGCCATAGCCCCTGCAACACTTGCGTTGTTAGCCACTAAAAGCACCATGCTTGTCGGCATCGACACCCCCAGCGTGGACCCCGCCAGCAGCCAGGACCTGCCCTGTCATCAAATGCTTTTGCAACACGATCTGCGTGTGCTGGAAAACCTGGTGCTCGATGAGGTGCCGGAAGGCGACTACGAACTGATTGCACTACCGCTGAAATTAACCCGTGCGGATGCCTCGCCCGTTCGCGCCATTCTGAGAGAGCTATGACCTTCACCCTGAACGACTGCCGAGCAATGGATGTCAGCGACACCCTGCGACCACTGCGCGATCACTTTGTACTGCCGGCCGGTATGATTTACCTCGACGGCAACTCACTGGGCGTACTGCCGAAAACCGCAGCTTCCCGCGTGGCCGAAGTCATCACCCATGAGTGGGGCCAGGACCTGATTCGATCCTGGAACAGCGCCGGGTGGTTTAATCTGCCGCAACGCCTGGGCGACAAGATCGCACTGCTTATCGGCGCCGGCCCGGGCGAGGTGGTGGCTACCGATAGCACCTCGATCAATCTCTACAAAGTGCTCAGCGCTGCGCTGACCATGGCAGCCACCGATGCGCCTTCCAAGAAAACAATCATCAGTGAACGCAGCAACTTTCCGACCGATCTCTACATCGCCGAAGGCCTGTGCCGGGAGCGCGGCTACCGCTTGAAATTGGTTGAGCCAAGTGAGATCATGGCCGCGCTTAAAGGCGACGCTGCCGTGCTGATGCTGACCCATGTGAACTACCGCACGGGTGCCATGCACGACATGGCCGCGCTGACAGCAGCAGCCCACGCGGCGGGTTGCCTCACGGTGTGGGACCTGGCACACAGCGCGGGTGCCGTACCGGTCGATCTGCACGGCGCGCAGGGCGACTTCGCAGTGGGCTGCGGCTACAAGTACCTCAACGGTGGCCCCGGCGCGCCTGCATTTGTCTGGGTGAACCCACAACATGCCAACCGCTTCAATCAGCCACTGGCGGGCTGGTGGGGCCACGCCGCACCGTTTGAATTCACGCCCGACTACCGTCCAGCGGCGGGCATCACGCGTTATCTTTGCGGCACACAACCCATCTTGAGTTTGGCCGCACTCGAATGTGGGCTCGATGTGTTTGGTGCAGCGCACGCCCTCGGCGGAATGGATGCGCTGCGTACCAAGTCACTGGCGCTGACAGACCTGTTTATTGCGTTGGTAGAGGAGCGTTGTGCCGGCCACGGCCTCGGTCTGGCCACCCCGCGCGACCATGCGCAACGCGGCTCTCAAGTTTGTCTTACTCGCCAGGAAGGTGCATACGCCATCGTGCAAGCTCTGATTGCACGCGGTGTCATCGGCGACTTCCGCGCCGGCGACGGCGCAGTGCATCAGGACATCCTGCGCTTCGGCTTCACACCGCTGTACATCGGTTTTGAAGAGGTCTGGCATGCGGTGGAGCATTTGAAACAGGTGCTGGAAACCGCCGAATGGAAAAAACCTGAATTCAACCAAAAACACGCGGTGACATGAGCATGACCATCCCCGAAAAAATTGTTAACGATGAAGAGGCACAGCTCGATTTCAGCCGCGACATGAGTTACGGCGACTACCTGCAGCTCGACGCCATCCTCGGCGCGCAAAGGCCGCTGTCGCCTGCGCACGATGAAATGCTCTTCATCGTGCAGCACCAAACCAGCGAGTTGTGGATGAAGCTGATGCTGCATGAGTTGCGAGCGGCAATCGCAAATGTGGCGAGCGACGAACTCGGCGACGCATTCAAAAAGCTGGCGCGCGTGAGTCGCATCATGGAGCAACTGGTGCACGCCTGGGACGTGCTGGCCACCATGACGCCGCCAGAATACAGCGCCATCCGGCCGTACCTGGCCAACTCCAGCGGCTTCCAGAGCGCGCAGTACCGCTGTATTGAATTTTCCCTGGGCAACAAAAACGCCGCCATGCTCAAGCCGCATGCGCACCGCCCCGATCTGCTGGCACAAGTGCAAACGGCTTACGAAGCACCGTCGTTGTACGACGAAGCGCTGCGCCTGCTGGCCCGCCGTGGCCTTGCCGTGCCACAAAGCCACACGCAGCGCGATTGGACGCAGGTCTATGTGGAAAACGACGCAGTAGAGCAGGCCTGGCTGGTCGTCTACCGCGATCCCAAACAGTACTTTGACCTGTATCAGCTTGGCGAAGAACTGACCGACCTAGAAGACGCCTTCCGCCTCTGGCGCTTCCGCCACGTAACAACAGTTGAGCGGGTGATCGGTTTCAAGCGCGGCACCGGCGGAACAGGTGGTGTAAGTTATTTGCGCAAGATGCTGGACGTGGTGTTGTTTCCGGAGATTTGGAAATTACGGACAGATTTGTAGGCGAATCAACATCCGCCCTTTGCTTGCCCGCACCAAGAGCTATTGAATCGATAGCATCTTTTGCATCACGCTGCGTCTGCGGTGTGCTCGGGACAGTAGGCGCAACTCCCCACTCCCAACCCCCCGCCCTTCCCTCGCCCCGCTGGGC
Organism: Polaromonas sp.; assembly: GCA_046598365.1. GTDB lineage: Bacteria > Pseudomonadota > Gammaproteobacteria > Burkholderiales > Burkholderiaceae_C > Polaromonas. Next base: position 4,608 of record JBKJIV010000147.1, on the reverse strand, counting down.
GATGGAAGGGAGCCTCATTTGGCTGCGTGTGCTGCGACCGCGTGCAAACATGACAGCCACGTTCTCGACCTGACGCGCTGTGCGCGCCAGGTCTCCCCGAATCGGTATTGGTTTTTGATCCCCCACCCGTCGGGCTGGGCCGAGGAGCGCAGGTCAAAGCGGATCAGGGCGAGCGATTGTCTGAGGCGATAGCCGAGTTCGAGCTCGACCCCGCTTTTACCGACCACCGCAGGTTGCGCGTAGCGAAGCGAAGGGTCCCAGACCATCGGGTCGCCTTTTCTTTTGCTTACTTTTCTTTTGGCGACGCAAAAGAAAAGTGAGTTGCCGCCGGGCAACCCCCGGCTTGCTGGCGAATCACCAACGCAGCAAGGCAAAGAAGGCTTCGACAGGCTCAGCCCGAACGGAACGGGGCGACCGTAGGAAGCGAACATGGATCCCGGATCAAGTCCGGGATGACAAGACCGGTTCAATCAAGGCCAACCATAAAGCCAGGGCACATCCAGCAACCGCTCCCCCAGCAACTTCATCGCAGCATCCCTCCCCCATCGCACCACCCCATCCGCATGAAAAATCTCCCCATTGCGAATCGCCCTCGCCTGCACCCGCGCATTGCGCTGCCAGCGGTTCAACGCATAGCGGTTGAGCATGGTCGGCACGTCGAGGGCCGGATCCAGCGCCTGCGCCAATACACGCCCCAGTTCGTCCGCGTCTTCGATGGCCATGCCCGCACCTTGGGCAAGGTAAGGGCGCATGGGGTGCGCGGCATCACCGAGTAAGGCTACACGGCCTAGCGCGTGTTGATACGCACCCTGCATGGGGCGCCGGTCGCACAGCGCCCACAGCCGCCACGCGGGAATGGCTCGCACCAAGTCTTGCAGCGGCGCGCAGCTGCCGGCCAGCGCAGCGTGCAGGCCGGCGCCGTCGGTACTGTGGTCCCAATTGTCCAGATCACCTCCGGCACGGCCCTCCACAATGCCCACCACGTTGAGCGACCTGCCGCCGCACACCGGGTACTGCACCACGTGCAGCTTGGGGCCCAGCCAGGCCGTGACCTGATTGGACCGCAGCCTTTCGGGCAAGTCGGCCTGCGGCAGCAACGCGCGGTAGGCCACATGGCCAGTGACGCGCGGCCGCTCATCCCCCAGCAACCATTGCCGCACGGGACTCCACAAGCCATCAGCGCCCACAAGAACGTCGCCTTCAATCATTGCACCGTCAGCGGTTTGCACCGTCACGGCATCCGCGGTTTGGGTGAACTGGCGGAGCGTGTGATTGAGTTTCAGCGAAACACCCGCCTGCTGCACCGCATGGAGCATCAGACCGTGCAAGTCAGCGCGGTGCAACGTCGCGTAGGGAGCGCCATAACGTCGCACCATCTGCTCACCCAATGCGAGCCTTCCCAGCGTTTCACCAGACAGCGCGCTTCGCACTTCCAATTGCTGTGGAAAAGCGGCGACCTCCGCCAGCGCATCAGCCAGTCCCCAGCCATGCAACACCTTGACAACATTGGGGCCAAGCTGGATACCGGCGCCGACCTCACTGAACAGCGGTGACTGCTCAAACAGCCGGACGGCCCAACCGGCACGCGACACCGCCAGCGCGGTCGCCAGCCCACCGATACCACCACCCGCAATCAGCGCCTGATTTGTCATGCCCCGATTGTGCCCAAGCCCGATCACGGCATGCCGGTTTCACACGAGCAACGATTCAATCGGCTTTCCTTCACCTTGCCTTGTACCGAAAAGGCAGTCCATAAAATCGGCGGTTCCGGCCTGCAGCAGCAACCCGACATTGATCTCACCAATGTCTCCGCTGAAAGTACTCAGGCACTCCCGAGCGGTACGGCCCGTTTCAAGTGTGGCGCCCGCGAAACGCAAAGCAGGCCGCACTGCAAGGTGCTTGAGCATCACGCCCACATCTTCACCGAGCGCGCGAGTGGAATCCACGCGGTCACCCAGCAGGAGAAGCAAACATTGAAGGTCACGCAACATCATGCGCACGGTAGGGTGAGCCAGGCTGCGCCGGGACAAGGCGTGGACCCGTGTCACGCTGAACTGGCCGGGCAGGTCTACATAAACTGCGCCGACATCCGGCGACTTGGGCTCCCACGTGGCAAAGCGTTGTTAAGTCACCGGCGCGCCGGCTTGCTGGCCAATGGATCGCACGAGATCGACTGCGGCGGAATTTCCCGATGTAATCGCCACCACGTTGCGCCGTACCAGCGATGATTCGCCCAGCGAGGCCGTCAGTCCGGCAGGAGCCACCAGTTCCATCCACAGCTCGTCAGGGGGCGCCGACACTTCCAGCGCCTGGCTTTGCTTGAGGCGATACAGGCGGCGAGCGACGTCGGTCGGCTTGTCAACGCTATGCGTCGTGGCGATCTGTAGTGGCTCGACCAGCGTTGCGGCGCCCATGCTGCGGTGCAATTCCCGAAGTCGCCCGTGGCGCTTGTCAGCCTGCGCTATGTGCAAGGCTTTCTCCACCCCTGCAGTGGGGCCTTCATGCCACTGAAACAACCAGCCGGAGGCGTAGAGAAAGGCGCTGCGCACACCGTGGGCGGCGTTGAAATCACCAACCTCCCCACGCAGGGCCAGCAGTTCCTGCATGACCGATCCCTGCACCAAGGACACGCTGGCGCACACTACCCGCAGAACAGGGTCGCCAGGCCCAGTCATTTTGTTCCCGAGGCGATCCAGTTGTTGACTGCCGTCAGGGCCGACGCGTCAAACTGAACGAAACCTTTTTTATCGATGGACTCCAGCGTGCGCCGACCTTTTTCGCTGCCCTCAAGGGACAGGAAATAGTTCTGCAAAGATTGCAACTCGGTGGCGGGGACATTTTTGGACGCCAGCATCAACTTGACCGGCACGGACTTGCTGGTGAAGACCACCTTGCCGCCTGTGCCCGTCCAGGCCTTGGCGACTGCTTCGGAGCCGGTCACACCGACATCTACCAGGCCGTGCTCGACCATGAAGGGGATCGCGTCCTGGTATTTCGTGTTTACGTAAGCTACGCCGTCAGTTCCTTTGAAAGAGTCATGCACCGTCGTGCGGGTCAGCACCGAGGTAATGGAATCGGGCGAGGGGATACCCAGCTTCTTGCCCTTCAGGTCGGCCACCGTTTTGGCAGGCGAGTCGGCGCGCACCAGAAAATGAGCTCGGTAGTCGGTAAAACCTTTGGTCAGGGCCACCAGTTTGTAGCCATCCACAGCCAGGCCTTTGAGCGCTACATGCGCCGGGTGAATGTAGGCCAGGTCGTAGCGTGCTGCGCTCAGACCCTCGGCAATGGCTTTGTAGTCGGACACAGTGACGATCGTGACCTTGTGCCCAAGCAACTTGCCCAGGTCATCGGCCAGTGGCTTGTATTTGAGCTGGATCTCTGAATCGCTGACCCGGTAAGTAGCGCCCTCGTTGATGGCAAACACGAACGCCTCTGCGCTCACAGGGGCAAAGGTGGCGAGCAGACAGCCGCTCATAACCAGGTGGCCGAAGAAATTTTGACGAATCATTTGGGGTCCTGAAGTTTTCGACCGCGACGCGGGTCGACTAAATATTCAGTGCGCAATTGTTTATATTTAAACTAATTACGTCCAATGCATTAATGAAGTAATATCGATGCAACTAGCGCATCAGTATGAATATTCGCCGTCTTTCCCACCTTGTCGCCTTGGCTGACGAGGGCAATTTCCACCGCGCAGCGGAGCGGGTTCATTTGAGCCAGCCAGCTTTCAGCCGAAGCATCCAGGCCGCCGAAACGGAATTTGGTCTCAAGTTATTTGATCGCGGCACTGCAGAAGTCCGCTGCACGCCGTCGGGTGCTTTTGTGGTGGAACGGGCCAGGCGCCTGCTGCAGGAAAGTCGCCAACTTGAGCGGGACGTGACCCTGCATCGCGAAAGGGTCATCGGCGACATATCTTTCGGATCCGGCGCCATTCCGGCGGCAACCGTGGTCCCGCGCCTTTTGTGTGAGATGCGGCAGAAGTACCCGGCTGTCAGCGCCCGGGTGTTGGTGAACAACGTTGCGCAACTGCTCACTCATGTTCGCTCGGAGGATCATGATTTTTTTGTCGGCGACACCCGGAGCGTTCCACGCGACGGCACTTTCGCGATACAGCCGATCGGCAGGCCAACGGCGGGGATTTATGCCCGGAGCGGACACCCCTTGCTGAAGCAGCACAGCATCCTGGTTGCAGACCTGGTTCCCTATGGACTTGCCACTGGCCGGTTGCCCGCGGAAATTTGCACCTTTCTGCTCAACTTGATGGGTCTGGCGCCCGATGCGAGGCTGCCGGTGGCGGTGGAGTGCGACGACGTGCACCTCGTGAAGCACATCACCATGTCAACTGACATCGTCATGGTTGGTACCGCCGACCTCCTTGCCAGCGAAATAGCCGACGGCAAAATGTGCCTGTTACCGCTGAAGGATCTTCCGCCAATCTATTCTGAGTTGGGTGTGGTGTCGCTTCAGGGCCGGACCCATTCACCCATTGCGGAATACGCGATTGCCAGACTGGCCGCGCTGGCGCAGGCCGACACACCCGCTTAGAAGATCACGTCAGGCGGCAAGCAGCTGCCTCAGCACAAACGGCAAAATGCCGCCGTGCCGGTA
>JBKJIV010000168.1:0-7460 GCA_046598365.1 Polaromonas sp. | reverse complement strand
AGACCACCCGTACCGAAACAGCTTTGAAGGACACCCCATGAACCGCATTTACAAAACCATCTGGAGCAGTAGCTCTGGCGTCTGCGTCGCAGTTGCCGAGAACGCCGGGGGCAAAGGGCGGGAAAAATCATCCGGCGTCGGGGCTGGCGGTAGCCGCCCCCGCTTTGCCGTGCACCTGCTGTCAGCGTGTTTGATGCTCACTTTTGGGGCCGTTGCACAAGCCCAGCCCGCTAATGGCGCGGTGGTGGGCGGCTCAGCCACCATCAACAGCACAGGCTCGACAACAACAATCCACCAAGCCACGGGGAGCGCGGTGATCAACTGGCAAAGCTTCAGCATTGGTGCGGGGCAAACCGTGCAGTTTTTCCAGCCTGGTAGCAACTCCGTAGCGCTCAACCGCGTCTTGGGCTCTGAAGCTTCCAGCATCCTGGGCAACCTGTCGGCCAACGGAAAGGTATTTCTGCTCAACCCCAACGGCATCCTGTTCGGCAGCGGTGCGCAAGTCAACGTCGGCGGCCTTGTTGCGTCAACCATGAGCCTCAGCGATGCGAAATTCATGTCCGGCGATTACAGCTTTACAAATGCTGGCAGCGGCACAGTTGTGAATCAGGGCACGATCAACGCTGGCGAAGGTGGGTATGTGGCCCTGATGGGCAAATCCGTCACCAACCAGGGCGTGATCACTGCGCGCCTGGGAAGCGTGGCACTGGTCGGTGGCCAGGCGGCCACACTCGACCTTGCGGGCGACGGGATGCTCAATGTGTCCGTGGCCCAGGGCGCGGTCAATGCGCTGGTTGAGAACGGCGGCCTGATCCGTGCCGACGGCGGGCGTGTACTGATGACCGCCCAGGCGGCCGGTAACCTGCTGCACACCGCAGTGAACAACACCGGGGTCATTCAGGCACAGACCATCGGAAGCCGCAACGGCACCATTTTGCTGCTGGGCGATATGGGCACAGGTACGATGAACGTCGGCGGCAAGCTAGACGCCAGCGCACCGAGCGGCGGCAACGGCGGTTTTATTGAGACTTCGGCGGCAAAGGTGACCATCAGGGACGACGTCCGTGTCACCACCGACGCGCCTTGGGGGCGCGTGGGCACCTGGTTGATTGACCCGCAGGACTTCATTATCGGCCCAGGCGGCAACATCTCCGGCGCTACCCTTTCCGCCCAACTGGTCACCAACAACGTCAACATCACCACGCCGGCCGGGGCCGGCAACGGCGATATTTTCGTCAATGACGCGGTAAGCTGGACGGCCAGCGGCACCCCAACGACCCTGACCTTGACGGCCGACCGTGATGTAAACATCAATGCGGCTGTAACGGCAGTTGACGGGAATTTCGTGGTGTGTTGTGGCCGGGATATCAACGTGAACGCACCTATCACAACTACACGGGGAAGCGTTTTATTAAACGCTGGTCGCAATGTGAATCAGAACGCTGCCATTACCGTCACTGACGGCAACCTCATGATGTGCGCGGCCAACGATGTAACTGTCAACGCCAAGATCACCCTGACGCGGGGCACCAGTATTCCTTCTCGCAGTCTGGGCTTGCCGCTGGGCCTGACGCTCACTTCAGATACCGATGGCACCGGTCCCGGCGTGGCCGGTGGCACAGTCATCATGAATGTCAGCGGTGCAAACCGCCCAACTGTCACCGGGCCCAATGCACCGGTCACCATCAACTACAACCCGACCTCTTACACCACACCGACCGACTATGCGCCGAGCTTCATCCTGACCGACAGCATCCTGACTCAACGTATGCTGGTATTTCCCGAAGTCACAAAAACATTTGACGGCACCACAACGGCAACACTGGTTTCCCTGAAGGGCAACCCCTCAGGTGTAAGCCTGATTGCCGACCCAGGGAGCACGGCTGTCTTCAGCAGTGCGGAGGTGGGCACCGGCAAAATCATTACGTTCACCGGCTATCGCCTGGGCGGATCCCGAGCCAACGAATACACGCTCCCGGCTTCTTGCTGCAGCCCAATCGTCAGCAGGACGACGGGGACCATAACCGCAAGGACACCGCTGATTCCCCAGTTTGCCTCTTCAGTAGTAGTGGCAAGTCTCGCGCCACTTGGCAGCTTTTTGCCCACCACATTTTTCGACACTCCCGACGTTTTCCTGGCGCTCGAGGAAGAAGAAGTGGTGGCACCGACCCCCGCACCCTTCATCCAGCCGCCGCCCTATGTTGCGCCACGTTACGCCCCCAAACCGGCACGCAATTAACTTTAGGCCGGCGGCATGAGGCGTAGATAAGCCGCAGCGCCGAGCCACCATCGCCTGGTGGACTAGAATAGTCTTGCTCCGGGGTGCTGCCCGATCATTGTGGTCGTGCAGCTGAGATGGCCAACCAAACCCGTGAACTTGAATCGGCTAGTACCGACGTAAGAAGAGCTGACTGCTACCCACCGGGTTTCAGTCACTGTCCACAACCACTGCGCTGGTTCTGGCCACACCTTCGGAGCATTTTTGTGTACCCGCACAAGCAAAGGATGCCCCGATGAACGCCCCAGACAAATTTGCCCAGTTGCTTTCACTCACGCGTGAGCCGTTTCCGGCTTCGCGCAAAATTTATGTACCCGGACAGACGCATCCCGACATCCGGGTGCCCATGCGTGAAGTCTCGCTGAGCAATGGCGAGTCCGCCACGCTGTACGACACCTCCGGCCCCTATACAGACCCAACTGCCGACATCGATGTGCGGCGTGGCCTGCAAGCCCTGCGCACGCCATGGATTGAAGCGCGCGGCGACACCGAAATTTACACAGGCCGCGCCGCGCAGGCCGTCGATGACGGCACCCGCCGCGAAGACCGCACCGACCCGTCGGACCCGGAAGCGCAGCGCATCGCTGCCCTGCGCGCCCAGGCCGCGGGCCTGCAGCGCACACCGCGCCGCGCCAAGGCCGGCGCCAACGTGAGCCAGATGCATTACGCGCGCCGCGGCATTATCACGCCGGAGATGGAATACATCGCCCTGCGCGAAAACTCCAAGCGCGAATGGATGGCTGAGTATTTGGGCGACGCTGAGCGCGCCCAGCGCCTGCGCGGCAATCCCATGGGCGCGCAGCTGCCCGAGTTTGTGACGCCAGAGTTTGTGCGTGACGAAGTGGCGCGCGGCCGGGCCATCATTCCGGCCAACATCAACCACCCCGAAGTCGAGCCCATGATCATTGGTCGCAACTTCCTGGTCAAGATCAACGCCAACATCGGCAACTCGGCCGTCACCTCCAGCATTGAGGAAGAAGTTGAAAAACTGGTCTGGGCCATCCGTTGGGGCGCAGACAACGTGATGGATTTGTCCACCGGCAAAAACATCCATACCACGCGCGACTGGATCATCCGCAACTCACCCGTGCCCATCGGCACCGTGCCGATTTACCAGGCGCTGGAGAAAGTTGGCGGCGTCGCCGAAGACCTGACCTGGGAGATTTACCGCGACACCTTGATTGAGCAGGCCGAGCAGGGTGTGGACTATTTCACCATCCACGCCGGCGTGCGCCTGCCCTTCATCCCGATGACGGCCAAGCGCCGCACTGGCATCGTTTCGCGCGGTGGCTCCATCCTGGCCAAGTGGTGCATGTCGCACCACAAAGAAAACTTCCTGTACACGCACTTTGAAGACATTTGCGAGATCATGAAGGCCTACGACGTGAGCTTCTCGCTCGGCGACGGCTTGCGGCCCGGCTCCGGCGCGGACGCCAATGACGAAGCCCAGTTTGCCGAACTGCGCACGCTGGGTGAGCTGACAAAAATCGCCTGGAAGCACGATGTGCAGACCATGATCGAAGGCCCTGGCCATGTGCCCATGCACATGATTCAGGCCAACATGGAAGAGCAGCTCAAGCATTGCCACGAGGCGCCCTTCTACACCCTGGGGCCGCTGACCATCGACATCTCGCCCGGTTACGACCACATCTCCAGCGCAATCGGCGCGGCGATGATCGGCTGGTTTGGCACGGCCATGCTGTGTTACGTCACACCCAAGGAACACCTGGGTCTGCCGGACAGCAAGGACGTCAAGCAGGGCATCATTGCCTACAAGATTGCCGCGCACGCCGCCGACGTGGCCAAGGGTCACCCGACATCGCGCGCGCGTGACGAGGCGCTGTCCAAGGCGCGTTTTGAATTCCGCTGGCACGACCAGTTCAACCTGTCGCTGGACCCGGACACCGCGCGCGAATTTCATGATGAAACCCTGCCCAAGGAAGTCAGCAAGGTCGCGCATTTTTGCTCCATGTGCGGGCCGAAATTCTGCCCCATGAAAATCAGCCAGGAAGTGCGCGAGTTTGCGGCGCAGCAGGGCCTGGACGAAGCCGCCGCGCTGGCCCAGGGTATGGACGAAAAATCTGCCGAATTCCGCGAAGGCGGCAGCGAAATCTACATCCCCATCCACAAGGCCTGAAAGCAGCGGGGCGAGGCGGGCATCACCATGCACATCGGCATCGCGGGCGCGGGTTTGCTCGGAAGGCTGCTGGCCTTTGAGCTCACGCGCGCTGGCCATGCGGTGGAGGTCTTTGACCCGGCGCCGGGACCGCTACCTCCTGTTCATGCGCAGGGCGCTTACGCAGCCGGATGGACGGCAGCCGGCATGCTCAGCCCGACGGCCGAGCTGGAATCTGCCGACGCCAACGTTTTTGAACTGGGACTGCGCTCGCTCGCTCTGTGGCCCGGCATTGTGGCTGCGCTGGGCTTGCCGGTGGAGTTGCAACAACGCGGCAGCCTGCTGCTGGCGCACCGCGGCGACGAGGGCGCGGCGCGGCGCGTTGTCGACCTGCTGCGCCACAAAGCGCCTGCCGAACATGCGCCGCAGGTAATCGACGCAGCGGGGTTACGTGAGCTTGAACCCGCGATACACGGCGCGGCCCATGCCTGGCTGCTTCCGAACGAGGGGCACATCCACACGGTGCAGGCCATGACGGCACTGGCCCACACAGCCACGGCAGCGGGTGCGGACTGGCATTGGGGCATGGCGGTGCAGCGCCTGGCAGCGGGCGAGATCCACACAGCGGGCAAGGTGCATCATTTCGACTCCGTGTTTGATGTGCGCGGCACCGGCGCGCGGCCGGCGCCGGGCAGCGACGAGATGGGCATTGGCCGTGATGTGCGTGGCGTACGCGGCGAGATCATCTGGCTGCACGCGCCCGGCGTGGCGCTGCAACGGCCGGTACGCCTGCTGCACCCGCGCCACCGGGTCTACCTGGTACCGCGCGCGGGCGGCCAGATTGTGGTCGGTGCCAGCGAGATAGAGAGCGAAGATCGCTCGCCCATTTCGCTGCGCAGCATGGTAGAGCTGCTGGCTGCGGCGCACAGCATCATTCCGGAACTTGCCGAAGCGCGCATTGTGCATACCGAAACCAACCTGCGCCCGGCTTTGCCCGACAATTTGCCACGCCTCGCTCAAGAACCGGGGCTGGTGCAGATCAATGGCCTGTTTCGCCACGGCTGGTTGATTGCGCCGGCGCTGGTGGAGCAAGCGTTGCAAAATCTTACATGACATTGATCAACATCACATTGAATGGCGAAGCACGGCAAGTGCCAGCGGGCAGCAGTCTGGCCGACGCCTTGGCCACCATCGAAGTGCCGCTGACCTCATTTGCCAGCGCGGTAAATGGCGAGTTTGTGGCGCGCGATACGCGTGCACAAACGCCGCTCGCAGAAGGTGACGCCGTTTTTACTTTCCAGGCCATCACCGGAGGATAAGCATGTCTTTTCAGATTGCAGACACCGTACTCGGAAGCCGCTTTTTCCTCGGCACCGCCGGTTACCCGTCGCCGCAAATTTTGCAGCAGGCCATTGCGGCATCGGGCTCAGAAGTTGTTACCGTGGGCCTGAAGCGCCAGGTGGCCGCAGGCGGCGGCACGCAGAACGATTTTTTCAAACTCATACAGGCCAGCGGCGCGCGGCTACTGCCCAACACCGCTGGTTGCCGCAGCGCACGCGAGGCGGTGGCTTTGTCGCAGATGGCACGCGAACTGTTTGGCACCAACTGGATCAAGCTCGAAGTCGTGGGTGACGAACACACCCTGCAGCCCGACCCCTTTGAACTGGTGGCCGCCGCCACCGAGCTGGCGCGCGATGGCTTTGAAGTTTTCCCCTATTGCACCGACGACCTGGTTACTTGCCAGCGCTTGCTGGACGCGGGTTGCCGCATTCTCATGCCATGGGGCGCGCCCATTGGTTCCGGTCAGGGCCTGATCAACCCCTGGGCCCTGCGTACGCTGCGCGCGCGCCTGCCCGGCGTGCCGCTGGTGGTGGACGCCGGCATCGGCTCGCCCGCCGATGCGGTGCAGGCCATGGAGCTGGGTTATGACGCGGTTCTGCTGAACTCGGCCGTGGCGCATGCGCGCGACCCGGTGCAAATGGCGCGCGCTTTCAAGCTGGGCATTGAGTCCGGCCGCATGGCCTATGAGGCCGGCATCATGGCGCAGCAGGACATGGCCGTTGCCTCCACGCCTGTGACAGGCCGGCCTTTCACCCTATGACAGCCATATACAAAGCGCAGGTCTGGACAGTTGCCGCCAACGCAGCAGAACTCCAGCCACTGATGGAAGGCCGTCTCATACCAGAGGCGGAGGGGAAGGCCCTGCTGTGCGTCAACTGCGAGGAAGCAGCAAATTTGCTGGGCGTGCCCGCGATGACCACCCGCGAGGCTGTCGAGATGGGTGCGAGCGCCTTGCGCACCCGTTCTGGTCAGGAAGTGGTGATCTTCAGCCGCGAGGGACTGTACGCGCACACCCGGCAAGCCCAAGGCTGGCTGCAGACTGCGGGCGGTATCACGGCGCTCTTTACCGCAACCGCCTCATCGGCTATGGCCTCCGGTTTTGTGGCGATGGAGGCCATTGTGCTGGCCTGCATGTCCAGCGCCGACGCCTTGCACCACGGCGAGGACCTGGGCCTTGCGCAGGCGCGCCCCGATTTTGCGCAGCACATCCGCAACCTGCCGCATTTCAGCCTGCCAGAGCCCACCACGGCCAGCCGGTTTTCACCCCTGCGCAATGCCGACATGGGCCTGTATGCGGTGGTGGACAGCGTTGTCTGGGTTGAACGCGTGCTTGCTGCCGGTGTGCGCACGGTGCAACTGAGAATCAAGGACTCCGACCAACCGGAGCAAGACGAATTTATTCGCCAGCAAGTGCGCCAGAGCATAGCCGCTGCGACGGCGGCCAGTGCGCAACTGTTCATCAACGACCACTGGAAAATCGCCATAGAGGAAGGCGCCTACGGTGTGCACCTGGGGCAGGAAGACCTGCACATCGCCAACCTGGCCGCCATACAACAAGCTGGACTTCGACTGGGCATCAGCACCCATGCCTACTGGGAGGTCTGCCGGGCCTGGGCGTTGCGGCCCAGCTATATTGCCTGCGGCCCGATCCACCCCACCCAGGCCAAGGCCATGCCGTGGATTCCACAGGGCAACGCCAACCTGGCCTACTGGTGCAAGTTGCTG
>JBKJIV010000071.1:0-16394 GCA_046598365.1 Polaromonas sp. | reverse complement strand
CAGCACCTGGGTTTGGATATGTTTGGTGTCAATCGCAAACCCGTTGTCCGTGGACCGCCCAACGCTGTCCTTGTTTACGTCCACTTGCAAGATGATGTTGCCCTCTGGCGTGATTTGTGGGGTAACTTCGAGTTTGAGATTGGCTTTGCGGAACGCTACAGCAGTGGCGCCACTGGAGGTTGCCTGCTGATAGGGCAACTCGGTTCCCTGCTCGATCAAGGCCTTGACTTGGTCGGCCGTCACAATCCTGGGACTCGACACAATCTTGCCCTTGCCATCGGCTTCCATTGCCGAAATTTCAAGATTCAAAAGCCTGGTCAGCGAGGAGTTGAAGAGGGAAACCGCAAAGGTGGCAGCAGGAAAACCGTTTTGCCCAACGCCTGGCAAATTGATAAAATTTCCCGCCGTTGTACCAATACTACTCAACACCGAACTTGGTGCCGATGCTGAAGTGGGTGTTGTGTAGGTCGGTCCGAACTGTGTATTGCTGTTGCCATTCAAGGTAAATGGTCGCCCTCCCAAACGGACACCAAGTGATTTTCCAAAGGTGTCCTGCGCCTCGACAATACGCGCCTCGATCAGCACCTGCCTCACCGGTATATCTATCTTGGCGATGAAGTTTTGGACCTGCTCAAGCCGGGATGGAATATCTGTGACAAACAGCTGGTTGGTCCTTGCCTCCGCTATGACGCTACCCCGGTTGGATAGAATTCGGGCGCTGTTCGGACCAGTGCCGCCTGCCGCAATCTGAATACCAATTTCTGCTGCTTTGGCGTAGTTGATCTGGAAGGACTGCGTGCGCACGGACTCCAATGTCTGGATGGTGTTGCGCGCTTCGAGATCGAGTTTGTCCTTCGCCGCCAGTTCGTCTTTAGGTGCAATCAGCAAAACGTTGCCGGTTTTACGCATGCCCAAACCCTTGGCCTGCAGGATGATATCCAGCGCCTGATCCCAAGGCACATCCTTCAGGCGCAACGTAACTGCCCCGGTGACACTGTCCGAGGTCACAATGTTGAAGTTGGTGAAATCCGCAATCACCTGCAACAGCGAACGCACTTCAATATTCTGGAAATTCAGGGACAGTTTCTCCCCGGTGTAGCCCGGCCCCTGGGACAACTTGGATTCGTCCACCTTTTGTTGCCGTATTTCCAGCACAAACTGGCTGTCGCTTTGGTAAGCGCTGTGCTCCCACAGCCCCTTCGGCTCCACCACCATGCGTACTTTATCGCCCAGTTGGGAAGTAGTCACACTTTGAACCGGTGTCCCAAAGTCCGCTACATCCAGGCGGCGGCGCAAACCTTCGGGCAGCGCGGTTTTAAGAAATTCCACAACCAGCGTCTGGCCTTGCTGGCGAATATCAACCCCAACCTGATTATTGGCCAAGTCCACCACAATTCTGCCGGCGGCGTCAGTACCGCGCCGGAAATCGATATCTTTAAGCGGCAAGGTATCGCGGTTCCGATTTTCGGCAAACGCGGGCGTTGTCGCCACAGATGGCGCAGCAACACTGACAGGCTCCAGAGTGATCAGCAAAGATTTACCCTGAATTTGGGCGCTGTATGCCGTTGAAGCCTTTAGGTTCAACACCACTCGCGTCCTCTCACCAGCCTGAACGACGTTGGCGGAACGCAAGTTTCCTAAATTGAGGTCTACCGCGGTGCGCCCCATTGCGTTGCCGATTCCAGGAAAATCAAGTGCGATCCGCGCAGGCGATTGAATTTGAAAACCCGACGGCAGCGCCGTGAGGGGCTCTGTCAAATCTATGCGGATGACCTCAGTCCCTCCCTGAACAGAACCCGTTACCGACTGAATGGAATTGGCGGTCGTTTGCCCCCAGACAGGAGACGCCAGGCTGGCGGCCCAAAACGCGATGCCGGCAACCAAGCGAGACGGAACGCGCGTCCATGCGGCTTTGGGGATTCCTGCGTCTGCCATCTCTGATTTATTGATCATTTTTTTGACCCTTCTTGAAGCTGTAGTGTGGCTGACCGCTCGATCCACTCACCCGCGGCGTCTTGCACGATCTCACGCAGGACCAGTTCTGTTTCCGACATTTTGGTAATGCGGCCATAGTTTTGACCCAGATAGTTACCGACTCTCACTTGGTAAAGCAAGTTATCAACCCGAACCAGCGCCACCGGTTGACCAAGCTTGACGAGGCTGCCCACCATGGAAACCGCGTCCAGGGGGGTGGCCTCTAGAGGCTCTTTGCGTCGCGTTAACTCTGGCGCGATCAACGCTGCATTGGCGCTCGACTGGCTTGATTCGCGCTTGAGCGCCTGCGCCAGCTTTTGGGGACTGAAGGGCTCGATGGCAGATTCCTGCGTGTATGCCTGGGGTGAAAATTTTGTCGGCTCTGGCAACGGTGTGATCTTCGGCTTGCTCATCGCGCGCTGATCGGTCATCCATTGCTGCAACTCTTCCTGACCCGATGATCCGCAAGCGCTCAGTGCGCAACTAGCAACCACTCCGAGCAACAAGCGTGTGGTTTTGCCTCCGTGATTGAGGGTCATTTTTTTGCCCCCTGCGGGGCCGGCGCGGCCTTGCGCTGCAAAACCACCTCTTCCGGATCCAGATACCGAAATGTCTTCGCTGTCGCATCCATGGTCATCGTGCCATCCTTGACAGGAACGATCATCAGATTGTTCAAGGTCACGATCCGCGAAAGATTGGCAATATCGGCCGCAAACGCGCCTATGTCGTGGTAGCGGCCAGTGACTTTGATTGCAATGGGCAATTCGGCATAGTATTCCTTCACACTCACCTGACCGGGGCGAAAAAGCTCGAACTGCAAACTGCGCCCGAGTCCGGCTTGGTTGATATCAGAAAGAAGGGCGTCCATCTCGGCCTTGCCTGGCAGTTGCTTCTCCAACTGAGTGACATATTGTTGAACCTGTTCACGCTGCTTCTTCAATGGCTCGAGATTGACTGCCTGCGCCAGTTTTTTCTTGAAATCTTCCCGTAACTGCACCTCTTTGGCCTGCTCCGCCTTGAGTTCCTCATCGGAAGAGCTCAACCAGAAAAACCACAACGCGGCCACCACGGCCACCGTCACGAACGCGCATAAAACGTAGCGCGGCAAAGCCGGCCAGGAGGGGGGATCGTTGGGATTGAGGCCAACAAATTGCGCCTTCAATCCGTCCTTGAATGCCGAAAAATCTATTTTTACTTTAGGAGTGCTTGCCATATTCAATACCTGTTCAGACCTGCGGGTCAAGGCTTGGCGGCGCTTGGAACAGCCGGTGAGGCAGGCACCTTTTGCGCATCGGCTGCACGCTGGAGTGCAACTTTCATGGAAAAACTAGACACCCGCCGCTGATCACGCGCATTCAGTGCAACGACTTTCGCCGTAATTTCAATGAGCTCGGGCCGCGCCAACCATTTGCTGTTGTTGCTCAAATTACGCAGCAACTCCGAAACCCGCTCATTCGATTGAGCCACCCCGGTGAGCAGGACCGATTGGTTGTCCTGCTTCATGCTTGTGACATACACACCATCGGGTAATTGCTTAACCAGTTCATCGAGCAAATAAACCGGCAAATTACGATTGCCTTGCAAATCCTCCACGGCAGTTTGCCGGGCGCGCAAAGCTGTGATTTCCTGCTGCAAACCCGCAATTTCCTTGATTTGATTTTCAAGTCGCGTAATTTCGGATTTCAGAAAGGTATTTTTTCCCTGTTGTGCAGATATCTGCGTCTGATACCAGGAATAAACTGCCCCACAGATCAGGCCGCCAAAGAGCGCGGCTATGGCCAGTGAGACAAAAAACGACTCGCGCCGGCGCTTGCGCGCCGCTTCGCGATGGGGAAGCAGATTGACCAGAATCACTGGAAAAACCTCCGCAATGCCAAGCCACAGGACGTCAGGTACGAAGACGCTTCCCGTTTGAGCTTGCTCTCCCGGATATTGCTACCCAGTGTCATCCCTTCAAAAGGATTGGCAACCATGCATGCAAACGATGTCTGCTGGGTCACGGCCTCCGTCAACCCAGGCAATGCAGACGAGCCACCCGCCAACATCACGTAATCAACCTTGTTGTGCGGCGTGCTGGTGAAAAAGAACTGCAGGGCCCGACCAATTTCCTGCCCCATGCTGTCAACGAAGGGCTTGAGAACGTTCGCGTCATAGTCGTCCGGGAGGTCACCACTGCGTTTTTTGCTTTCCGCCTCTTCTGGTGAAAATCCGTACTGACGCACGATAAGTTGTGTCAACTGAGCGCCCCCGAAAGCCTGGTCTCGCTCGTACAACACCTCATCGTTTTTGATGACTTGCATACTGGTGGTGAGCGCGCCCACTTCAAACAGTGCAACCATGGTGTCCAGACCCTTGTCGGGCAAATTTTCAATCAGGCGGGAGGTCGCCAGGCGCGATGCATAAGATTCCACATCCACAACCACGGGTTTTAACCCCGCTGCCTCTGCCAGACCTTGTCTGTCGTTGACTTTTTCCTTGCGGGATGCAGCGATCAACACCTCCACATCGCCCGCCGAACTGGCACTGGGGCCCACCACACAAAAGTCCAGGCTGACCTCGTCCAGTGAAAAAGGAATGTACTGATTTGCTTCGGCCTCCACCTGAATCTCGAGTTCCTGTTCGGACAAGCCGCCGGGCAGTATGATTTTTTTGGTGATGACCGCGGATGCAGGCAGCGCCATTGCGACGTTCTTGGTACGTGTCCCGCTCTTTTTGACAAGGCGACGCACGGCCTCAGCGACCTCATCAAACTTTTCCACGTTGCCGTCGGTGATCCAGCCTCTTTCCAGCGGCTCGATGGCGCAACAGTCGAGAACCAGATTTCCCGCCTTGTCACGGCTCAATTCCACCAGTTTGACACTGGACGAACTGATGTCCAAACCCAGCAAAGCGGGCGATTGACGGTTAATTAAGGATCCCAAAGAGATCAAGACAGTCCCCAGACAATGGCTAATGTGTAGCCCTGCAAACTTAAGAAATCACTTGAATGCTATCAGTAAGATCGTTGTACAACAAAGGATTTTTCGATTTTGGCTTACCATCACCGTTGTCAAAAGCAGACGCTTTGAGTCGCACGGCCGGCCACAAAACCGGCCGCTGACCCAACATAAACTGCAGAATATGAATTATTGAGCCCTTCCCAAGCCCCCGCTTTTGGCATTTTTCATAACGCCGGCGCGAACTTACGATGAACCCCATGCCGTCAAACCCTCCCTCGAACGCCTCCTCAGCACCCCTCGCCCGCCGCATGCCCTGGTTGCCCGTGACGTTGAAGATCCTCGGCTGGGGTTTGGGCTTGGCGCTTGCCGGATTCCTTTGCATAGTGATGACCGTGGCTGTCGCACTGGCCGTGGCCTACCCCAACCTGCCTGACGTGTCTGATTTACTGGATTACCGTCCCAAGCTACCTTTGCGTATTTACTCGGCTGATGCCGTATTGATTGGCGAGTTCGGCGAGGAGCGTCGCAACTTGACGCCAATCGGCGATATCCCGAAAGTCATGAAAGACGCCGTTTTGGCCATTGAAGATGCGCGCTTCTTCTCGCACGGTGGTGTTGATTACATTGGGGTGATCCGCGCCGCGATGGCCAACTTGGGGCAGGCAAAACGCCAGGGAGCCTCCACCATCACCATGCAGGTAGCCCGCAACGTCTACCTCTCCGCCGAAAAAAGCTACACCCGCAAAATCTACGAAATACTTCTGACCTTCAAGCTTGAACACCTGCTCAGCAAGGATCAAATTCTTGAAATCTACATGAATCAGATCTTTCTGGGGCAACGTGCCTACGGGTTTGCGGCTGCTTCCGAAGCCTACTTTGGCAAGCCACTCAAAGACGTCAGCATCGCCGAAGCCGCGATGCTGGCAGGCCTGCCCAAAGCGCCATCCGCTTACAACCCGGTGAGCAACCCCAAACGCGCCAAAGCTCGCCAGCTCTACATCATCGAGCGCATGGAGGACAACGGTTTCATCACACCCGAACAGGCCCAGACCGCCAAAAATGAGCAACTGAGGGTCAAGGCCGGACCGGATGCAGGTCGGGTGCATGCAGAATTTGTTGCCGAAACTGTGCGTCAGTTGATTTTCAGTCAGTACGGAGATGAGACCTATACACGGGGTCTGAATGTTTTTACAACCCTTCGGGCTGCCGACCAGCAGGTAGCGTACAAGGCCCTGCGCAAGGGCATCATGGACTATGAGAGACGGCAGATCTACCGCGGTCCGGAAAAATTCATCGAGCTGTCTAAGGATCTCCAGGAAACCGAGGAGGCGATTGATGACGCACTGGCTGACAACCCCGACAACGACGATGTGATGTCAGCAATCGTCCTGGAGGCTACGCCAAAGAAAATTGTGGCAGTTCGCCAGAACAGCGAAACCATAGAAATCACCGGCGACGGTCTCAAACCAGCACAGTCCGGCTTGTCAGACAAAGCTGCACCCAACATCCGGATCCGACGTGGTGCCCTGATACGGGTGACAAAAACACCAAAAGACACTTGGGAGATCACGCAGTTGCCAGAGGTCGAGGGCGCCTTTGTGGCGATGGACCCGCGCAGCGGAGCCGTTAGAGCTCTGGTTGGCGGCTTCGACTATGAAAAAAACAAATTCAACCACGTGACGCAGGCTTGGCGCCAGCCCGGCTCCAGCTTCAAACCCTTCATCTACTCGGCCGCTCTTGAAAAGGGTTTCACGCCCGCGACCGTTGTTAATGACGCACCGCTGTTTTTTGACGCGGGCGTCACTGGTGGCCAACCCTGGGAGCCAAAGAATTACGACGGCAAATTCGAAGGCCCCATGAATCTGCGCCGGGGTCTGGCCAAATCGAAAAACATGATCTCCATCCGCGTTCTGCAGGCAGTTGGAGCAAAAAATGCGCAAGAGTGGATCACCCGTTTTGGCTTTGACGCCGACAAACACCCGGCATATTTGACGATGGCCCTCGGAGCCGGCGCCGTGACGCCGCTGCAAATGGCCATCGGGTACTCGGTGTTTGCCAACGGGGGGTACCGCGTCAATCCTTACCTGATCACCAAAATCACTGACCAAAAGGGCAAAGTAGTCATTGAGGTTCCCACACCGGTCGTGGAAGAATCAGCGCGCAGCGTGGACGCACGTAACGCCTTCATCATGTCCAGCCTCCTGCAGGAAGTCGCGCGCAGCGGTACCGCGGCCAAAGCGCAGGCAACCCTGAAGCGAACGGACCTGTACGGAAAAACGGGTACGACCAACGATTCGATTGACACCTGGTTTGCAGGCTACCAGCCGACACTCGCGGCAGTGGTCTGGATGGGTTATGACACACCGAAATCACTGGGCGACCGGGAAACTGGTGGTGGCCTGAGCCTGCCCGTCTGGATCAATTTCATGGACTATGCACTCAAAGGTGTCCCGGTCTCGGAGTATTCAACGCCGGAGGGTGTCGTCAACATGGGCGGCGAATGGTTTTATACGGAATATGCAAGAGGTTCAGGTGTGAGCAGCGTTGGGCTTGGAGATCGGCCCGCCGCGGGCGGCAGTACGGAGAACCCCGGTCCTGATCCCTCAGTACCCCCTGGCACTGCAATTCAAACGCCGCCACCCAGCGAAGAAAGAAAACGAATCCTGGATCTGTTCAAGAACTAGTGACCTGTAACGCTGAAACGGAAATCGCTTCCCACGCGATACGGGACACGCTGCGGCGTTGCAAATGCGCGCGATGCCTGGGGCATCGCTGTGCTTTGCGCCCAGCATCGCGCCCCGTCTCACGCGTTCCTCGCCTCCCGTTTCAACGTTACAGGCCACTCGGCGGCTTGAAGATCAGGGGCTGCCCGGCCTGCTCACTTGCATAACGCGACAGTCCGGCAAACAGTTCGCCAGCGTCCTTGGTATCGCGCCATTCGGTGCCCACGAATTTGTAATGAAACCCGCCAGCCCGCGCAGCCATCCATATTTCCTGCAAGGGCTTTTGCAGATTGATGATGATCTGACTGTGGTTGGCAAAAGTGATCGTGATCATGCCGCCAGTCCTCTGGTTGTCGACATCGGCATCGGTTTCATCGTTGATACGGTCACAAGCCGATTCAATAGCCGAAAGCGCAGCTTCGGCGCGGTTCTGATAATCGAGGTCGGTCATTACAATCCCATCATGTTTGCACGATTTCCAATTCAGTCTCAAATTTTAGGCCGGTCGCCTGGTGTATCCCGCAAGCATGGCCTTTCCATGTTGGCCACCGCCCTGATAGCCACCGCCAGTCTGAGCGCCTGCGGCCAGAAAGGCCCACTTTTTTTTCCTCCTCCGCCAAAGGCAGCGCCGGGCAGTCCAGCCTCGGCAACTCCGAATAACCCGCTTCCGGCGGCAACCCCGACCGACATTCCGGCGCCGCCGCCCGCGAGTCCCCCATCATTCGCGCCGCGATTGCCATGACTTCCCGTGACACACTTCCTGGCGACCTTCCGGGTGCCCCGCACGTCGCCTACAGGGAGGGAGCGCTGCACTTGGAGGAGGTCAGCTTGCAGGCCGTAGCCAGCCAATACGGCACGCCGCTCTTCGTCTACTCCAAAGCCGCCATGCTTGCAGCGCTGGGCGCATACCAGAGCGGTTTCGCCGGGCGAAACGCGCAAATCTGCTACGCCATGAAAGCCAACTCCTCCCTCGGTGTTCTGCAGGTATTCGCCGAAGCGGGTTGCGGCTTTGACATCGTTTCCGGCGGCGAGCTTGAAAGGGTGCAGGCTGTCGACGGGGACATGCGCAAGGTCATTTTTTCGGGCGTCGGCAAAACGCATGCGGAAATGCAGCAGGCACTGGCAGCGGGCATAGGCTGTTTCAACGTCGAAAGCGAAGCGGAGCTGGACGTGCTGTCCGACGTCGCGCTGGCCATGGGCTTGACCGCCCCGGTCAGTATCCGCGTCAACCCCAATGTAGATCCCAAAACGCATCCCTACATCTCGACCGGCCTGAAGGGCAACAAGTTTGGCGTGGCGCACCAGGACGCCGTGCGAATTTACCAACACGCGGCTTCGCTCAAAGGTCTGCAGGTGATCGGTATTGACTGCCACATCGGGTCGCAAATCACGGAAACCACGCCTTATCTGGACGCGATGGACCGGATACTCGACCTCGTGGCCGACATTGAGGCTGCCGGTATACCGATTGAACACATCGATTTCGGTGGCGGCCTCGGTATCAACTACAACCAGGATGCACCCCCAACTGCAGATGCGCTTTGGCAGGAACTGCTGGCCAAGCTGGATACACGCGGCTTTGGCAGTAAAAAATTGATGATTGAACCGGGGCGTTCGCTGGTCGGCAACGCCGGAGTTTGTCTGACCGAGGTGCTTTACCTCAAGCCCGGCGAACAAAAAAACTTCTGCATCATTGACGCTGCCATGAATGATTTGCCGCGTCCGGCCATGTACCAAGCCTTCCACGCGATTGTGCCCGTGGCGCCGCGCCACGACATGCCCGCGATGATCTGCGATGTGGTTGGTCCGGTATGCGAGAGCGGCGACTGGATTGGCCGCGACCGGGACCTTGCTGTCGCTCCCGGTGATCATTTGGCCGTTTTGTCGGCAGGCGCGTATTGCATGAGCATGGCCAGCAACTACAACACGCGGGGCCGCGCAGCGGAGTTGTTAGTTGATGGCGCTCAGGTTCACCTCATCCGCGAGCGCGAGTCAGCCGCAGATCAGATGCGGGCAGAAAAACTCGTCCGTTAATTGCCACTTATCTGGATGCCACTAACCGGCAACAGATAAGGCCGCGCGCCGCTTTTTCTTCATGTATTCAAGGACTCGCCACCCCAGCAACGCGGCCAGGATGACAGCATAAATGGCCACCTCGGCAAAGTCATTTTTGCCTGAACGCATCCAGAAAAAGTGCAGCAATCCCAGACCGGCAATCACATAGACAAGTTTGTGCAGCATCTGCCAGCGTTTGGCTCCCATAGCCTTTACGGCGCGGTTAAATGAAGTCAGTGCCAAAGGCGTCAGCAGGAGGAAACCGGCAAACCCCACCAGAATGAACGGCCGCTTGATGATGTCTTTAACGATATCACCAACATCAAAACCCATATCAAACCAGCTGTAACTGAGCAGGTGCAGTACGACGTAAAAGTACACAAACAAACCCAGCATGCGCCTGAAACGAGCCAGCGCGGCCATACCAGTGATGACCCGCAAAGGCGTGATGGCGAGCGTGAGGCACAGAAAGCGCAGCGTCCAGTCGCCGCAGGCTCGAATCAGGTATTCAGCCGGATTGGCGCCCAAGTTGTTGGTTAAAGCTCCATAAAACAGCCACGCGAAAGGCAAAAGCGCCAGCAGAAACACCAGCGGCTTGGCCAGTGGATGCATCAGTGCTTTTTGCAGTGATGCTTTGGCGGGCGTCATCAGAAGTTTTTCTTCAAGTCCATGCCGGCATACAGCTGCCCGACCTGCGCCTCATAGCCGTTGAACATGAGAGTCTTGCGCTTTTTGGCAAACAGACCGTCTTCGCCAATGCGCCGCTCGGTCGCCTGGCTCCAGCGCGGATGGTCCACCTCGGGATTGACGTTGGAGTAAAAACCGTATTCGTTGGCAGCCGCCTTGTTCCACGCCGTGCGCGGCTCTTTGTCGGTAAAACGGATTTTGACAATGCTCTTGCCGCTCTTGAAACCGTACTTCCAGGGCACCACCAGACGCACGGGGGCACCACTCTGATTGGGCAGCACTTCGCCATACATGCCGAAAGTCAGCAAGGTCAGCGGGTTCATGGCTTCGTCCATCCGCAGCGCCTCGACATAAGGCCACTCCAGCACACGTGAGCCGACAAAAGGCATGGTCTTGGGATCGGCCTGGGTGATGAACTCGACGTACTTGGCGTTGCCCAGTGGCTCGACTTTTTTGATCAGCTCGGCCATGGAATAACCGACCCAGGGAATCACCATGGACCAGCCTTCCACACAGCGCAAGCGATAGATGCGCTCTTCCTGGGCGCTGAGTTTGATCAAGTCTTCGATGGCGTAGGTTCTGGGTTGCTTGACCAAGCCTTCCACCGCCACCGTCCATGGCTTGGTGACCAAGGTATGAGCGTTTTTGCCCGGATCGGCTTTGTCGGTGCCGAATTCATAAAAATTGTTGTAGGTGGTGACGTCTTTGTAATCTGTGACCTTTTCCATGGTCACCGCACCGGCCACACCGGATTTGGCGCCGGGCAAGGCGGCCAGCTTGCCAGGTTTGGCAGTGCCCTGGGCCATCGCTTCACGGCCCGCCCAACCGGCAATAGCTGCACCGGCTGCACCGGTCGCCATCAGCTTCATGAGGTCACGCCGGTGCTGATAAACGCCCTGCGGCGTGATCTCACTGGAAACTGGGTGAATGAAGCCGCTGTTGTGGGTTTTGATCAGCATGGGGTGCCCTTGTAATTTCGGATCGGTAATAAAGCTTAGTCTTGATACGCAGCAACTTCTTACAAGGATTCAAGTTGCCCTAGAGGGTGCCGTAACTGTGCAGGCCAGAAAGAAACATATTCACGCCCAGAAAGGCAAAAGTAGTGACCGCCAGCCCCACCAGCGCCCACCAAGCCGCCACGGTTCCCCGCAGACCCTTCATGAGCCGCATGTGCAGCCATGCCGCATAGTTGAGCCAGACTATCAACGCCCAGGTCTCCTTGGGGTCCCAGCTCCAGTAACCGCCCCAGGCTTCGGCCGCCCACAAGGCGCCCAGCACGGTGGCGATGGTGAAAAACGCAAAGCCGACCGCAATCGCCTTGTACATGACGTCATCGAGCACCTCCGCCGCGGGAAGACGTGTGGCAATGCGCTTGCGCCCCAGCAAAATGCCTGCCGCAATCAGACCCGAGACCAGCAGGTAGCCGATCCAGTAGTTACTGCCGCCCGCCTCCAGCGGTGCCTTGCGAAAAACAACCGGCACAAAACACAGCACCACGCCCAAGAGCCAAAGCGGGGTCAGCTTGTACCAGCGCGTTTCCTGCGCCTGCTGTTTGATCAGGTAGGCCAGCGACACCATCGCCGCAAGGGCGAACATGCCATAACCAATGAAGTTGGCTGGTACATGCAGCTTCATCCACCAGCTTTTCAGTGCGGGAACCAGTGGCTGGATTTCATGCGCTTCGCGCACCACGGTGTACCAGAGCAGAAAACCTACCGCCGCACTGACCACCAGCATCACAAACGCGCCCATGCCGCGGGTCTTGTACTGGGCTTCAAAGTAGAGGTAGAACGCGGCTGTCATCCAGCAAAATAGTACGAATACTTCGTACAGGTTGCTGACCGGAATATGGCCGACATCTGGGCCAATCAGATAACTTTCATACCAACGCACCATGGTGCCTACAAGCGCCATACCCACAGCCACCCAGGCAATTTTCGATCCCAGCGATTCCAGCGTGTCGCTCTGCCCTTTGCCAAACATGCCCAGCCAGTAAAACACCGTGCTCATGAAAAACAGCATGCTCATCCACAAAATAGCGGACTGACTGGACAGAAAATACTTGAGCCAGAACACGGTTTCGGCCCGCGCCAGATCGCCCTGGTAGCTGGCGATACCGAGCAGTGAAAACCCGGCGACCAAGAGCATCAGCGCACGCAGCGGGCGCCAGAACCAGCCCATCGCCACAGCGGCAGGAATGGTGCCGAGCAAAATGCCTTTCTCGTAGACGTCCATAAACCCGTTGTACCGGGCAAATGCATACAAACCGCCGACCAGCACAACGAGTGCAAAAAGCCAGTCCAGCACATTGCGCTTTGCAAAATACCCTTGCTGCAGGCTGATGGTCGACGCGTCCGTGGTACGCGCGCTCAAGGTTGTGGTGTTCATCGTGGCACCTCTAAAAGTTTGGTTTTCAGCATTTCGAATTCCTTGCCAACATCCAGTGTCTGGCGGTTGGTCGACATGGCCATGGTCGCCCGGCTGCTCATGCCTGATTCTGAACCTGTTTCACCAGTCGGTGTCACAGCCGGTGTAACCCAGATCCACAGACGCCGCTCGCGCACGTAGAGCATTGCAAAGATGCCCAGAATCAACAAGGCACAGCCCAAATACACGATGTTTTTTCCCGGCGTTCGCGCAACCTGAAACACGCTGGCCTGCAATTGCGTGAAATCCTTGAGTTCGAACGCCATGGGCGCCGGGTAATAGTGGGCATCGCTCAGGGACAACGCAGCCTGCGCCATGAAAGCCTGGGTTTTTTCGTCCGGCGGCATGGGCTGGAGACCGCTTTGCTCGCGCGTGAGTTGAGCCACTTCAAACAACACGCCGTTGAGGATACGCACCAGAACCTCGCCAGCACGGTCGCGTTCGCTGACAGGTACATTGGCTTCCATGAAATCAGAAATAGCCTGCAGCCCAGCGACCGTTTTGCCCTGCGGACTGCCTGCAGCAAGGTCTGCGCCCGCAAACAGCGCCACAGCCCGCGAAGCGGACGCAGCCAGCTGCTGCGCCAGATCGGGCCGGTCGGCAGCGATGGCCTGGCGCACATAGCGCTGAACCGCCAGCTCGCGCTGCGCCGGGTCGGCCAGCGCCCGCCTCATGCGCAGGAAACCGTCCATGCTGCCCATGTCGTCAGCGGGGATACGCAGATACTGGAACTGATCGGCGGGATTTTCGCGAACACCCAGCAAAAACAAGGCTGGACTAGCCTCTGCGCTATCCATCTTCACGGGAAGCATGTAGTTATGAAACTCCCGCGCTTGCCCGGCGGCGTCGCGCAATTTGTAGGTCACGCTGGGGCCCACATTGCGCAGCTCTTTGTTCTCTTTGGTCTTGTTGGCGGCCCCCAGACGAGAGTCAATGGCATTGCGCAAGTCAACCTTGCGCACGTCCACGCCAGACCCGGCACCGAGTTTGCCGGCTTCGCTGAAGTTCTCGACATTGATCACCCGCAGCGCGGTGTACTCCAGCGTCATCTTTTCCGCGCTTGCTCCTTGCCCACTGGTCAAACTGCTGGAGCCACCAATCGTGCCCTGAATCTCAAAAGCCTTGCTTGAAGGCTGCGCGCCAACAGCCATCGGCACCGCCTTGAGCGTGACGCTGGAGCCACCATCATCAAAACTGGATTGGTATATTTCTATGCCCTTGTGGCGGGCCGGGTGGTTGACCTCGACCCGCGCCGGAATTTTCTCGCCGGTTGCCTTGTCGTGAATCACGATCTCGCTGGCAAACAGCTTGGGCATACCGGTCGAGTAGTACTCGACGATGAATTTTTTCAGCTCAATCGCAAAGGGCAAATCCTGGAGTAAAACGCCGCCTGGTTGATTCAATATGGCGGTGCTGGACTGGGTGCCTTCGGCCACCAGCAAGTTGGCCCTGAATGTGGGGTTGCGCTCACTCAGGCGGTGCTGGGCTGGCACATCGGCTATCAGCCCGCCACCGGTATAAATGGTCTTGTTGTTCAGCCACATCTGGGCACGCACGATCAGATCGCCGTCCAGCAGACCGCCCACACAGACCAACACGATGGCACTGTGCGCCGCGATATAACCCAATTTATTGGCAGCGCCCGCCTTTGCGGCCACCATCCAGCCGATGCCACCAGACGTTGTCCTGTGCTGAAGCTTGACCTTCCAGCCGCCCTGCACCAGCGTCTGGCCCATGCGCCTGGCCGCAGCCTCCGGCGACTCGGCCAAAGCGCTTTCCGCACGGTGGCCAAAAGCCTTCAGGCTCTGCTCGCGGATATTTTCCTTGACGTGATTTAGCTCGGCAAGAATTTTGGGCGTGCTGCGGGCAATACACAGCGAGGTGGAAATGACCAGAAAAGCCAGAATCAGCATGAACCACCAGGCGCTGTAAACCGTGTACAGACTGACAGCACCGAATACCTGGGCCCAGAACGGGCCAAACTGATTGACGTAATTGTTAAGTGGCTCTTGCTGCTTGAGCACGGTGCCTATTACCGCGGCGATGCAGATGACCGTCAGCAGGGAAATGGAAAACCGCATCGACGATAGCAACTCCACCACTGACCGCAGCGCGTGCGAACCGGACCGGAGCCGAAGACCATGGGTGGAAACTGTCATGGGGAAATTTGAAGGGGGAAAATAGGCTGCAATAAAAAGGGCAGGCCTTCGTAAAAGACCTGCCCTGGTATGGAGTGTTTATTCTGGCTGGGGTTCAACGCAAACCGGCAATATAGTCGGCCACCGCGCGGATTTCCCTGTCGTTGAGCTTGGCGGCCACCTGATTCATCTGCAGGCTGTTGTTGCGCACCCCATCGCGGAAAGCGGTCAGCTGGGTTGCCGTGTATTCGGCATGCTGGCCACCCAAACGAGGGTACTGCGCAGGATTGCCAGCCCCAGTCGGGTTGTGGCAACCAGCGCAGGCTGGCACCTGGCGGTCCGCAATGCCGCCGCGGTAGATACGCTCGCCCAAGCTCACCAGCTCTTTGTCTTTGGCGAAACCGGGTTTGACTTTATTTGCAGCGGCCCAAAAAGCGATGTTTTTCATGTCATCGTCCGAAAGCGCCGCAGCAAAACCCTGCATGACGGCGTTTTTACGCTTGCCAGATTTGAACTCCTGCAACTGCTTGATCAGGTATTCCGGATGCTGCTGCGCCAGCTTGGGGTTGGCAGCGATGGCTGAGTTGCCATCTGCCGCATGGCAGGCAACACACACCGCCTCGTAAGTCTTCCCACCTTTGACCGTGTCGGGTTTGGCGACCTTGGCGGGGGCGGCCTCGCCAGCTGCGAGCGATATGGCTGGCAATGCCAACAAGGCGGCAAACAAATATGTAATCAACGAGGTGGGAACTGGCTTCATATCGGGGGTTTAATAGTTGACTCTAAAGTGGACCTGGCAAATCTGCACGTGCCCTAAGCCGACCAAAGCCCAAAGGGCCGCCAACTTAACGCAAAACTCCCAGATTTTACAATGGCTTGGGGGACAATCCCAAATATGAGCATATCTCCGCGATCCACCCCTATCAAAACGGTCAAACCGAGCCACAACCGCCCCACCCCCAAGGTGGCGGCGGCGAAAATGGCTGCGACTCTGGCAGCCCAGCCCCCCCAGTCGGCCGAGGCGAAGATTGCCATGGGTTGGCTGCATACAGCCAAGTTTTTGACCACGGCGCCCGAGCTCAAGCACTTACCGCAGATCGATTTTCCGGAAATTGCCTTTGTGGGGCGCTCCAATGCGGGCAAATCCACATGCATCAACACGCTGACCCAGATCAACCGCCTTGCCTTTGCCTCCAAAACGCCGGGGCGGACGCAAAGCATCAACCTGTTTTCCCTCGGTAAACAAGGCGTGACCGACGCCGTACTGGCCGATTTACCCGGCTACGGCTACGCGGCCGTACCCAAGGCCGCCAAATTCCGCTGGCAACAGGTCATGGGCAACTACCTGCAAACCCGAGACAACCTCAAGGGCGTGGTGTTGCTGTGCGACCCGCGACTGGGACTGACCGAGCTCGACGAGATTTTGCTCGACGTGATCCGTCCGCGCGTTG
>JBKJIV010000129.1:0-6756 GCA_046598365.1 Polaromonas sp. | reverse complement strand
GCCATGCTCTGGCGTGCGACCCAGGGCGTGGTCGATGGCCGCATGACGCTGGGTGACCTGGTGATGGTCAATGCCTTCATGATCCAGCTTTACATCCCGCTGGGTTTTCTGGGTGTGTTGTACCGCGAGATCAAGCAGAGCCTGACCGACCTGGCCAAGATGTTCAACCTGATGGAGAAAGAACGCGAGGTGGCCGACCAGTCCGGCGCGCAGGCGATCAGCATCACCTCTTCGCCCGAAGTGCGCTACGACCATGTCAGCTTCTCCTACGAGACGGCGCGTCCCATCCTGCGCGACATCAGCTTTGTCATTCCGCCGGGCAAGACGGTGGCTGTGGTCGGTTCCTCAGGCTCTGGCAAGTCAACGCTGGCACGCCTGCTGTTCCGCTTTTACGATGTGCAGCAAGGCCTTATCACCGTTGGCGGGCAGGACATCAAACAGGTGACCCAGGCCAGCGTGCGCCAGGCCATTGGCATCGTGCCGCAGGACACGGTGCTGTTCAACGACACAGTGGAATACAACATCGCTTATGGCCAACCCGGCGCCAGCCGGGCGCAGGTGGAAGAAGCCGCCCGCTCGGCCCGCATCCATGACTTCATCAGCTCTACCCCGGCCGGCTACGCGACCATGGTCGGCGAGCGCGGCCTGAAACTCTCCGGCGGCGAAAAGCAGCGCGTGGCGATTGCCCGCACCCTGCTGAAAAACCCGCCCATCATGATTTTTGACGAGGCCACCTCGGCGCTCGACTCCGCCAACGAGCGCGCTATTCAGGCAGAGCTGCGCAGCATCGCTGAAAACAAGACCACCCTGGTCATCGCCCACCGTCTTTCCACGGTGGTGGACGCACATGAAATCCTGGTCATGGAAGCCGGGCAGATCATCGAGCGCGGCACCCATGCCGAGTTGCTGGCGTTGGGCCAGCGTTATGCGTCAATGTGGGCGCTTCAGCAAAGTTCTGAATAGGCCGCACCCCGTACCTGCGGGATTCCCGTAGATGCAAGCTGGTTTTCAACTCGCATAATCATTAAACCTAGAAATCGCAGTTGACCGCTTATATTCCGCTGGCAGAGCCGCATGACCACACACTTATTGACTCACGCACGTATTCTCCTTTCAGGTAGCGGCGCTACGCACCCAATTGAACCGCCCTGGCGCGCGCTGGCGGCGTTGCTCCTCCTTGCGGGCATCAGCCCGCAGCGTCGTCTCGCCTTGCCAGCCCACCCCATGACGACCCACTTGGGCGCGTCCAACTACGGTTTATAGGTATGGAAACCAAATGGCTGGAAGATTTCGTCAGTCTCGCTGAAACCCGCAGCTTCAGCCGCTCAGCCACGCTGCGCCACGTGACACAACCTGCGTTCTCGCGGCGCATTCAGGCGTTGGAGGCGTGGGCCGGGACTGATCTGGTGGATCGCAGCTCCTACCCGACGCGTCTGACGCCAGCCGGTGAAACCTTGTACAACCAGTCGCTGGAAATGCTGCAGAGCCTGCAGTCCACCCGTGCCATGTTGCGCGGCCACAATTCCGCCGGGCAGGACGTGATTGAGTTTGCGGTCCCGCACACGCTGGCATTCACGTTTTTTCCGGCATGGGTCAGCAGCCTGCGCGAGAAGTTCGGCCCGATTAAAAGCCGTTTGATTGCGCTCAATGTTCATGATGCAGTGCTGCGCTTGGTCGAAGGCAGCTGTGACTTGCTGATTGCCTACCACCACGATTCCCAACCCTTCCAGCTTGACGCCGACCGCTACGAAATGGTCAGTCTGGGGCAGGAGGTGCTGTCGCCTTTCGTCAAGGCGGACGTGGATGGTGCGCCGCTGTTCAGACTGCCGGGCCGTGCCGGCCAGCCCTTGCCTTACCTTGGGTACGCGCCTGGGGCTTACCTGGGTCGTGTGGTCGACCTGATTCTCAAGCAATCGAGCACGGCAATTCATCTGGACCGGGTGTACGAAACGGATATGGCCGAGGGCCTCAAAGCGATGGCGCTGGAAGGCCATGGCATAGCGTTTCTACCCTACAGCGCCGTCAAAAAAGAAATCAAGGCCCGCAAGCTGGTCAGTGCAGGCGTGGGACTGGAGATGACCATGGACGTGCGTGTTTATCGCGCCCGCCCCACCAGCAAAGACGCCGCTAAAAACCCGGTGCAGGCGCTGTGGCAGTTCCTCGAGAGCCAGCGTCAGTCCAAACTACCCTCCAAAACACGTATTAGTAGCAACCCTTAGTGGTTATAAGCAAAACGCATAATGCCGGGATGAATCAGCATTTGCCTTTCAAGGGGCGCAAATTTACAGTCCGTGATGTTCTGTAAACGCTCCGGGCTTCACCAGCCAGATTGCGAGCCGGGACGTTAAAACCTGGTTGGCATGAAGACTGCATGTACTGCATTCTTTACGCTGACATGTGCACTGTCTTGGGGACGGTGCCCTGCCTCTCAAGGGCCGGTTCTGTGTAGTTTTCGATGTGCAATTCGGGTCATCGGCAGTGGGGTAAACCTTGGGGTTGGACTCTGTAGTCGTTACTTAGAATGCATTTACTTATTTCATTTAACCCGAAGGAAAATCCATGAAACTGAAATTAGCCGCACTGGCAGTCGCCGTTCTTGCTTCTGGCACCGCATTTGCGCAAGCCACTGACACCATTGCCAAAGTCAAGGCGTCTGGCATTGTGGTCATGGGCGTGCGTGACTCCTCTGGCGCTCTGTCCTACACCCTCGGTGAAGGCAAGTACACCGGTTACCACGTTGAAGTTTGCAATCGGGTGATTGCCAATCTTGAAAAAGCCGCAGGCCGCAAGCTGGAAGTGAAATACCAGCCAGTAACCTCACAAAACCGCATTCCACTGGTCCAGAACGGCACCGTGGATATTGAGTGTGGCTCAACCACCAATAACGCAACGCGCCAGAAAGATGTTTCTTTCCTGCCGACCACCTTTGTTGAAGAAGTCCGCATTGCCGTCAAGGCCAATTCCGGCATCACATCGATTGCCCAACTCAATGGCAAAAACGTGGCCACGACCACGGGCACTACATCCGTCCAGACCCTGCGTAAAAACGAGCGCGCTACCGGCGTGGACTTCAAGGAAGTTTTTGGCAAAGACCACTCGGACAGTTTCCTGCTGCTGGAGTCAGGCCGCGCTGATGCGTTCGTCATGGACGGATCTATTCTTGCCGGCAACATTGCCACTGCAAAAACTCCTGGTGATTTCAGAATTGTTGGTGAAGTTCTGAGCGTGGAGCCTATCGCCATCATGATCCGCAAGGATGATGCAGCGTTCAAAAAACTGGGTGCTGACACGGTTGCCGACCTTATCAAGTCCGGCGAAATGGCCAAATTGTGGGACAAGTGGTTCATGCAGCCTATCCCACCGAAAAACACCCGCGTGGGTCTGGCTGTCAGCGAGAGCACCAAAGCCGCATGGGCTACCCCCAATGACAAGCCCATGGAAGACTACGCCAAGAAGTAATTCAGGCTTTAGCTAAAACGCAAACCCCGTCGGTCATTTCTGGCGGGGTTTGTTGTTTGTTAGCAGCCTGGGTTTCGAGGGAGCAGGCGACAGTTTGAACAATATTTCCTGGCTGGAGTGAGTATGACTTGGGATTGGCGTGTTTTCCTGAACGATGACGGCAGTGGGCGTACCTACCTGCAATGGATGTTTGATGCCTGGGGCTGGACGCTTGCCGTCGCCGGCGCATCGTGGGTTGTTGCCATGGGGGTTGGTTTGTTGGTCGGCGTCCTGCGCACCTTGCCCAACAGCCCGTGGCTGGTGCGGCTGGCCAATGCCTGGGTGGAGTTGTTTCGCAACATTCCGCTGCTCGTACAAATTTTTATTTGGTACTTCGTTGTGCCAAAGATTTTCCCAGCCATGAAGGAATTGCCGAGCTTCGTGCTGGTCGTTTTTGCGCTCGGATTTTTTACCTCGGCACGTATTGCCGAACAGGTCAGGGCGGGGGTGCAGGCGCTTCCGCGTGGCCAGCGTTACGCCGGCATGGCCATGGGTTTTACAACAGCGCAGACTTACCGCTACGTGATCCTGCCAATGGCATTGCGCATCATTGTTCCGCCGCTTACCAGTGAGTCGATGAATCTGCTCAAGAATTCATCCGTCGCCTTTGCGGTGTCCATCGCCGAACTCACCATGTTTGCCATGCAGGCGCAAGAAGAAACCTCGCGCGGTATAGAGATATATCTCGCTGTGACGCTGCTGTATGCCGCCTCTGCGTTTGCGGTCAACCGGGTTTTCGCCTTTATTGAAAAGAAAGTCCAGATACCGGGCTACACAGTGGCCGGTACGGCTGGAGGGCACTGACATGTTTGGACTCGACCTTACCTTCGTCAACTGGGACATCATTTCCAAGTTTGTGATCAAGGGCTTTTTCTTCAGCATACAGCTGACGATTGTGGCCACGATTGGCGGCATTATTTTTGGCACCATTCTCGCGCTCATGCGCTTGTCGGGCAAAAAATTCCTGGTGGTTCCTGCCACGATTTATGTCAACGGCATGCGCTCGGTGCCGCTGGTCATGGTCATTCTGTGGTTCTTCCTGCTTGTGCCCGCAGGGTTTTACGCCTTGATTCCGGGCGGCAGCAACTACCGGGCTGAAATCTCCGCCATCATTACCTTTGTGGCTTTTGAGGCGGCCTATTTCAGCGAGATCATGCGGGCGGGTATTCAGTCCATCTCACGCGGTCAGGTCAATGCTGGACGCGCGCTGGGCATGACTTACTCGCAGAACATGAAGCTCATCATTTTGCCGCAGGCCTTTCGCAACATGGTGCCTATCCTGCTGACGCAGACCATCATCCTGTTTCAGGACACCTCGCTGGTGTACGCCATTGGCGCATATGACCTTCTCAAAGGATTCAGCACCGCCGGCAAGATATACGGTCGTCCTGAAGAGGCCTACCTGCTGGCTGCTGTGGTGTATTTTGCGATGTGCTTCAGTTTGTCCTATATGGTCAAACGTCTGCAGACCAAAATTGCCATCATTCGGTAAATTCTCTTTCAATGAGAAGACCCATTAAATACAGATCAAGAGAAGACTGGAGAACACGATGATTGAGATGAAGGAAGTTTCCAAGTGGTACGGCACGGTTCAGGTGCTCAACAACTGCAGCACCAAGATAAATAAAGGCGAAGTGGTGGTGGTGTGCGGACCTTCGGGCTCCGGCAAGTCAACACTGATCAAGGTCATCAACGCCTTGGAGCCTTTCCAGAAGGGTGAGATTTTTGTCGATGGCCAGGCCGTGCATGACCCCAAGACCGATCTGCCCAAGCTGCGCTCCAGAGTCGGTATGGTGTTCCAGAATTTTGAGCTTTTCCCTCACCTGAGCGTGACCGAAAACCTCACCCTGGCCCAGGTCAAGGTGCTGGGGCGCAACATCACGGACGCCACTGCCCAAGGGTTGAAATACCTGGACCGCGTTGGCCTGATGCTGCACAAAGACAAGTTTCCCGGCCAGTTGTCAGGCGGCCAGCAACAGCGCGTGGCGATTGCGCGCGCATTGAGCATGGACCCGATTGCCATGCTGTTCGATGAACCTACTTCAGCCCTCGATCCCGAAATGGTCGGCGAGGTGCTCGATTGCATGATGGGCCTGGCGACCGACGGCATGACCATGATGGTCGTCACCCACGAGATGGGCTTTGCCAAAAAGGTCGGCAGCCGCGTTATCTTCATGGATGTTGGCGGGAAAATTCTGGAGGACTGCTCCAAAGATGAATTTTTCCTGCACCCAGAAAACCGGCAAGCGCGCACCAAGGATTTCCTCAACAAGATCCTGGCGCACTAGACACCCGGCTGGTCAGCCTCCCCAAAGCCCCGCATGCGGGGCTTTTTCATGACCATCGTATCCCTGGGATGCGACAATTCCATGCATGACTGAGCCCAAGACGATCACCATCACCCGCCCGGACGACTGGCATCTGCACGTGCGCGACGGCGACACCCTGCACACCGTGGTGCCACATACGGCCGCACAGTTTGGCCGCGCCATCATCATGCCCAACCTGCGCCCGCCGGTGACCGCCGCCGCGCAGGCAGTGGCTTACCGCCAGCGTATCCAGGCGGCTGTGCCCGCGGGCGTGGCGTTTGAGCCCCTGATGACGCTCTACCTCACCGACAACCTTCCCCCGGACGAAATCAAGCGGGCCAAAGACGCGGGTGTGGTTGCTGCCAAGCTCTACCCGGCCGGTGCCACCACCAACAGCGACGCTGGCGTGACGGATTTACGCAAGACCTACAAAACGCTGGAGGCGATGCAGCGCGAGGGCCTCCTGCTGCTGGTGCACGGCGAGGTGACTTCACCCGACATTGATCTGTTCGACCGCGAAGCAGTGTTCATCGACACCCAACTGATCCCGCTGCGCCGCGATTTCCCTGAGCTCAAAATCGTCTTTGAGCACATCACCACGCGGGAAGCGGCGCAATACGTGCAGCAAGCTGACCGTTTTACGGGCGCTACCGTCACTGCCCACCACCTGCTGTACAACCGCAACGCCATCTTCACCGGTGGCATCCGCCCGCATTACTACTGCCTGCCAGTGCTCAAACGCGAAACCCATCGCCTGGCGTTGGTACAGGCGGCTACGGGAGGCAACGCGCGCTTTTTTCTGGGTACCGACAGCGCGCCGCATCCTGCACACCTAAAAGAACACGCCACCGGCTGTGCCGGTTGTTACACCGCGCATGCGGCGATGGAGCTCTATGCCGAAGCCTTTGATACCGCTGGTGCGCTGGACAAACTGGAGGCTTTCGCCAGC
>JBKJIV010000094.1:0-18813 GCA_046598365.1 Polaromonas sp. | reverse complement strand
TTGGCCATGTCTTCTTCAGACAGCACGGTCTCGTCCAGGCCAAACTCTTTCATCAAGGCGCGTTCTTTCGCCTTGCTGATTTTCATGCGCAGAGGTTTGACCTTTTCGGTGGTTTCCACCACGGGTTCGCCAACCAGATCGTCCTCGATGTCGGACATGTCCGCGTCGCCACCTGGCTTGCTGGCGTCATTGGGCTTGCGGCCGCGCTTGGCGCCACCGGCTTCCACGGCGGCGGCTGCCGGGTTTTTAGGCGGGCGGCCGGGCTTCTTTTTGACAGGCAGGTCGGCAACGGCCACTACCGGGACGGCTTTCAGCGGCGTTTCTTTTTTGGCAGCACCAGCGGCTGGTTTGGCGGAGGAGGCGGGAGACTTGGTCGGCACAGGCGGGACTTTCTTGACGGGCTTTTCGGATTTCAGGGGCGCTTTGGGCGCTGCGACTTTTTTGCCGGGAACTGGTCTGGATATGGCGGTTTTCTGGGGTTTTTCAAGCTTGCTGCTGGCGGCGGCTTTGACCGGCTGTCGGACCGCAGGTTTGGCTGCGGCCTTGGATTTGGTCACGACTATGGCGGACTTGCTGGGCTTTTGAGCAGGCATGGCGAACTCCCGATGTGAAAAACTTCCTTCAATCAGACTGGGTTCCCGGCACCGGCAGAGACCGGGGCACAGGCACAAAAAATGCCCGGGGCCGGATGGCTGGGCATTCAGGGGCCTTTTTAGACCCCCAGGCAAGTTGTTTGGGCGAACATTTGGTGTGCAGTCCTTGCGGAGAAATTGCCCTTCAACCAGTGAGGTCCCGTTCTTGCGGGGGGCGGGTGCCGGAGGTGCTGCTGTCGCGCTTGCCGTAGCGGAAAATCGGATTATACCCTGATGCCTGTTTTTTGGGCAAATTTTTATAGGGTTTTTGTGCGCGCCAGCAGTTCGCGGTAAAGCTGCATGGCGGCCGGGTCTGTGGCGGCCTTTTCGGCCAGTTGCTTGAGCTCTTTCTGGCGCTTGAGCTCGCCAAGCTGGCGCAGAATGCTGCGCACTTCGTCCCAATCGATCTCTATACCCTCGGGAATCTGCGCCAGTTGTTGCACCGCGTACGTCTCCTGCGGATGGTCGCGCAGGCCCTCCCGCAGCGCGGCCCAGGGCTGGGGGCCGTGTTCGTGCAGCTGGCTCTCCAGCCAGATAAAAAGCGGGCCATGGGGCGCTGGCAGCTCGGACAGCAGGACGTGCTCTTCGTTGCTGAGTTTGTCCCAGCTTTGCGGCTCGGTCAGCATCAGGCGCAGCACGCGGTCTTCGCGGCTGGCGGGCAACACGCGCCCGGCGATACGCCGGGTCGGACGGGTGGTGGCGTGTGCAACTGCCGGCAACGATGCGGCGTAAGCGCCTTCATCATGCAAATCGGCAAAGTTGCCGGAAAACTCTTCAAAAGCACGGTCCGGCCCGCCGCTTTCAGATGGTTTTGGCCTTGCGCCCCTTCCGGGCGTGCGAGCATTGCTGTTGTTTTTGTAACCCCCCGAGGCCGGTTGCCACAGCTGCAGCAGTTCGCGGCTGTCAATCAGCACGGTGTCGGCAATCTCGGCCAATAACTGGCGCTTGAGCGCGCCATCAGGCAGCAGGCTCCATAACGGACGTGCATTGCTGGCCATGTGGGCGCGGCCTTCGGCGGTGTCCAGCTCGCAGCCTTCGCTGGCGGCTTCCAGCATGAATTTGCTCAGCGGCACGGCTTTGCTGACTGCGGCTGCAAATCCCTCATTGCCATGCTCGCGGATAAAGCTGTCGGGGTCATGCTCTTGCGGCAGGAAGAGAAACTTGACGGTACGTACGTCGCTGGCAAAGGGCAGGGCGGCGTCCAGTGCCTTGCGCGCGGCTCTGCGGCCTGCGCTGTCGCCGTCAAAGCTGAAAACCACGGAGTCGGTGAAGCGAAACAACTTTTGCACATGGTCAGCAGTGCAGGCCGTGCCCAGCGTGGCCACGGCATTGGCAAAGCCAAGCTGCGCCAGCGCCACCACGTCCATGTAGCCTTCGGTGACCAGTGCGTAGCCGTGTTCACGCAAAGCCGTACGCGCTTCAAACAGGCCGTACAGCTCACGCCCTTTGCTGAAGACTGGCGTTTCGGGCGAATTGAGGTATTTGGGTTTGTCGTCACCCAGCACGCGACCGCCAAAGCCAATGCATTCGCCCTTGACGTTGCGGATGGGAAACATCACCCGGTCGCGGAAGCGGTCGTAACGTTTGGCTTCCCCCTGGGCGTTCTCTTCACCCGCTTCGCCAGTGATCACCAGCCCGCTTTCGACCAGCAGCGGATCGTTGTAGTCGGGGAAGACGCTGGCCAGCGCTCGCCAGCCTTCGGGTGCATAACCCAGCCCAAAGGTTTTGGCAATTTCGCCCGACAGGCCGCGGCCCTTGAAGTAGTCAATGGCCCGGGGTGAGTTGCGCAGGTGCTTGATATAGGCGATAGCGGCCTTTTCCAGCACGCTGGTCAGGGTTGCCTGCTGCTCCCGCATTTGCGCGGCCTTGGCGCGGTCTTGGGGCGAGACGTCGTCCTCTGGCACTTGCAGGCCGTATTGCTGGGCCAGGTCTTTCACCGCCTCAACAAAGTTCATGCCGCCGTGCTCCATCAGGAAGCTGATGGCGTTGCCATTTTTTCCGCAGCCAAAGCAGTGGTAAAACTGCTTGGACGGACTGACGCTGAACGACGGAGACTTTTCACCGTGAAAAGGGCACAAGCCCATGAAATTGGCGCCACCCTTTTTGAGCTGCACGTAGCGCCCGACGATGTCCACCACGTCGGCGCGCGCCAGAAGCTCCTGAATAAACGATTGGGGAATGGCCACGGGTGTATTGTGCCTTCGTCAGAAAAATGCAAGGGCTTTACAGGTGACGCTGGCTTCTGCCGCTACCATGGCCGATCCAGTCCCTGTATCCAGAGGAAACCGCATGCCCAGCATTTTTGACCAGGACCTGCCCCGCACCGAGGCTAACTACGCCCCGTTATCGCCGCTGTCGTTTATCGAGCGAGCGGCCGAGGTTTACCCGCAGCGCGTGGCGGTGGTGCATGGCGATCTGCGTCGCAGCTGGTCCGAAGTTTTTGTGCGCTGCCGGCAACTGGCCAGCGCGCTGGCGCGTCACGGCGTAGGCAAAGGCGACACGGTGGCGGTGATGCTGCCCAACACGCCACCCATGGTCGAGGCCCACTTTGGCATCCCGGTGACGGGTGCAGTCCTCAATACCCTGAACACCAGGCTTGACGCGGAAACCATCGCCTTCATGCTGGATCATGGTGAGGCAAAGGTTGTCATTGTTGACCCTGAGTTTGCGGGTGTGATGCAAAAGGCCCTGGCCCTGCGCAAGGCCGGCACGCCGCTGCTGGTGATCGATACTGAGGACGTGTTGTACACCGGGCCCGTGCAGCGCATTGGAAGCACGACCTACGACGAATTCCTCGCATCGGGCGACCCGGCCTACGCGTGGCAACTGCCCGCTGACGAATGGGATGCGATTGCGCTGAACTACACCAGCGGCACCACAGGCAACCCTAAGGGAGTGGTCTATCACCACCGCGGCGCGGCAATCAATGCGATCAGCAACATCCTGGAGTGGGACTTGCCCAAACACCCGGTGTATTTATGGACGCTGCCGATGTTTCACTGCAATGGCTGGTGCTTTCCGTGGACGGTGGCGGCGCGTGCCGGGGTCAACGTCTGCCTGCGCAAGGTTGAGGCTGGCGCCATCCTGGACGCAATCAAGGCGCATGGCGTCACTCATTACTGCGGCGCGCCCATCGTGCACGGCATGCTGGTCAATGCGCCTGATGAGATGAAGGTTGGCCTGCCGCGTGGGGTGAAAGCCATGGTCGCAGGCGCGGCTCCACCGGCTTCAATGATCGAGGGCATGGAGCGCTTGGGCTTTGACTTGATTCATGTGTACGGACTGACGGAGACCTATGGTCCGGCCACCGTCTGCGCCAAGGACGAAGCCTGGAGCGAGCTCGATATCGGCGAGCGGGCGCGCCTGAATGCCCGCCAGGGCGTGCGCTATCACTTGCAGCGTGATACCCGCGTGATCAATGCCGAAACAATGCAGCCGGTACCGCAAGACGGCGAGACCATGGGCGAGATCATGTTTCGCGGCAACATCACGATGAAGGGCTACCTCAAGAACCCGCAGACAACGCAAGAGACTTTTGCTGGCGGGTGGTTTCACACCGGCGACCTGGCCGTGATGTACCCCGACGGCTACATCAAGATCAAGGACCGCAGCAAGGACGTGATCATCTCGGGCGGAGAAAACATCTCTTCCATCGAGGTTGAAGACGTGCTGTATCGCCACCCCGACGTGCTGGCCGCTGCGGTGGTGGCCAAACCTGATGCACGGTGGGGCGAAACGCCTTGTGCGTTTGTGGAGCTCAAAAGTGGCGCTGTAACAACGGCCGCCGACATCGTGGCCCATTGCAAAAAACATTTGGCGGGTTTCAAGGTGCCCAAGGCTGTTGTGTTTGGCGAACTACCCAAGACGGCCACAGGCAAGATCCAGAAGTTCGAACTGCGCAAGCTGGCAGGATCGGCAGCAGCGATTGATGTTTGAAACATGGCGCTGAAAATTGGGCCGCAGGCCGCTTACGTCATCAGCCATCCCGCGGCTTTCGCGCTGCGGGTGATCAAGGGCTTTCGTGCGAACCAGGGCCTGCTGCTGGCCGGTGCTGTGGCGTACTACGCGCTGCTCTCGATTGTTCCCCTGCTGATCCTCATGGCCATTGCCCTTTCGCATGTCATTGAGCAATCGGCGCTGCTGGAGGCGCTGGGGCGCTACATCGGTTGGCTGGCGCCGGGGCAGTCTGAATTTATTGTGAAGGAGCTTTCCAATTTTCTGGCGCACCGCGAGGTCATAGGCTGGGTACTGCTGGCGACCATGCTGTTCTTCAGCTCGCTGGCTTTTACTGTGCTGGAGAACGCGATGTCGGTGGTGTTTTTGCACCGGGTCGCTATTCGAAGGCGACACTTTTTGGTGTCTGCCGTGTTGCCGTACTGCTACATCCTGTCACTCGGTGTGGGCCTGCTGCTGGTGACGCTGGTGTCCGGAAGCTTCAAGGCGCTGGGCGAAAGAAGCATCGAGTTTCTCGGGTACAGCTGGTCGCTTAGTGGTTTTTCAGGCGTGCTGCTTTACTTGTTGGGCCTGGCCGGAGAAATATTTGTATTGACCTCGGTTTATATGGTGATGCCGGTTGGCAAGCTGCGCCTGCGCCATGCGCTGATTGGCGGGGTCACCGCTGCGCTGCTGTGGGAGGTGACACGCCACCTGTTGATCTGGTACTTTGGCACGCTGTCGCAGGTGGGGCTGGTGTACGGCTCGCTGACCACGGCCATTGTTGTTTTGCTCAGCCTGGAAATTGCCGCTACCTTGCTTTTGTTGGGGGCGCAGGTGATTTCAGAATACGAACGTATTGGCACCGCCAAGCAGGATGCACCAGCGCAGCCCATGCGGACGGGCTGAGGCTGGTTCGATCCGGGACACTTACATCAACGTGCGTGTGGCAGCATGGACTGCGGATCAATTCCGCAATGACAGGCGACACGGGTTCGTATCCCCATGCCTGTCATCCCGGGCTAGACCCGGGATCCATGCCCGCATGTCGATA
The DNA here is from genome assembly GCA_046598365.1 of Polaromonas sp. GTDB lineage: Bacteria > Pseudomonadota > Gammaproteobacteria > Burkholderiales > Burkholderiaceae_C > Polaromonas. Next base: position 13,194 of record JBKJIV010000094.1, on the reverse strand, counting down.
AGATGCTATATAAAAAATAGCAAACTTTATCCGTAAATCAGGGGGATGCCGCCTTTCTAGCGGTCAATCACCCATCACCACGCCTTCTCGCCGGGGATCAGCGCCTCCTAGCAGCAGCGGCACGCCGTGCGCCTGGCCGCGCGAGATGGCTTGCAGGCCGCTGGTCATGTTCATCTCGCGTACTTCTGCGCCCCTGGCTTTCAGTGCCTCAACTGTGGCGGGCGAAAAGCGCTTTTCTTCCAGCAGGCTGGGGCCATTAAGCGAGGCAAAGTTGGGCAGGTTGATGGCTTGCTGCGGCAGCATGCCCCAGTTCAGAACGCCATAGAGCGTTTTGGCGGTGTAGTGAATGATCAGCGCGCCGCCGGGGCTACCGCCGCTCATAACCAACTGGCCCGTGGTCTTGTCAAAGACGAGGGTGGGCGCCATGGACGACCGGGGGCGCTTGCCAGGCTGAACGCGGTTGGCAACCGGCTTGCCTTCAGCGTCGGTGGGGGCGTAGCTGAAGTCAGTCAACTCGTTGTTGAGAAGAAAGCCTCTGACCATCTGGCGCGAGCCAAAAGCGTCTTCAATCGTGGTGGTCATTGCGATTGAGTTGCCGTAGGCATCAACGATGCTGATGTGGGAGGTGCCGTATTCAGGCTGATCGGCCATGGGTGCGTAGGCGGACTTCACACCGCCGGGTGTTCCGGGCTTGGCAACCTTCATGCTCTGGCCGCCGGGCTGCAGCGTGATCAGTTTGGCGCGGTCTGCAAGGTAAGCAGGCGCGAGCAGGCTCATCCAGTTGCCGCCGGGTGCCTGCACAAAGTCAGGGTCGCCGAGGTATTGCGCACGATCTGCAAAGGCCAGGCGCGAGGCTTCGGTGTACAGGTGCAGCCAGTCGGCCGATGGTGTGGGTGCGGGGGTGACGCCGTCGCCACCCGTACCGGTGACCAGGCCCAGCGTGGAGGCGGGCGTGTAGTTCAGCATGCCCAGAATCTGGCCGACCGCAATCGCGCCCGAACTTGGCGGTGGCATGCCGCAGATGCGGTAGTCCCGGTTCTGGGCGCGGTAGTCGTGGCAAATCGGATCGCGTTTTTTCGCCTGATAACCAGCCATGTCGGCCATGCTCAGCTTGCCGGGATTGGTGGGATGTTTTTGCACCTTGTCGACGACGGCCTGAGCTATCTCGCCTTCAAGCAGCGCTTTTGAGCCGCCCGCGGCAATTTTCTTCAGTACATCGGCCAGCGGCTGGTTGCGCAGGGTAGTGCCGACGGCCAGTGGTTCGCCGTTGGTTTGATAAAAGTAGGCTGCCGCAACCGGATCTTTTTTCAGATGCGGTTCTGTCTTTAGAAGAGTGGCCAAGCGCGGACTGACCCTGAAGCCGTTTTCTGCCAGTGTGATGGCAGGCGCGAAGAGTTGATTCCAGGGCAATCTGCCGTACTGTTTATGCGCCATCTCCAGCATGCGAACGGTGCCGGGTACACCGACGGATCGACCGCCGACCACGCCATCGATAAAGGCCATGGGTTTGCCGTCAGCACCGATGAAAAGTTTTTCGTCCACTGCGGCGGGGGCGGTTTCGCGACCGTCGAAGGCCTCTACCGTGCGACCGTTGTAATGCAGCATGAAAGCGCCGCCACCTATTCCGCTCGATTGGGGTTCAACCAGCGTCAACACCATCTGCACGGCGATAGCCGCGTCGATTGCCGAGCCCCCGGCTTTGAGAACCTGATAACCCGCGTCGGTGGCCAGCGGGTTGGCCGCTGCAACTGCAAATTTGGTTGTAGCCCAGCCCGGCTTTTCGGTGTAGCCCGAAGCACCTTCGGGCTGTTGCGGCACGCTATACGCGAATGGGGGCGCCGTGGCACAGCCGGCCATCAGCAAAGTAGCGGCAAGGGCGGCGGCAAGAATCGGGACCGGGAAAGCGGGGGCTTGTTGTTTCATGGCGTCTCCTGTGGGTGAAGCAGCCATAGTAATCCCAACAACAGCACGCCCAGACCGGGGGATGCCCGGGGGTCGCACTTCAAGCGTTTCGCGCGCGCCCTCGGGGAGGGCGGCCGTGCGTCTAGCGGGGTGCCAGACGGATTGCGCCATCCAGGCGAATCACTTCACCGTTGAGCATGTCGTTTTCGAAGATGTGCTGCGCCAGCTTGGCGTAGTCCTGTGGCGTGCCCAGGCGGCTGGGGAAGGGCACGGAGGCAGCGAGTGAGTCCTGCACTTCCTGCGGCATGCCGAACATCATGGGCGTACCGAAAATGCCTGGGGCGATGGTCATGTTGCGGATGCCGTTGCGTGCCAGGTCACGGGCGATGGGCAGCGTCATGCCCACAATGCCGCCTTTTGATGCGCTGTAGGCAGCCTGACCGATCTGGCCGTCGTAGGCTGCGACCGATGCGGTGGAGATCATGACGCCGCGCTCGCCGGTGGCTTCGGGTTCGTTTTTGCACATCGCATCGGCGGCCAGGCGGATCATGTTGAAGCTGCCGACCAGGTTGACGGTGATGGTCTTGTTGAACACGCCTAAGGAGTGAGCCCCATTTTTGCCGACGGTTTTTTCAGCCGGTGCGATGCCGGCGCAATTGACCAGGCCCATCAGTTTTCCCATGGACACGGCCTTGGCGACGACCGCCTGGCCGTCAGCCTCCTGGCTCACATCACATTTGACAAAAGCGCCGCCTATGTCTTTCGCAATCGCCTCGCCTTTTTCGACCTGCATGTCGGCAATGACAACCTTGCCGCCTTTGGCCGCCAGCATGCGAGCCGTGCCTTCACCCAGTCCGGATGCGCCGCCTGTGACGATGAATACTTTGCCTGCGATGTCCATGAGAGTTGTCCTTGAGAGAAGTGAAGGGTTGGGAGTTGACGTTTACGTCAACGTAAGAGCCGATTATCGGACATAAAAAAAGCCCGGCGGACCGGGCTTTTCGAAATTGCGACGGTTTATTTGTATCCAACCCGGTCCAGCATCTGCTGTACTTTGACCTGGTTTTTGGCGACCACACCCAGCGGAATGTTGTCGGGCTTGAAGCCGACACCGCCCATGGCCGCAATGGCCGGGTTGGCTGTGCTCAAGCCCTTGCCGGCCGGAAACTCGTTGTTGCCGTTGGCGAAATAATCTTGCGCAAAGGGGCTGGACAGAAACTCCATGAACTTGATGGCGTTGGCCGGGTTCTTGGCATGTTTGGCGACGGCCGCACCGGCGATGTTGACATGGGTGCCAACGTCAGCCTGGTTCGGAAACATGACCTTGACTTTTCCCATGGTCGTCTTGTCTTCGACCTTGCTGGACTTGAGCAGGCGCGCCACGTAATAGGTGTTGGTCAACGCCACACCGCATTCGCCGGAAGCCACGGCCGTGATCTGGTCTGTGTCTCCGCCCTTGGGGGCGCGCGCCATGTTGGCGACCACGCCCTTGAGCCATTCTTCGCCTTTGGCGTCACCGAGGCGCTCAACCACCGTGCTGAACAGAGACAGGTTGTAAGGGTGTGAGCCCGAACGGGTGCAGACCAAGCCCTTGAGCTTGGGGTTGGCCAGTTTTTCGTAGCTGTCGACATCGGCAGCCTTTACGCGAGCCGGGTCATAAACGATGACGCGGGCACGGGTCGAAAAGCCGGTCCAGGTGACACCATCGGGACCGGCGGGGGCGCGCAGGTTGGCTGGAATCGCGGCGTCCAGCACCTTCGATTTGAAGGGCTGAAACAAACCCTGGGCGTCGGCCGAGGCCAGACGGGCAGCATCCACCAACAGGATCACGTCGGCCGGCGAGGCCGCGCCTTCGGCCTTGAGCCGCGCCACTATGCCGGCGTCGTCCGCGTCGACACGGTTGATCTTGATGCCGGTGGTGCGGGTAAAGGCCTCGTACATGCCTTCATCGGTCTGGTAGTGACGTGCAGAATACAGGTTGACCACCTGTTCTTGCGCGCTGGCTGTTTGTACGGTGCCAAAAACGGCAGCGGCTACTGTCACACAAGTCCAGAGAGAGGTTTTTGTAAACATGACATTCCATGAAAAGGTTGAAACAGGCTTGATTGTAATACAAACGCGAATTGTTCTCAATCGCTTTAAGGTAAACGTGAGTAAAGCCGGATTTTCAGTGCCCGGTGGGCCACCCTTGATCGTGCTGGCCCTTGCGGTGGCGGCGTTGATGGCTGGTTGCGCGACCCGGTCGCCCACAGCGCCACCTGTCCCTTCCACCGTGGAGGCGCCTGCCAATCGACCCGTCAAGATTGGCTTGGCCCTGGGCGGCGGGGCCGCGCGCGGTTTTGCCCATGTCGGCGTGATAGCTGTGCTGGAAGAGGCGGGTCTCAAGCCTTCGGTGGTGGTTGGCACATCGGCAGGCAGTCTGGTGGCAGCCCTGTATGCCAGCGGAAAAACCAGCGCCCAACTGCAACAGACCGCCTTGAGCATGGAAGAGGTCGCCATCACCGACTGGATGCTGCCAATTTTTGGCCGCGGCATGTTTCGTGGCGAAGCGCTTGGCCGTTATGTGAACGAGCTGTTGGCCGGCCGCATGATTGAAAACATGGTGATTCCGCTAGGCATCGTGGCGACTGACCTGAACAGTGGCCAGAGCGTGCTGTTCCAGCGCGGCGACACCGGTACGGCTGTGCGCGCCTCCAGCGCGGTCCCGGCAGTTTTTGTGCCGGTCAAAATCAATGGACGCGAGTATGTGGACGGCGGGTTGGTGTCACCGGTGCCTGTGCGTTTTGCACGGCAAATGGGGGCCGATCTGGTGATAGCGGTCGACATTTCCAGTGCACCGGAGGCCAATCCGGCCAAGGACACCTTGCAGATCTTGTTGCAGACCTTTGCCATCATGGGTAAAAGCATCAACCAGTACGAGCTGAAGGACGCCGATGTGGTGGTGCAGCCTTCTCAGTCGGGCCTCAAGAGCGCGGATTTTTCGGCACGCCAACGCGCTATTGATGCTGGCCGGGCTGCCATGCTGGCAGCATTGCCTGCACTCAGGGCGCGGATGGAAGTTCTGCGCACGCAGCCTCGCGGTTGAGCCAAGGACAAAAAAAAGCCCGATCTTTCGATCAGGCTTTAAGGGGTCCGTGAAAATAAATTTCAGAAGGGACCCGAGGAGACAACCGGTGGGAACTTTCGCTTCTTGGGGAAGGAAAGTATCAGATCGAAAGCTCCAGGATGGGGCGGCGAATTAACGCTTTTTAGCAGCTGTTTTGGAAGCGTTCACAGCGGTGTTGGTCGCAGCTGTGAAGTTGGCTTCGGCCATGTCGCTGGCTTGCTTGACGGCTTTTTGCACGGATTCGAAAGCGTTGTTGGCGGTAGCCACGGCGCTTTTCATCACAGCAATAGCAGTCTCGGAACCAGCAGGGGCGTTCTTGGCGGCACTGTCAACCAGGCTCATGAACTTGGCTTGTGCTTCAGCAGTCTGGCCTTCAAAAGACTTGCCGACTTCGGCGCCGGTAGCGGTGGCGATGTCGTACAGGTGGCGGCTGTAAGCAGCGGTTTTCTCGGCCAGGGGCTGGAACAGGCCAGCTTGCAGAGCCAGCAGTTCCTGTGCGTCTTTCACGCCCAGCAGGGATTGTGTGTGGTTGGCGGACTCGGCCAGAGCGGCTTTGGAAGCCTGGACATTCAGTTCAACCAGTTTCTCAACGCCTTCGAAGGCTTTGCTGGTCAGACCGAACAGGGTCTCAACGTTGGCTTTGTGGGAAGCGATAACTTGTTCAGCGGTCAACATATTTAAATCTCCAATATAGGTGGTTAACAATTCAAGTAGTTGCGCTGCTGGACAATTTGCTTTTGCCATTAATTGCTGCACTGCAACATAACTGAAGTATAGGGGTGTGGCGCCGGATTGCAAGTTATTTTTGCTGCACCGCACCATTTTAGAGCCCAAGCTCTAAGGGGCGACGAAGGTACACCCTTTCACATCCCGGACACAATGATGCGCCCGCCTTGTCCAGCAGCTGGTTTCAATTGGTTTCCCTTCACTGACCCCCGTGCTAGCTTTTTACGCCGACCACTTTGTATTGCCCCTGCCTGCGGGGCACCGCTTCCCGATGGACAAATACCGTCGCCTGCGTGATCGAGTCGGCTTGGAGTTGCCGCAGGTGCGCATGGCTGAAGCACCGCGCGCCAGCGATGGCGAGCTGGCGTTGGCGCACGCGCCCGCCTATATTCAGGCGGTCGCTGATGGGACGCTGGACCCTTCAGCCATGCGCGAGATCGGGTTTCCCTGGAGCACCGATATGGTGGAGCGCTCCAGACGATCGGCCGGGGCAACCGTCGCGGCCGCGCGTGCTGCGTTGGGACTGCAAGCGCGGCCCGAAGGTGTGGCGGCCAATATGGCGGGCGGTACGCACCACGCATCAAGCAGCAAGGGCGGCGGTTTTTGCGTGTTCAACGATGCAGCGGTGGCCGCTCGACTGATGCAGGCAGAGTGGAACCGCGTCCACCGCCAGCCGCTGCAGGTGGCTGTCATTGATCTGGATGTGCACCAAGGCAACGGGACGGCCAGCATCTTCAGCGCTGACCCCAGCGTGTTCACTTTGTCGATGCATGGGCAGAAGAACTTCCCCTTTCGTAAAGAGGCCAGTGACCTCGATGTCGACTTGCCCGACGGCTGTACTGATGCTCTGTATCTGCAGGCGCTGGACCACGCGCTCGAAGAGTTGGCTGGTCGCTTTGATCCTGGCCTTGTTATTTATCTGGCCGGCGCTGACCCCTATGAGGGGGACAGACTGGGACGTTTGAGTCTGAGTTTTGACGGACTGGAAGCCAGGGACAGGCGAGTCTTTGACTGGGCCTGGCAACGACGCGTTCCATTGGCCTTTGCGATGGCTGGTGGATACGGCGTCAATATCGACGAGACCGTAGAAGTGCAGATGAACACTTATCGGGTGGCGCTGGAGTATTGGGGGCGCTGGAAAAAGTCGGCCTGATCCTGATGCCAGGGCCAAGCAGGAATATGCGACCCATTAGCTTGTCGGCGTGTTTCATCTCACCGATGGATTTTTCATGCTCCTTGATGCGTGTTCTCAATACTCCAGCCGTTCGGGACGGATTTCCTGGAGGATGGTGGTGGCGATTTCTTCAATCGACTTGGTGGTGGTGGACAACCAGCGAATGCCTTCACGCCGCATCATGGCCTCAGCCTCATGGATTTCGTCGCGGCAGTTGTCCAGGCTGGCGTATTTCGAGTTGGGCCGCCGCTCGTTGCGGATTTGCGCCAGGCGCTCGGGCGCAATCGTCAACCCGAATATTTTTTTGCGATGGGGTACCAAGGCTGGTGGCAGTTGGCGGCGTTCAAAGTCTTCCGGAATCAGGGGGTAGTTGGACGCTTTGAGTCCGTACTGCATGGCGAGGTAGAGCGAGGTCGGGGTTTTGCCGCTGCGGCTGACGCCCACCAGGATCACGTCCGAGCCAGCCAAGTCCCGGTTGCTCTGGCCGTCGTCATGGGCCAGCGAGAAATTGATGGCCTCGATTCGGTCGTCGTATTCCTTGCTTTTGGATGCGTCCGAGAAGCGCCCGACCCGGTGGTTGGACTTAATTCCGAGCTCGGTTTCCAGCGGCGCCACAAAAGTGCCAAACATGTCCAGCATCATGCCGTGGCAATTGGCCTTGATGACGGCGAGTATTTCCATGTTGACCAAGGTGGTGAACACAATCGGCCGGTTGCCGTCCAGCAAAGCGGTGTGGTTGATCTGCCGTATCGCCTGGTGCGCCTTGTCTACGGTGTCGATAAAAGGCATACGAACATGGCGCGTCTTCATCTCGAACTGCGCCATGATGGCGTTACCGAATGTTTCCGCAGTGATGCCGGTGCCGTCGGAGATAAAAAATACGGTGCGGTTGGACATGGGTAGCGTCAGAGTGGGGTCAGGATGATGAAAGGCTGGGTGGGCTCTGGCAGGCGGGCGACGCCTACAATCGGTTCAATTATCCAGATATTCCCAGCCATGCCCCGCCACAACCCCTTCGAACAACAACAAGGTTGCCTGCCGCGCGTGCGCTCTGTCCCGGTTTTTAAACCTCCCGGAGTATTTTCATGTCCAACCTTTTTGAGGCGACCGCTTTAGTCGTACCCTTTGAAAACCTGAGAATGTCAGATGTCGAGGCGGTAGGCGGTAAAAACGCCAGCCTCGGCGAAATGATCTCGCAACTGCCTACCGGCCCCGAAGGTGTGCAGGTGCCCACGGGATTTGCCACCACGGCGCACGCCTTCCGGGTGTTTCTTGCGCACGACGGGTTGGACAACAAAATCAACGCGCTGCTCGATGCCCTCAATACCGACGACGTTCGTGCGCTGGCAGAAACCGGCAGCAAAATTCGCGCGCTGGTCGAAGCCCAACCGTTTCCACCTGAGTTCGCCAATGCCGTGCGTGATAGCTTCGCCACACTGAGCGCGGGCAATCCCCAAGCCAGCTTTGCAGTGCGTTCGTCGGCCACCGCAGAAGACCTGCCAGACGCCTCGTTTGCCGGTCAGCAGGAAACCTTTTTGAATGTGGTCGGCATCGAGGATGTGCTGCACAAGATGAAAGAAGTGTTTGCATCGCTCTACAACGACCGCGCCATCAGCTACCGGGTACACCAGGGCTTTGCCCATGCCGATGTGGCGCTTTCCGCTGGCGTGCAGCGCATGGTGCGCAGTGATCTGGGTGCTGCCGGCGTCATGTTCACCATTGACACCGAAAGCGGCTTTGAGGACGTGGTGTTCATTACCTCCAGCTATGGGCTGGGCGAGACCGTGGTGCAGGGCGCGGTGAATCCGGACGAGTTTTATGTGCACAAACCGATGCTCAAGGCCGGCAAACGCGCGGTGATCCGCCGCAATTTGGGCAGCAAGCTGTTGCAGATGGAGTTCACCACGCCAGCTGAGAAAAAGGCCGGGGGCAAGCTGGTCAAGACCACCGACGTGCCGACGGAGCTGCGTAACCGCTATTCGCTCACAGACGCCGATGTGGAGCAACTGGCGCGTTACGCCGTGATTATTGAAAACCATTACGGCCGGCCCATGGATATCGAATGGGGCAAGGACGGCACCGACGGCCAGCTCTACATCCTCCAGGCGCGTCCCGAAACGGTCAAGAGCCAGTCCAAAGGCAAGGCCGAGCAGCGTTACAAGCTCAAAGGCACAGGCACGGTGCTGACTGAAGGCCGGGCTATTGGTCAGAAAATCGGTACCGGTCCGGTGCGCATCGTGCGCGACATCAAAGACATGGACCAGGTCCAGCCCGGCGATGTGCTGGTGACCGATATGACCGACCCAAACTGGGAGCCGGTCATGAAGCGCGCCAGCGCCATCGTCACCAACCGCGGCGGGCGTACTTGCCACGCGGCCATCATTGCGCGTGAGCTGGGTATTCCGGCTGTGGTGGGCTGTGGCGACGCTACTGAACGCCTGCAGGACGGCATGCTGGTGACGGTGAGTTGCGCAGAGGGCGACACTGGCAACATTTACGACGGACTGCTTGAAACGGAAGTCACTGAAGTACAACGCGGTGCCATGCCGGCTATCGACATCAAGATCATGATGAACGTCGGCAATCCGCAGCTCGCATTTGACTTCTGCCAGTTTCCCAACCATGGCGTCGGCCTGGCTCGGTTGGAGTTCATCATCAACAACAACATTGGCGTCCACCCCAAGGCCATCCTTGACTACCCCAGTGTCGATGCCGACCTGAAAAAAGCGGTGGAAAGCGTGGCACGCGGCCATGCTTCTCCGCGCGCCTTTTATGTCGACAAGGTGGCCGAGGGTATTGCCACCATTGCCGCCGCTTTCTGGCCCAAGCCGGTGATTGTTCGCCTCTCGGACTTCAAGTCCAACGAATACCGCAAGCTGATCGGCGGCTCGCGTTACGAGCCTGAAGAAGAAAACCCAATGCTGGGTTTTCGCGGCGCGGCCCGTTACCTCAGCCCTGATTTTGCGGAGGCTTTTGCCATGGAGTGCGAGGCGCTCAAGCGCGTGCGCAACGACATGGGCCTGAACAACGTTGAAGTCATGGTGCCGTTTGTGCGCACGCTGGGGCAGGCTGAGGCCGTGACCAAACTGCTGACCCAGCACGGCCTCAAACGTGGCGAGCAGGGCCTGCGCGTCATCATGATGTGCGAGGTGCCGAGCAATGCGGTGCTGGCCGACCAGTTTCTCGAATACTTCGACGGTTTTTCGATTGGCTCGAACGACCTGACCCAGCTTACTCTGGGCCTGGACCGCGACTCCGGGCTGGAGATTTTGGCCAAGGACTTTGACGAGCGCGACCCCGCCGTGAAAGCCCTGCTCAGCCAGGCTATTGCGGCCTGCAAACGCCAGGGCAAATACGTCGGCATCTGCGGGCAGGGTCCTAGCGATCACCCGGACTTTGCGCAGTGGCTCAAGGAGCAGGGCATTGGCTCGATCTCGCTCAACCCTGATACCGTGATCGATACCTGGAAGCGGCTGGCTAATTGAGGGGAGGGGGGCCCAGACGCCTCCCGCACGCCTGATCGGCAGGGGATCAAGGGAAACCCCTAGGAGGGTTTCAGCTAGGTCGGCCTGTTTCCCTTGCGGTTTGTAAGAAGTCGGTAAGACGCGAGGCAACAATCAGGTCATTGTTGCCAAGGGCTCTATGCTTTTCACCGTCTCCACAGTCAAACTGATAGCCGAGGTCGCCTTGCTCGCACTGTTCGGGCAATGGGTGTTGGGTTTGCTGGCTGGTGCCAAAAGGGACACCAACCTCTTTTATCAAATCCTGCAAATCGTGGGCAAGCCGTTTGTGGTGGCCTCGCGCTTCATCACTCCCAAACAGATCATTGACCGCCACGTACCGCTCGTGGCGTTTTTGTTGCTGCTGTTCGTTTGGATCGGCGCAACCGTCATGAGAATTCGCATTTGCCTGGAAATCGGCGTGGAGATGTGCAAATGAACACCACCCTGGCTTACTGGTATCTCAAGATGCAGGCGCTGGCCCTGTTGGTGTTCGGGCGGCGGCTGGCCGCGCTGGGCAAGTTTGACCAGATGTTGCTGGTGCGGCCCGACGATCGTTATGCGCTGGCCAGCCGGGCCCATGTGCTTGCCCAGGAGGGTGACAAGCATGGCGCCATTGGTGCGTTGGAGCAACTGGTCAAAGGCTATCCCGACAATGCCGCTGCATGGTTCAACCTGGCCTACATGCTGGAAGAGATCGGCCGTTACGCCGAAGCCGAGCCCGCGTTTCGCCGCGCGCTGGAGCTAGAGCCCAAGATGGACCGGGCATGGTACGGCCTGGCGCTCATTCTTATTCGCGACCGCCGCTTTGACGAGGCGGTACAGGCGCTCAAGAAAAACACAGAACTGCAACCCATGAGCCCGTTCGGCTGGTATCAGCTCGCGCGGGTTCATGTAGACAGGCAAGACCCTGAAGAGGCGGTGAAGGTTATTCGCCACCTCAAAAGGTTTGAGCCTAAAGTGGCCGCCCAACTGGAGCGCGAGACGGGGCTGAGCATCGCTCAGTCCTCCTGACCGCTTCCATTTGGGTGGGTATTTGAAGGCCAGGGTCCTGCCCAGGCTTATAAGACGCGATCCGGCTTGCAGGCCACGCTAGGGGACTGGTGGTGATCGTGATGTGCCCGCAAGGGTGTTGTTGATTGGAGGCAAGTGTTATGCAGTTGACTGACAACCATCGCCGTTATTGGCGAAAGAACCTCAATATCACGGCGATCCTGATCGTGATCTGGTTCGTCGTGACTTTCGTCGTGAGTTATTACGCACGCGAATTGAGCTTTAATTTCTTTGGCTGGCCCTTTAGCTTCTGGATGGGGGCGCAGGGGGCTTTGGTGATTTACGTGGCCATCATCGGGTATTACGCCTGGTACATGGGCAAGCTCGATATTGAGCACGGCGTCCAAGAGAGCGAGGAATAATCATGGCTGGAATATTTGGTAATGATGCCGGCGTCAACACTGCTGCGTCCAATGCCGCTTTCAAAAAGGGCCTTGGCAAGGTCTACAAGTGGTACACCGGGGGCTTTCTGTTCTTCGTGGTGGTACTGGCCATTCTCGAGCAGATGGGCCTGTCCCGTCAGTGGATCGGCTTGATCTTCCTGCTGGCCACCATCGGTTTGTATGCCGGCATCGGTATCATGAGCCGTACGACGGATGCTGCCGAATATTACGTGGCAGGACGCCGCGTACCGGCGGTGTACAACGGTATGGCCACGGGTGCTGACTGGATGTCTGCCGCCTCCTTCATCGGTATGGCCGGTACGCTCTACCTCACGGGTTACAGCGGCCTGGCTTTCATCATGGGCTGGACCGGTGGTTACTGCCTGGTGGCGTTGTTTCTTGCGCCTTACCTGCGCAAGTTCGGCCAGTTCACCATTCCCGACTTTCTCGGTGAACGTTATGGCGGAAACCTGCCGCGTTTCATCGGTATCGTCGCCGCGATTCTGTGCTCCTTCACCTATGTGGTGGCACAGATTTACGGCGTTGGCCTGATCACGGCCCGTCTGACCGGTGTTGCTTTTGAGCTCGGGATTTTCCTGGGTCTGGGCGGCATTCTGGTGTGCTCTTTCCTGGGCGGTATGCGCGCGGTGACCTGGACGCAGGTGGCCCAGTACATCATCCTGATCGTGGCTTATATGCTCCCTGTGGTGTGGCTCTCGGTCAAGCAGACCAGCGTGCCGATTCCGCAAGCCATCTACGGTTTCCAGCTGCAAAAAGTGACAGCCAAGGAAAAAGAGCTGACCACCAATGTTAAAGAACTTGAAGTTCGCGAGATTTTCAAGCAGCGTTCTGCAGCCTTGGCAGCAAAACTGAAAGATCCCGCAACGGCCCTGGCAGCAGACAAGGTCGCAGCCGAAAAAGCCGTGGCAGACCTGAAAGCGGCCAATGGCGCGCTGTCGGAGATCTCTGCGGCTGAAAAAGCGCTGGCTGCTGTGCCGAAAGATGCGGCGGCTGCAACGAAAACGTGGACAGCTGCAAAAACGGCCGCCGACAACAAGGCCAAGCCACTCAATGGCATGCCCCCGCACGCCCAGCAGTTTGCCGGGGATCCAAATGGCGATGCAGCTGCCCAGAAGGCTTACGACGTCTCACGCCGTAACTTCCTGGCGCTGATTTTCTGCTTGATGGTGGGAACCGCTGCACTGCCGCACATCCTGATGCGGTATTACACGGTGCCTAGCGTGAAAGAGGCGCGGGAATCAGTCACCTGGTCGCTGTTCTTCATTTTCCTGCTGTACTTCACTGCGCCGGCACCGTGTAATACCGCATCAGGATGTGCGGCAGTGCAGC
>JBKJIV010000063.1:0-18758 GCA_046598365.1 Polaromonas sp. | reverse complement strand
CTAGTATGGCGGAAATTTCTTGCAAGCTTATGACGTTTAGTACGTAGTTTATGTATTTGATTGTGATTGCGTGGATGTATGTGGTGCTCATGATGAGCGTGGCCGAAGCCACGCATTCCACGGGCACATTGCTGGGGGCATTGGTCACCTTTGTACTCTATGGGGTGGGTCCTGTTGCATTGGTGGTTTACCTGATGCGTGCGCCCAATCGGCGCCGGGCGATCAAGGCGCGCGATGCCATGGAAGCGAGCAAAGCCAGCGCTGACCAAGCCGAATCAAGCGATCCAGATGCAGGCGGCCATACGGCCCGTGGTCTTGAACCCGTTGCCAGTGACGCCAGCGTCGCGCCGGTGCGAAAAGAACCTTGAGGCATTGCCTACGGTGCACCACGGCGCACTGCCGTCATTGCCGTAAATCTGTGTGATGCCCAGCGCTTGCAAGCGCAGGCGCGCCAAGCCGGCCAAATCCGCCAGATACTTTCCGCTGCCCTGCGGGGTAAAAAACGACGAAGCACGGGGGTCTGCGGACGTGAAGGCAGCGTGAACTTCTGGCCCAACCTCGAAAGCAGTGGGCCCGATGCAGGGACCCAGCCACGCCATCGTATTTACAGCGAACTCTTCCCGTGAATCAAAGGCAAACTGGCTAAAACGTTCATAAGTCGCTTCTAAAACTCCCCGTTTGTGATTTCCGGCCAGCCCACGCCACCCTGCATGGGCCGCAGCGACCGCAGAACCGTCGGTAGTCGCCAGCAAGACCGGCAAACAGTCTGCCACCATGATGGTGCATGCCACGCCTGGCTGCCGGGTGGTGGCGGCGTCGCCCCGTGCGCCCTGCCCGGAGGCAGCGTCCAGGGAGAGAACGTCCGTTCCGTGAACCTGCTGTAGAAAAATCGGATTCGCCCCCATGGCCTGTCCGAGCGCAAGACGATTGGCGGCCACTTCAGCCGGGGCATCACCCACGTGGTCGCCCAGGTTCATGCTGTCATAAGGCGGCGCCGAGCAACCCCCCTGCCGCGTCGTGAAGACCGCGCGCACCTGGCTTGGCGCGGGCCAGTCGGGGATCAGCCAGTCCGGATGCAAGTGTCAGCCTTCGTTGTCAGGGCAGGCCGAAGGTTGTGCCTTCTGGAAAGCCTGCAGCGACATGCAGGCTTCAAAGGCGGCCATGGTGCGGCTCAGGCCGTCAAAGTTGACGTCAAACCGCTGGGCATTGAAGATTTGCGGGACCAGGCAGCAATCGGCCAGCGTGGGGGTATTGCCATAGCAGTAGGTCGAGGGCGAAAGCTGGTTCAATTGACGCTCAAAAGCTTCCAGCCCCTCGCGGCACCAGTGGCGATACCAAGTGTTTTTCGCGTCGTCATCGAGCTTGAGCTCCCGCACCAGGTACTTGAGCACGCGCAGGTTGTTCAATGGGTGTATCTCGCAGGCAATCGACTGCGCCAGTGCCCGCACCTTGGCGCGACCCAGCGCGTCGGCGGGCATCAGGGCAGGCGTCGGATGGGTTTCGTCCAGATATTCGATGATGGCCATGGACTGCGACAGGTGCTCGCCTTGGGATTCCAGCAAGGGCACCAGCATGTCTGCCGAGAGCGAAGAATATTCGTCCTTTTTGTGATCGCCCTTGACCAGATGCACCGGGATGTAGTCGTAGCTCAATCCCTTGAGTTGCAGCGCAATTCGTACGCGAAACGACGCCGAAGAGCGAAAGTAGTTGTAGAGCTTCATGGACGAAAGCATAAACCCGAATCGCCTGCGCGACTGACCTCAGGGTTTGTGCCCGCTACCATGCGAAGCTGCAATACAACCAGCTAATCAGCTTCCGCGCGGAGAACCTACATGAACGCCATCACCACCCTCACCAACCACCAGGTCCGCCTGGCCAGCCGCCCCGTGGGCCTGCCAACACGCGACAACTGGAGCTTTACCACCGAGCCTGTGGCAGAACCCGGTCCCGGCGGCGTGCTCGTCAAAACTTTGAGCTTGTCGCTGGACCCGGCCATGCGCGGCTGGATGAATGAAGGCAAAAGCTACATCCCCCCGGTGGAAATCGGCGCAGTCATGCGTGCCGGCGGCGTAGGCAAGGTGATCGCATCCAACAACCCGGCCTTTGCCGTGGGCGACTACGTGAACGCCGGCCTCGATGTGCAGGAGTACTGCCTGATTCCCGAAGCTCAAATCAAGCGCAGCGGCATGTTCAAAATCGATGCGCGCATGGGCTTGACGTCCTGGCTCAACGTGCTGGGCATGCCCGGCATGACAGGCTACTTCGGTCTGATAGATGTGGGTCAACCCAAGGCAGGTGAAACCGTGGTCGTGTCGGGCGCAGCCGGCGCCGTGGGCCAAACCGTCGGCCAGATCGCCAAACTCAAAGGCTGCCGCGTGGTCGGCATTGCCGGCGGCAAAGCCAAGTGCGACTGGGTGGTGAGTGAACTGGGCTTTGACGCCTGTATCGACTACAAAGCCGGCGACGTGAAGGGCGGCCTCAAAGAGCATTGCCCCAAGGGCGTGGACATTTATTTTGACAACGTGGGCGGCGAGATTCTGGACACCGTGCTGACGCGCATCACGCGTGGGGCTCGCATCATTATTTGCGGCGCCATCAGTCAGTACAACAACACCACGCCGGTCAAGGGCCCGGCCAATTACCTGTCACTGCTGGTCAATCGCGCACGCATGGAAGGCATTGTGGTTTTTGACTACGCCGACCGCTACCCGCAAGCCATTGCCGAGATGGCTGGCTACCTGAAAGCGGGCACCATGAAAAGCAAGGAAGACGTTGTGGTCGGCCTGGACACTTTCCCGGAAACGCTGCTCAAACTTTTCAACGGCGAGAACTTTGGCAAGCTGGTGCTTCAGGTGGCCAAGGAATAAGGGCCAGCCCGGTTTGTCATCCCGGGCTCGCCCCGGGATCCATGTCGCATGAACCTAGGTCTTGTGCGCGAGTCATGGATTGGGGGTCAAGCCCACAAAGACAAGATCAAGCGGTTACCCACCGGGCCACAGCTACCGTTGCGGCGCCAGCCACCGCGGCGGCCAGATCGTTGCGCAGCAGTTTCATCACCAGGGCTACCGCGCACAGTGCCAACAGCTCCGGCAGTTTGCCCGCCGATGCCGCAGGTGTCACGATGCCAATCATCACAGCCAGTGGGACAGCCTTTAGGGCGGCTTCCACGCGCGGCGTGATGCGTACATAAGCCATGAGCAGATACCCGCCAAGCCGGCATGCGTAAGACGCCAGCGCCATGCCGGCCAGTGCAAACAAAAACCCCGTCTCAACGACCATGGCGCCATGCTCCCATCAGGCCGCCGGCCAGCCCTGCGCCGACGATGTACCAGCCGCCCGGCAAAAGCCGGTGCAGGATCAGCGCCGTGATCGCGGCAGCAGCTGCGGGCCATAAGTCTGACTTGCCGCGCCACATCGCCATGCCAATGGCTGCTGCAAAAGCCACCAGCATGAAGTCCAGACCGAAAGCGGCAGGATCTGGCACGCTGCGCGCCAGCAAATGGCCTGCCATCGTTCCCAGCACCCAAGGGGCAAACATGGCTACACCAGACCCCAGAATAAACCCGGCATCACGGTAGCCGGCATCGTATTCACGCATGGACAAAGCCCAGTTGCCGTCGCCCAGAAAAAAAAGGGTGCCCCAGGCCTGCGCGCGAGTACTGTCGCGCAGCCATGGCTGAATCGCCGCGCCATACAGCACATAGCGGGCATTCATCACCAAAATCGTGGCAATCAAGGGCAGTACCAGGCCAGACGACGTCCAGCCCTGAAGTGCCGCGAGCTGGGCACTTCCCGAATAAACAAAGGCGCTCATGAGCATGGCCTGCAGTGCAGACAAGCCCCGCTCACTGGCGAGCACGCCAAACACCATGCCGTACAACAGCACGCCCGGCGCCATCGGCTGGCCCACCACAAAGCCACGCCGCACGCCCGCGGCCGTGAACGAGCCCTCCACCGTCAATGCCCCACCACCAGCCGTATCGCAGGCATCACACGCTCGGTTTCGGCGCGACGCTCCAGTGCCATGCGCATGTTCATCTGCGCCACTTCGGTGTGCTCGATGGCGAGCGCCTGCGCGCGCGCGCCCTCGCCCGCTTTGAGCGCGGCCAACAGCATGTGGTGCTGGCGATGCGCATACAGCATCCAGTCCCGGTCTTGCGCCAAGCTTCCCTGCATCGGTAGCATGGCTGACGCGGCCGCAAACGGCAGCTTGTCATTGAGTGCTACGGCGCGCTGCAGGGCGCGGTTGCCGCTGCCCTCCAACAGCAAGGCGTGGAAGCGGTCATTCATGCGTGCGTAGGCTGCGTAGCTGTCGTATGTCAGCGGGTTGCCAGCCAAAGCAGCGTCGCCCTCATCGAGGCAAGCCTGCAGATCGCCCTGTAATTGCCGGGACACGCCATGCTCTGCCACCAGCCGTGCCGCCATGCCTTCAAGATGACCGCGCACGGCAATCGCATCGGCCACCTCACGCGGCGTGAACTGGCGCACCAGAAATTTGCCGGTTTCGTTGGCTTCGACCAGCCCTTCCTGCTCAAGCGTCACCAAGGCGGCACGCACTGGCGTGCGGGAGGCGCCCAGGCGCTCAGCCAGTTGTTGCTCTGCCAGACGCTGGCCGGGCTCGAATTCACCACGCAAAATCAGGTCGCGTAACTGAATCAACACGGTCTCTTGCAAGTTCATGGCCCGAAATGTACACTGAAATTAACTTTCGGTATACCGTTTCACAAGGCCATGCCATGAACGCAGAACAAAACGAGCTGATCACCCGCGTCGGACCCGGCACGCCTTGTGGAGCACTGCAGCGCAGCTATTGGCAGCCGGCGGCACTGGTTGATGAGTTCAATGCGTCACTGGACCCACGCATGAAAGACCGCCCGGTCAAGGCTGTGCGCCTGCTGGGGCAGGATCTAGTTCTTTTCAGGGACGCCAGCGGTGCGTGGGGCTTACTGGACAGGGCATGCCCACACCGCGGTGCCGACCTGGCTTACGGCAGGGCTGAAGGTGATGGCCTGCGCTGCCCTTTTCATGGCTGGAAGTTTGATGTGCAGGGCCAATGCCTGGAAACGCCGGCCGAGCCCGCAGACAGCAAGCTGTGCGAAAGGGTGCGCCAGCGCAGCTACCCTGTGGTCGAAAAAAGCGGCGTGGTTTTCGCATGGCTGGGACCTGAAGGCTCCGCCCCGCCCCCCTTCCCGGACTTTGACTGCTTCACTGCTCCGGCCACCCACACCTTTGCATTCAAGGGTTTGTGGAAGGCCAACTGGTTGCAGGCTTTTGAGGTTGGCATTGACCCGGCCCACCCTTCCTTTCTGCACCGCTTTCTGCAGGACGAGGCACTGGAAGACATTGGCGAGAACGCGGCGGGCAAACAATTTCGCAGCCCCAGCGCGGGCGACATGGACGGCAAGCAGTGGCCCATGACGCGCATCATGCGCGAGTTTGCACAGCCGGAGATCAGCTTTGAGTCCAAGCCTTGGGGCATGCAACTGACCACGCTGCGCCCCATGAACGACAAACTCACTCACGTGCGGGTCACACAGGCCATTTTCCCGGCAACTTTTGTAATCCCATTGTCGGAAACCATGACCATCACCCAGATGCATTTGCCGGTGGACGACACCCATACGTACTGGTATTCATTTTTTACCAGCTTTGCGGGGCCGCTGGACAAGGAAGCCATGCGTGCGCAGCGTCAGCAGTTCATTACCCTGCCCGACTATGTGCCCAAGGCCGGACAGCACAACCGCTGGGGATTCAACGCAGCCGAGCAACTGACCACCACTTACCTCGGCATGGGAGAGGAAGACATCAATGTCCACGACCAGTGGGCGGTAGAAAGCATGGGCGCCATACAGGACCGCACGCGCGAGCATCTGGGCAGCAGTGACAAAGTGATCATGGCGAATCGGCGAGTGCTGATCAAGGCGATTGCCACCGTGCAGGCAGGCGGCGTCGCCCCCGGCATCGCCGATGCGGCGCAGACCGGGGCCATGACGGGGCCAGATACGGTGGACGGCATTGCGCCAGCGGGCGACTGGCCCAGCTGGTGGCAGCAGGAGGCGAAAGCCAAGCGGGACCACGCACCCTGGAAAGCGCACGACGCCAAGCCGGTTACCAGCGCATGAAAAGCTTCGCCGAGCAATGCGGCATTCATGACGCTGCACGTCAGCAGGCCTTGACGCAAACAGCGCAGATGATCGCCGCCAGCGGCGTGGAACTGGTACGTTTTGCCTGGTGCGACCTGCACGGGAACCTGCGCGGAAAAACACTGGTGGCCGCCACCGCGGCCAAGGCCATGATGGACGGCGTGGGCATGGTCAGCACCTTGCTCCTCAAGGACACATCCGACCGCACAGCTTTCAGGGTGTTTGAGGCGGGCGGTACAAGCGACCTTCCCGGTTTTGAGTTTGCCAGCAACCTGATGCTGCTGGCCGACCCCGCGAGCTTCAGGCAACTGCCGTGGGCCCATGCCACGGGTTGGGTGCAAGGCCAGCCCTGGATGCAGGACGGACGCCCCGTCGAACTGGACACGCGACGCATTTTGCAAGGTGCGTTGGCACAGCTTGCAGAGGCAGGCTACGACATGAAGTGCGGTCTGGAAATCGAGTTTCATATTTACCGCATCACAGGCGACGGGGCTGGCGATGAGCTCGACCCTGAACAAGCCGACTGGCCCGGCCTGCCGCCCAAGGTGGCCATGATTCACCCGGGTTACCAGTTACTCTCGGAAAACTGGTCAGACATGGCGGAAGAACCGCTGCGCATCGTGCAGCACACCGCCCAGGCGCTGGGCTTGCCCCTGCAGTCGCTGGAGATCGAGTTTGGACCCAGCCAGGTCGAGGCCGTGTTTGACGCCACCGACGCGCTGACTGCCGCTGACAACATGGTTCTTTTTCGCAGCGCCGTCAAGCAGGCCTTGCGCCGCGCCGGCTACCACGCCACCTTCATGTGCCGCCCACCGTTTCCCACCATCATGTCAAGCGGATGGCATTTGCACCAGTCGCTGGTGGATTTACAAACCGGCGCCAACCTGTTTCAGCGGGACGCGCCCGCGCCAGGCTCGCAGCCGAATGACGCTCAGTACACACTGTCTGCGTTGGGAGAGCATTTCCTCGCGGGTTTGCTCGCGCACGCCGAGGGCATGACCGTTTTCTGCACCCCGACGATCAACGGCTTTGGCCGCTTCCAGCCCAACGCACTAGCGCCCCAGTCGGTACTCTGGGGGCGGGACAACCGCGGCGCCATGCTGCGGGTGGTGGGCCAAAGCCAGGACAAGGCCACCCGCATTGAAAATCGAATTGGCGAGCCTGCGGCCAACCCCTACCTGTATCTGGCATCGCAAATACATGCCGGACTGGACGGCATCAACCGGCAGCTGAAGGCGCCCAAAGCCACTGACGCACCCTACGGCGATACCGGTGTCAAAATCCCCAACAACCTGGGAGATGCGCTGCGCGCCTTGCAGGCTGACAACGCCTTGGTGGAAGCCTTCGGCAGCACTTTCATCAACTACCTCACCCGTATCAAACAGTCTGAACTCAGCCGCTATGAGCAAGCCACCGAGAAGAAGGAGTGGCAGCGCCGTGAATATTTCAGCCGCCTCTAACTCTTGAACCCGATGATTACCATTAACTTCACAGCTGCAACCGGCCACACACAAACGGCAAAAGGCAAAATTGGCAAGACTCTGATGGAGGCAGCCGTGTCCGGCGGCATTGAAGGCATTGCCGCAGACTGCGGCGGCCTGATGACCTGCGCCACCTGCCACGTCTTTGTACGCGAACCCTTTGCCAGCCTGCTGCCACCGGCCGATGGCGAGGAGCAGAGCATGCTGGCCTTTACTGCTACACCCAAAGCGCCAAGCAGCCGATTGAGCTGCCAAATCACATTGAGCACGGCTCTTGACGGTTTGACGGTAGAGTTACCAGCCAGCCAATACTGAAACCCCTGCATCTCCCTAAGGAAACACATGATTCTCGAACTCGCAGATATCCGCATTGCCCCTGGCCAGCAAGCCGCTTTTGACGAGGCCATTCAGCGCGGCCTGACCACCGTCATCGCCAATTCCAAAGGGTTTCAGGGTTTCAAGGTCAACAAGGGCCTAGAAAATCCCGAGCGTTACATCCTGCAGATCTTCTGGGAAACGCTGGAAGATCACACCGTGGGTTTTCGGGAGTCCCCTGCGTTTGCCCAGTGGCGCGCCATCGTGGGGCCGTTTTTTGCAAGCCCTCCCGTGGTCGAGCATTTCACGCTGGTGGCCAAATCGGCCTGACGCTTACTCGGCTTCTTCGTGCCCCGAGATCAGCTTGCCCAGCAATGCGGCGAGCTGCGTCCGCTCAGCGGTTTTGAGAGGGGCCAGCAAGCGTGACTGAACCTTGCTTACCGCGCGCTTCATTTGCAGCGCAACTTCTTCGCCCTCGGGGGTGACCCACAACAACTTGCGCCGCTTGTCTTTTGGGTCGGCTTCGCGCCGCACCCAACCTTTTGCTTCCAGTCGCCCGATCACCGAACCTGAAGTCGCAGCATCGAAGGCTACCCGCCCGGCCAGCGTGATCTGGTCTTCGCCGGGATCGTCCATCAGGGCATTGAGGATGGCAAACTGCACGGGCGTCACATCAAATGCCGCCGTCTCGTCCATGAAGATGGCGACTGCCAACTGGTGCGCGCGACGGATCTGGTGCCCGGGAGCCTCCACGAAGTTATAACTTTTTGCCATGGCGCGAGTTTAGGGCCTGCTCAGGGTATGTACCATGGGTTTTAATGATAAGCATACTTATTATTAAGGCAACGTCGCCCACGCGGCTAACCATCCATGGCAATACCTCTTCCTCTTCCCTTTCTCATCGCCGGCGGAGGCATCGCCGGGCTCGCGTCTGCCCTGGTGCTGGCGCGCGACGGTCACGACGTGACCGTTCTGGAACAGGCGGCGCGCTTTGGGGAAATCGGCGCGGGCATTCAGCTCGGTCCGAATATCTTCCGCATGTTTGCCTACCTCGGCTTGACCGACGCCATCTCCCGCGTGTCGTTTTTCCCCGCCGGGTTGGGCATGAACGATGCGCGCAGTGGCGAAAAAATTGTGCGGATACCTCTGGGAGATACCGCCCGTGCGACCTACGGATTTCCGTACGGGGTAATTTACCGCGCCGATCTGCACCAGATTTTCCTGGACGCCTGTCTGGCCTTGCCCCGCATCACGTTGCGCACGCAGGCCAAAGTAGCGTCTTTTGATCAGTCGCCCGGCCGTGTAAGCGTGCACCTGGCAGGCGGCGAAGTGCTGCATGGCGCAGCACTGATTGGCGCCGATGGGCTGTGGAGCAAGGTCCGTGAGGTGGTGGTGGGCGACGGCAAGCCACGGGTGTCCGGGCACATTGCCTATCGCGCGGTGCTCAAGCGGGAGGATGTTCCGGCTCATTTGTGGAGCGACGACGTGTTGCTATGGGGTGGCGACAAAACCCATTTGGTCCACTACCCGCTGCGTCGCGGTGAATTATTCAATCTGGTCGCCGTTTTTCACAGCAGCCGCTATGAAGAAGGCTGGAACACCTTCGGCGACACCGCCGAATTGACCGCGCGTTTTTCCGATGCCTGCCCGCAAGTCAGGGAACTGCTGGGCAAAATCGAAACCTGGAAGATGTGGGTGCTGTGTGACCGCGAACCCGTCAAAAACTGGACAGACCGGCGTGTCACCCTGATCGGCGACGCCGCCCATCCCATGCTGCAGTACCTGGCGCAGGGAGCGGGCCAGGCGATAGAAGACGCCGTGGTGTTGCGTGAGGCTTTGCGTCACACGCATGGCGATGTCGAGGCGGCTTTCCAGAAATACCAACAGGTCCGCTACCTGCGCACCGCACGGGTGCAGTTGACGTCGCGCTTTTATGGCGACATTTACCATTCCGCGGGCGTACAGCGCGAATTGCGCAACCAGCTGTTTCAAAGCGGCAGCGAGAGCGCCGGCTTTGCAGGCCTGCAGTGGATGTACGACGGAATTGAACCCTCAAAACTGTTCAAATAGGGTTTTGAAGAAAATGGAGATCCGGATGAAAACCCTCACCTACGCTGCGTTTTTGATCGCCAGCCTCGCCCTGCCCACGCTGGCCACGGCCCAAAACCCTCCGACAAAATCAGCAAAGTCAGAGCCTGCGACTACGCCAGCCACTTGGCCAACCCGTCCCGTCAAAATTCTCGTCGGGTTCCCGGGCGGCTCCACCCCCGACATGGCAGCCCGTACCCTGGCTGAGCCCTTGTCCCGCGTGCTGGGCCAGCCAGTGATTGTTGAAAACAAGCCCGGCGCCTCAGGCAACATTGCGGCTGATCTGGTGGCCAAGGCCACGGACGACCACACGCTGGGCGTCGTTGTCAACGGCAATCTGACGTCAGCGAAGCTGCTTTACTCCAAACTGCCCTACGACCCGGCGAAAGACTTCACACCCATATCGCTGCTGACCACGGCGCCCCTGGTGTTGGTCGCTCCGGTGGACCAGCCATCGGGCAGTGCGTTTTTTGTGGCAGCCCGCAACGGCGGCAACAAATGGAATTACGGTTCTGTCGGCAACGGTTCGGTCGGGCATTTGGGCATGGAGCTTCTCAAGTCCACCGCCGGCAATCTGGAAGCAGTGCATGTGCCCTACCAGGGCAATCCGCAAGTCGTGACGGCCATGCTGGGCGGGCAGATCCAGATGGCGCTCGTGCCACCCGGTATCGCCCTGCCGCAGATCCGGGCCGGCAAACTCAAGGCGATTGGCTTGACCAGCGGCCGCAGCCCACTTGCCACTGAGATCCCGTCGCTGGCCGATGCCGACGTGCGCAACTTCAGCCTGGAAGTATGGACCGCGCTGATCGGCCCGGCCATGCTGTCGAAAGCCGCCCAGGCCCGACTCGCCAAAGAAGTACCCAGCATCATCCGCGACAACGACACCCGCCAAAAGCTGTTCAACCAAGGCTGGCAAGCCGTCGGTACCGCCCCTGAAGGCCTGATCAGCCGCATCCGTAGCGAGACCACCATCATGGGTGGCATCATCGCCATGCGTGGCATCAAAATCGAATAGATGTCGCCCTCATCCCGCTTGCACACCATCACGGAGTCGGCACGCACGCTGCCGGTCTACGGCGAGTTCGATGTGGTTGTGGTGGGCGGCGGACCTGCGGGACTGGCGGCAAGTGTCAGCGCCGCCAAGCGCGGTGCGCGCACTTTACTGGTCGAGCGTTATGGCTTTCTCGGCGGCATGGGCACAGCCGGCGGTGTCACGAATTTTGCGGGGCTGTACGGACGAAAAAATGGCGAAATGCAGCAAGTGGTGCATGGCGTGGTGGACGATTTGCTGGACCGCATTGACGCACTGGGTGGCCTGAACGATCCGCAAGACGGCATGCAGGGGCGCATTCGGGTGCGCTCTTATGACGTCTCGGCCTACAAGTGCGCGGCCGACCAGTTGCTGCTGGCCAGCGGCGTGCAGATGCTGTTTCACGCCTGGGCTGCGGCTGTGGTGATGGACGGACCGCGCATTACAGCCCTGGTGGTGGAAACCAAATCCGGGAGACAGGCGATACGGGCTCATCAATTTATTGATTGTTCCGGCGATGCCGACGTCGCGCATTTTGCAGGCGTGCCTTTCGAGCTGGGCGACGGCTGCGGTAGCGCCCTGTTCCCAACCACCATGTTTCGTGTGGGCCATGTGGCGGCCGCGCAGGCTCTGGCCGCGGTGGGCGAGTTTTCGGCCATCAACAAACTCATGGATGAAACCCAGTCTCGCCATCCTGGCCGCTACAGCTTCCCGCGCGACGGCGCGATTATCAGGCCGCAAAAAAATCCGACTGAGTGGCGTGTCAATGTCACGCAGATTCGCAACGCGCAAGGCCTGGCGATGGACGCTACCGATGCCCGCCAGCTCAGCGATGGCGAGCTGGAAGGTCGGCGTCAGGTCGTCGAATACTTTCGCTTCCTCAAGAATGAAGTACCCGGCTTTGAGCAGTCGGCCATTGTTGATATCGCTCCCCAGGTCGGCATACGCGAAACGCGCCGCGTCCGGGGTGTTTACTCGCTCACCGGTGAGGACATCTTGTCGTCAGCACGCTTTGACGACGTGATCGGTATCAACGCCTGGCCGATGGAAATGCATGTCGATGGCGGAATCAGCTGGCGTTTTCCGACAGACGAATCTCGAGCCTTCAATGACCTGCCGTGGGCCATGCTGGTGGTGCGGGAAGTGGACAACCTGTTGGTGGCGGGGCGCTGCGCGTCCATGTCGCACGAAGGCCAGTCGGCGGCGCGTGCCAGCGGCGGCTGTTTTGTGATGGGTCAGGCCGCCGGAACGGCCGCTGCGATGCTCGATACCGGTGCAGCGTTTCGCGACATCGACGTCACCCGCTTGCAACAATGCCTGCGGCAGGATGGGGCTTATTTTGAGCGCTGACACCTCGACCAGAGCGCAAGGCACACACCCGTCGCCCGACAGCGCGCGCCAGGCTTTCAATGAGGCGATTCGCAAGCAGCACATGACCCCTTTGTGGGAGGTGCTGCATGCGCTGGTCCCGCAACAACCCGCTACGCCATGCGTGGCTGCTTTGTGGCGTTATGCCGATGTTCGCCCCTACCTGATGCAGTCGGGCGAACTGATCACCGCCGAAGAGGCCGTGCGCCGCGTACTGATTCTGGAAAACCCTGCGCTGCCGGGGCAGTCGTGTATCACGCAGTCTCTCTACGCGGGCTTGCAGCTGATTCTTCCCGGCGAAATCGCCCCCAGCCACCGCCACACCCAAAGCGCATTGAGGTTTGTTGTGGAGGGGCGCGGCGCCTATACAGCGGTCGATGGTGAGCGCGCTTCCATGACGCCCGGCGACTTCATCATCACACCCAGCTGGACCTGGCATGACCACGGCCATAAGGGCGCAGCGGAGGGCGGTGAGCCGGTGGTGTGGCTCGATGGCCTGGACATTCCCATGCTGCGATTTTTTGACGCCGGGTTTTCCGAGAACCATGCCGAGCAATCGCAACCCATCACCCGGACCGAAGGCACAAGTTATCAACGCTACGGGGCCAACATGCTGCCGGTCCGGTATGACGCTCCATTCGGACAGACCTCGCCCATCTTCAGCTACCCCTACGACAGAACACGCGAAGCGCTGCACAAGCTGGAGCGCCAGGCGCCGGTGGACGAGTGGGATGGGGTCAAACTGCGCTATGTCAACCCGGCTACCGGAGGCTCTGCGATGCCAACCATGGCGACCTTCATGCAACGATTGCCGGGCGGATTTTCGGGGAGCCCCTGGCGTCAGACAGATGGTGCTGTTTACAGCGTGGTCGAGGGTCACGGCAGTGTTGTCATCAGCCATTCGGGTCAGGAACAAATTTTTGAATTTGGTCCGCGCGATCATTTTGTGATTCCATCCTGGCACACCGCGCGCCTGCGTTCTGCGCAAGGTTGCGTGTTGTTCAGTTTTTCAGACCGTCCAGTGCATCAAGCACTGGGCATACACAGAGAAGAGAGGTTGTCATGAGTTTTGTTTTTACCCCGCCCACGACCGTGTCAGTGCCGGTTGTCGGCACCCCTGAGCGCTTTCCCGTGCATCGCATTTATTGCGTTGGCCGCAACTACGAGGAGCACGCCAAGGAAATGGGTTTCACCGGGCGAGAGCCGCCGTTTTTCTTTCTCAAACCTGTTGATGCACTGGTGGTGGTGGAGGCAGGGCAGACAGGGACCATGCCCTACCCCAGCCTGACCAAAAACCTGCATCACGAGATTGAACTTGTCGTGGCCATTGGCACCGGCGGCAAAAACATCAAGGCTGCAGATGCCCAAAAACACATTTACGGCTACGCCGTCGGCCTGGACATGACGCGCCGCGACCTGCAGGGTGAAATGAAAAAACAGGGACGCCCCTGGTGCATCGGCAAGGCTTTTGACCACTCCGCCCCCATCGGACCCATCACACCCTCAGCCCAAGCGGGCGACGTTGCCAACGCCGAGCTTTACTTGCGGGTCGGCGGGCAGGATCGTCAACGCAGCACGGTCGCCAAGCTGATCTGGAACATTGCCGAGACGATTGAGCATCTGTCGGCAGCTTGGGAGCTGCAACCCGGCGACCTGATCTACACCGGCACCCCCGAAGGTGTTGGAGCCGTGGTCTCTGGAGACACCATGGTTGGCGAGGTCAAGGGCTTGGGGACACTGACCGTCAAGATCGTCTGATTTCCGTTCGGGCATTTGCACATTTTTCGCACACCCGCTCTGATGATCGCGCAAATCTCCAGCGCGCTTCGGGTATCCCGCCTGCGCCCGCCGGCGTGATGCCCGGATAATTCGCGGCATTAACGATGCGCAGCCTGGCTTTGCCTCGTGTTGAATTTCCAGGCTATGTACAGCAAGCCTGCCTTCTGGAGAACCTGGTTTGAATATCCTGCAGACACTTGCAAAGTTTTGCGCCATCGTGGCCGGCTTGCTGCTGACCGGCATCACGCTGATGACTTGCGTGAGCCTGATTGGTCGCAACACCATCGGCACCACGCTGGTTGGCGACTTTGAACTCACGGGGCTGGCTGCCGGCGCGGCAATTGCACTGTTCATGCCCTGGTGCCAGATTCGGCGCGGCAACATCATTGTTGATTTCTTCACGTCGCGGCTTCGCGATGAGACCAACAAGCAGCTCGACCGAATCGGAGCGCTGCTGCTCGCTTTGCTGTTTGCAGTGCTCGCCTGGCGCACCGCGTTGGGCGGACTCAATTCCTGGTCCACCCATTCCGAGACCCAGATCCTTGGATTTCCAGAGTGGACGGCGTATGCAGCCATGGTGCCACCCTTTGTGCTGACGGCGGTGATAGCGATGTACCAGAGCCTGTTTGGCTTTGGTGAAGCAAAGGCCCACCCATGAGCGCCATCACTCTGACCCTGTCCATTTTCGGCGTCATGCTGGTCCTGATGGCGCTGCGCGTGCCGATTGCGGTGGCGATGTTTGTCGCCGGTGGCATCGGCTACGTCACTCAGACCGGTTGGTCGCCCTTCGCCAGCTTTCTCAACACCCAGGCCTTTGCACGCTTTGCAAGTTACGACCTGTCGGTGATTCCGCTGTTTATCCTCATGGGACATTTTGCAACCCAGGGCGGCATCAGCAAGGCGCTGTTCCAGTTTGCCGCCAGCCTGATGCGCCACTTCAAAGGTGGGCTGGCGATGGCTTCGGTGCTGGCCTGCGCGGCGTTTGGTGCGATCTGCGGTTCGTCGGTGGCGACAGCGGCCACCATCACCAGTGTGGCGCTGCCCGAGATGAAGCGGCACGGCTACTCGGGGCGCCTGTCCACCGCCACGCTGGCGGCTGGCGGCACGCTGGGGATTCTTGTTCCGCCCTCGGTCCCGCTGGTGATTTATGCGATTTTGACCGAGCAGAACATTGCCAAGCTGTTTGCTGCGGCCATGGTGCCCGGCCTGATCGCCATGTTGGGCTACATCGCGGCGATTGCGATTTACGTTCGCGTGGTGCCCGGGCATGCGCCAGAGGTTGACGCAAGTGGCGATCGCGTCACGCTGCGCTCTGCCGTGGCGGTACTGCCCATTGCGCTGATTTTTCTGCTGGTGTTTGGTGGCATCTACGGCGGCTACTTCACGCCGACAGAGGGCGCAGCCGTTGGTGCCGCGGCCACTTTTGTGGCCGCCTTGCTCAAGCGCGAGCTGACCTGGAAGAAATTCATCCAGTGTTTTTACGCCACGGCCGAAAGCTCGGCCATGATTTTTCTGATTTTTATCGGCGCCGACCTCATGAACTCGGCCCTGGCCCTGACGCAGGTTCCCAACCAGCTGGCGGCCGTGGTGGGTGGATGGGGCCTGTCACCGCTGATGGTGGTCACTGCCATTCTGCTGTTTTACGTGGTGCTGGGCGCCGTCATGGACGAGCTGTCCATGCTGCTGCTGACGATTCCGATTTTCTTCCCGATGGTCATGGGCCTCGATTTCGGCATGCCGCGCGAGTCTGTGGCCATCTGGTTCGGCATCATGGTGCTGATGACGGTTGGCTTTGGACTGCTGGCTCCGCCCGTGGGCCTGAATGTGTACATCGTCAACGGCATGGCCAAAGACGTACCGATTGCCGAGAGTTACCGTGGCGTGTTGCCTTTCCTGATCAGCGACGCCATGCGCACCACCCTGCTGCTGTTTTTTCCGGGCATCTCTCTCTGGCTTGTAAAGTACATCAGCTGACAGCCCATGCTCAGGGCAATCACGGGTAGTCAAACCCCTCTTCCTGCATTAATTTCAACCTACCTAACCGGAGACCACACATGATCCAGCGACGCACTCTTCTCAAAACCGGCGCAGCGGCGGCCCTAGGCGCCCCTGCTTTGTCGGGCCTGGCCCAGCAAGCGGTGACCCTGAAGTTTCACACCTTCATGTCCCCAACGTCCAACGTCTGGCTGGGCATGCACAAACCCTGGATGGAAAAGGTCGAAAAAGAATCGGGCGGGCGCATCAAGTTCGAAGCCTATCCGGCCATGCAACTGGGCGGTACACCGGTGCAACTGTATGACCAGGCCAAAGACGGCGTGGTTGATGTGGTGTGGACACTGCCGGGCAACACCGCCGGGCGCTTCCCGCGCATCGAGGTGTTTGAGCTGCCTTTCATGATGTCCAACGCCGAGGCCACCTCCAAAGCCTACTGGGAATACACCCAGACGATGGCGCCGGACGAGTTCAAGGACACGCAAGTCATCGCCCTGCAGGTTCACGGCCCCGGCGTGATCCACACCGTCGCCAAGCAGGTCAAATCGATTGCCGATATGCGCGGCCTGAAAATGCGTGCCCCCACGCGCCAGGTCACCAAGCTGATGGGCATTCTGGGCGCCATTCCGGTCGGCATGCCGCTGCCCGGCATTCCTGACGCGCTGAGCAAAGGCACGATTGAAGGCTGCGTGATTCCCTGGGAAGTGGTGCCTTCGGTCAAAGTCAACGAACTCACCAAATTTCACGCCGAATTTGATCCGGCCGGTGGCAGCCTGTACACCACCACCTTTGTAATGGCGATGAACAAGGCCAAATACAATTCGCTGGCACCCGACCTGAAAAAGGTCATTGACAACAACTCCGGCATGGCAACGTCCGCCTGGCTGGGCAAAACGCAACAGGGCAACGACGGCATAGGGCGCAAGAGCGCCAGCGACCGTGGCAACACGATCTACACGCTCAGCGCAGCCGAAGCGCAGGACTTCCGCCGCAAATCGCGCGCGGTCGAGATCGAGTGGGTCGAAGACATGAACAAACGCGGCTTCGACGGCAAAAAGCTGCTCGACACCGCCCGCAACCTGATCGAAAAACACACCAAAACCACCAAGGCCTGATCCCGGCGGTGTCCATGAAAAGGGCTCCGACAGGAGCCCTTTTTACTTTCAATCTACACTTGTACGCATGTACCGCAGCCCGATCAAACATTGCAAAAATTGCGGCAGCGCCGTGGCCTACCGGGTGCCCGACGACGGGGACGTCAAGGAGCGTGCCGTCTGCCCGGCCTGCGCCACCATTCACTACGAAAACCCGCTGAACGTCGTCGGAACCGTACCGCACTGGGGAGATTACGTGTTGCTTTGCAAGCGCAACATCGAGCCGCGCTGGGGCAAATGGACCTTGCCGGCGGGCTTCATGGAACTCAACGAAACCACCTCACAGGGCGCAGCACGCGAGACCGACGAAGAGGCAGGCGCACAGTTTGAAATGCAGGACCTCTTCAGTGTGCTCAATGTCGAACGTGTCGGCCAGGTACATCTGTTTTACCGCGCACGGCTGCTCAGCGACCAGTTCAAGCCCGGCCATGAAACGATTGAGGCCAGACTTTTCACCGAAGCTGAAATCCCCTGGGACGAGCTGGCCTTCAAAACGGTGAAGGAAACGCTGAGCTGCTACTTTGCGGATCGCCGCAAGGGCGCCTACGGTATCCATGTGATAGACATCGCATGAGCTGATTGCAAGTGCGCCATCTGCTTCAGGCGCCAGCTACCATTTGCCGGGCGGGCCAACCCCGCCCCTCTTGTGCGGCGTGCTTTTCCGTCCGCCCTGTCCAACACCACTCACCCGGGATTTCATGTTCAAAGCCGCCTCCTTTTTCCGCATTGCCGATGATTTCACCCTTCCCTCCCTCGAAGCCCTGGAGGAGGCGCTCCAGGCCAGCCACTTCCTGCCCTGTGGCGCCACCCAGCCAGAGTCCAGCGGCTGGGTTCCGCCGCGCGGCAACAAAAGCACGGTACTGGCTGAAAAAGTAGGCGGCCAACTCATTGTGCGGCTCTGCATCGAACGCCGCCCCCTGCCCGCCTCGGCCATCAAGGACGCGGTCGAGCAGCGCATTGAACAATACAAACAGGAAACCGGTCACGAGCGGGTAGGGACAAAGATCAAAAAAGAGTTCAAGGAAGAAGCCATTCACAGCCTGCTGCCACGCGCCTTCACCAAACGTTCATCAACCACACTGTGGATAGACCCGGTCAACAAGTTTCTGGTCGTTGACTCCGGCAGCCTCACGGGAGCCGACAAGGTGGTGAACCAGCTGGTGGAGGTGCTCAGCCAGGTTCCCGGTACGAATCCCGGACTGATGGCCCGTCCGGTGCAAACCACGATGTCGGCCGCCACTGCCATGGCGCACTGGCTAGCCAGCCGTGAGGCACCGGTGGGCTTCACGATTGACCGTGACTGTGAGCTCAAGATGCCCGACGACCAGAAATCAACAGTGCGTTATTCACGCCATACGCTGGAGATTGACGAAGTGGCCGAACATATTGCGGCAGGCAAAGTGCCGAC
>JBKJIV010000203.1:0-27585 GCA_046598365.1 Polaromonas sp. | reverse complement strand
GAGATCGCCAGCGGCATAGGGGATAAAAAGTGCGTCGCGTCATATTCCTTGTTGATCATCTTGTCGCGGATCAGCGCCCAGCCCGCAGTCTTGGTCACTTCTACATTCAAGCCCTGCTTTTGGTAGAAGCCCAAGGGGTGCGCCATGATGAGTGGCGTGGCGCAGGTGATGGGGATGAAGCCGATTTTCAGGTTGGTTTTTTCGAGCTTGCCCTTGTCTTGCGCCATGGCCTGCATGGTGCCCACCGGCAGGACGCTGGCAATAGCGGCCATGGCCGTGCCTTTGCCAACGGCGCGCAGGAAGCGGCGACGTACTTCGTCCTGGGGGAAAAGCGCCTTGACCAAGGTGGCTTCAATGAAGTCATTCGAGTAGGACTCGAACTCGCTGCTCAGGCTGCGCCGGCGCAGCTCGGCTGCGGCGCCGTCTGCATTCATCTCCGGGTGGTGGTCAGCCGGGGCGTGGTCGCCGCCGCAGCTGCACTTGAGCATCAGGGGCCGGTCGGCGTCATAGGGGGAGAAACGGTCAGACATGGCGTGCACCTTTCAGTTGAAGATGCTTGCACCTTGCAAGGGGCGCGCCACTTTTTCTCTTTTGGACAGGTTCAGTGCAAAGTCGCAGCGGCTTTGGCCGTGCGTGTAGTGCCAGCCCTACAAAGTTTGCCGACGCGCCCGGATTTTTCAGTCCGGTGTCCGGGTTTTCTCCAGGTGCTGCGCATACAAAGCCAGCTCGACGTCGTTCTTGGTGCCGGTTTTTTCAAGGATGCGCGCGCGGTAAGTGCTGACGGTGTTGGGTGCCAGGCCAAGTTGTGCACCAATTTCGCTCACGCTTTGCCCAGTGGCCAACATGCTGAAGACCTGGTGCTCGCGGTGCGACAACGCCTGCATGCCCAATGCGCTGCCCGCGCGGCCGCCCACGGCGGTAGCCAATGCTTCTGCGGTCAGCGGCGTCACAAACACGCCGCCCGACGCCACCTTGCGAATGGCGGCCAGCATGTCGTCTGCATCGGCACTTTTGTTCAGGTAGCCCGAAGCGCCCAACTTGAGGCAGCGCACCGCGTACTGCTTCTCTGGATAGGTACTGAGCATGAGCACTGGCAGCGCAGGGTGGTCCTTGCGCAATTGCTGCAACACGTCCAGGCCGTCGCGGCCAGGCAGCGCAATGTCGAGCAACACCACGTCAAGTCCCGGTTGGTCAGGCCCTGCACGCAGTGCCTGCACCTGCTCCAGCGCCTCGGTGCCGCTGGTGGCCTCGGCCACCACCTGCATGTCGGCGGCGTCCGCCAGCAGTTGCTTGAGGCCTTCGCGCACGATGCGGTGGTCGTCGCAGATGAGGAGTTGAATGCGCTTCATGGGCCTAGGGCCTGTTAACGCTATTTATACAAGTGCGAACATGGTTAAAACGGCGCCAATCTAGGCGCGCGACGACGCTCAGCCTGGGCGGCTGGGCTAGGAGTGCAACGACGAGTGGCGTTGTTTTAACCATGTTCCCTCCGGGTTGCGGCCAAAAAGACCATGCGCAGCGTTGCAAAGCCTTGCCGGGCTTCAGCCCGGCTACATTTTGCGCCTCACGCATGGCCTTTTTGACTCGCAACGCATCTTGCATAAATAGCGTTAACAGGCCCTAGGAGTTTGCCAGTGGAATGCGCAGATGAAACAAAGACCCGCGCCCAACAACACTCTCAATGTGTATGCTGCCGCCGAAATGCCGGGCACGTTCACGCATGCCCATCACGCCATAGGCTGTGGCGGCCTCAAAGGCTGCAGCATCTGCCCCCACGCCGTTGTCCTGCACCTCAATCGCAATGCCCTGCGCGTCGGCCTGTATGCGTATGCCAATCGACGTGGCCTGTGCGTGGCGCCCCACGTTGCTCAGCATCTCCTGAAAGATCCGAAACACCGCCACCGTCAGTGACTCGGGCAGCGCGTCGGCGGCAGCCACCGCGGGCGCGATGTCCATGGACCAATCGCATTGCAGCTCTGCTGTTTGCGCAAACTCGTGGGCCTGCCACTCCAGCGCCGCCCACAGGCCCTGGTGGTCCAGGATGCTGGGCCGCAGGTCGGTGATGATGCGGCCCACGTTGTCAACGGCGGACTCGATGAGCCGCCCCATGTTCTGGCATTTGCCGCGCATGTTCTCGCGCATGGCCTGGGCGTCGTCGCTGGTTTTTTGCTGCTGCTCGCTCAGACGTTTGTCCAGCCAGTTGACATCCATCTTCAGCGCCACCAACAGGCTGCCAAGTTCGTCATGCACTTCGCGCGCAATGCGGGTGCGCTCTTCCTCACGCACGGTGTGGGTGTAGGCCGAGAGTTCGCGCAGTTGCTGCAGCGCCGCCGACAGCGCGTGGGTGCGCTCGTCCACCCGCTGCTCCAGCACGTCGTTGGCATGGCGCAGGGCCTGCTGCGCCTGCTGGCGCTCGGAGATATCCACAAAGGTGACCACCGCGCCCTGCACCACGCCGCCGTCAACAATGGGGTAGGACGAATACTCCACCGGGAAGCCGCTGCCGTCACGGCGCCAGAACAGCTCTGTGTCTATGCGGCAGGGCAGGGCCTTGCGAAAGGCGTTGAAGATGGGGCACAGCTGCTCGGGATAATGGGCGCCGTTGCAGTGGGTGTGGTGGGCCAGCTCATGCATGTTGTGGCCCAGCACCTCCGCAGGGGCATAGCCCAGCAGCTCGGCTCCGGCCCGGTTGATGAAGGTGCAGCACCCGTCCATGTCGATGCCGAAGATGCCCTCGCCCGTGGATTCCAGCAACTGCGAAAGCTTGTCACGCCAGACCGGCTGGTCGGCGCCGGGCAGGTGTGCTGGCGAAGCGTTGGTCGGCGGGACGGTATGGGCAAACATGGGGAATGCAGGAGCAAGCATCGTGCCCAGCTTGGTGCGTTGAAATCTCAGAATAGTGAGCCAAATCGGTGTGCCGGGGCTGCGGCAGGTCTTTTTGCCCCAAAACAGGGTGTTGTCACCAATGCCTGTAAAGTTAGTGCTGCGCCGATCCGACGAGATGCTGCCCGCCTTCCCATGACACGTTTGATTTTTCTTATTACTGCCACCTGCCTGAGCCTTCTCGGTGGCTGCAGCCCGACTTTCAACTGGCGCGATGTGCGGCCAGAGGACACCGCATTGGCGGCGCTGCTGCCATGCAAGCCAGACCGGGCAAAGCGCAGCGTGCTGCTGAGCGGGCAGACAACAGAGCTGGCGATGCAGGGCTGCGACGCCGGGGGCGCTACCTTCGCCATTGCGGTGGCGACGGTTGGTGATGCGAGCCAGACGGCCGCCATTTTGGCCGGTTGGCAAGCGGCGACGCTGGCGCATATCAAAGGGATCAGTGCCCGACCTGCTGCACCTTTGAAGGTACCCGGCGCGGCACTGCAGCCGCCACCGGTGCTTGTGGCACTGACCGGACAGCGGGCCGATGGCAGTGTGGTGCAAAGCCAGGCCGCGTATTTTGCGCACGGCCGGCAGGTGTTCCAGGCGGTGGTGTATGCCAACCGGATAACGCCAGAAGTGGCCGATACGTTTTTCTCCAGCCTCCGGTTTGAGGCCGGGCCCGGCCTTTAGGACGCCAGATAGCCTATCCGATGTCGAACACTCCTCACCCTTTCGATCCGGCAGCCGCACCGAGTGCACTTCTCAACCGGCGTGCCGGCATTCTTGTGTTTCTGGCTTTTGCTGCCGCCTACTTTTGCTCGACGCTGGTGCGCGCCATCACGGCCACGCTGTCGCCGGTGCTGACGCAAGAGTTTTCCTTGCATGCGCGAGACCTGGGTTTGCTGGCCGGCGGCTACTTTCTGGGTTTTGCGGCGACGCAGTTGCCGCTGGGGACCTGGCTGGACCGCTATGGTCCGAAGCGGGTGATTCTGTGTTTTCTCACGCTGGCGGTGCTGGCTTGCCTGGCGTTTTCGGCGGCGACGAGTTTTACCTGGTTGCTGATCGCCCGCGTGTTGCTGGGCATGGGTGTCAGTGCCTGCCTGATGGCGCCGCTGACCGGCTACCGCCGCTGGTTTGACGCCGGCACGTTGCTGCGAGCGAACTCCTGGATGCTGATGACCGGCTCACTCGGCATGCTGGCCTCTACCCTGCCGGTGCAGTGGCTGATGCCGCTGACCGGCTGGCGTCCGTTGTTCTGGATTCTCGCGGTGCTGATTTTGATTTCGATGGCGCTGATTGCCACAGGGGTACCCAAATGGACAGTTGCCGAAGCGGTAGCTGGTGCGGACGGTGCAGCGGCGGAGCAGTCCAGTTATGCGCAGGTTTGGCGCGACCGGTATTTCCGCAAAATGGCACCCTTGGCCTTCTTCAACTATGGCGGCGTGGTTGCCATCCAGACCCTGTGGGCCGGCCCGTGGATGGTCAAGGTCGCAGGTTACACAGCGCTTGAGGCGGCGACCGGCCTGTTCTGGATCAATGCCGCCATGTTGCTCACCTTTTGGGGCTGGGGCTTGATCAACCCTTGGCTGTCGCAGAACGGTTGGAGCGCCAACCGGTTGATTGGCTGGGGTGTGCCGGTCAGCATACTGGTGCTGGTCGCCAACATCGTTGCCGGCTCAGATACCGGTTGGGCGGGCTGGGCCCTTTTTTGCATGTGCTCCAGCGTCATGGGCCTGGCCCAGCCGGCCGTGGGCATGGCTTTTCCGCAGGCGCTGGCGGGGCGCGCCCTGTCGGGCTACAACCTGGTGATATTTGCCGGGGTGTTTGTCATGCAGTGGGGCATTGGCCTGCTGATTGATGCTTTCCAGACGATGGGGCTGGGCAGTGTCGCAAGCTTCCAGTCGGCCATGGGGGTGTTTTTGTGTTGTTGCCTTGCATCGTATGGCTACTTCCTCAGCGTGAAAACGGACCCCACCCCCGATAATTCAAAGCAATGAACGGCATTTTCATCATCGCCCACGCGCCGCTGGCTTCTGCCTTGCGCCAATGTGTCTTGCATGTGTTTCCCGACAACCCGGCCAGTCTGGCGGCGCTGGACGTGCAGCCCAACATGCCGCCAGAAGAAACGTTGGCGCAGGCGCGCATTGTGTTTGGGCAACTCGGTACCTCGCACGTGCTGGTGCTGGCCGACGTGTTTGGCGCCACGCCGTGCAACGTGGCGCAAAAACTGGTCGACGGCGTCCACTCCAAGCTGATCACTGGCGTCAACCTGCCCATGCTGCTGCGCACGGTATCCTATCGACATGAACCCCTGGACGCCCTGGTGTCACGCGCAGTGACGGGCGGTACCCAGGGCGTGATGCAGGTGGCCATCACCGCACCGCAGAACCAGACCCGTAGACCCAATGATCAAGACCAGCACGACCATCAGCAATAAACTGGGCCTGCACGCCCGCGCCTCAGCCAAACTCACGAAACTGGCCGGCAGCTTTGCCTGCGAAGTATGGATCGCCAAAGGCGAGCGCCGCGTCAACGCCAAAAGCATCATGGGCGTGATGATGCTGGCCGCGGGCATAGGTAGCACGGTCGAGCTTGAGACCGATGGCGCTGATGAGCAAAAGGCCATGGATGCTCTACTGGCGTTGATTCACGATAAATTCGGTGAGGGTGAATAAATGACGCCCCCACGGTCGTTCGCTTCGCGTAACTCCCTGCCCCCCGGGGGGGCCGCCCCGCCTGCGGCCCGGCGAAGCCGGTTCCGCGGCTCGGACTGGACTTGCCCGGCTCGCTTCGCATCGCGGATGGGAGTGAGCGCTTGACCTTCAGCGTGCACGGTCTGGCCGTCTCGCGCGGTATCGCCATCGGGCGTGCCGTGTTGGTGGCGTCCAGCCGGGCCGATGTGGCGCATTACTTCATTGAGCCGGACAAAACGCTGGAAGAAATCCAGCGGGTGCGGGTGGCGCGTGATGCGGTAGCCGAAGAAATCATGCGGGTACAGCGTGAGTTGCCCAAAGATGTTCCGCACGAGCTTTCTGCGCTGCTGGATGTTCACCTCATGCTCTTGCAGGACGAGCAGTTGAGCAACGGCGTCAAGCACTGGATCACCGACCGGCTGTACAACGCCGAATGGGCATTGACCACGCAGTTTGAGATCATCGCGCGCCAGTTTGACGACATGGAGGATGAGTACCTGCGTGAACGCAAGGCCGATCTGGAGCAGGTGGTCGAGCGTATTCTGGCTTTCATGAAGGGCGTGGCTTCGCCCGTGTTGCCCGTAGCGCACGCCAACCGGCAGGCGCGCCAACAGGATCTGCTGCTGGACGACACCATGGACGTGCCGCTGGTGCTGGTGGCGCACGACATTTCGCCGGCGGACATGCTTCAGTTCAAGCAAAGCCTGTTTGTCGGTTTTGCGACCGACGTGGGCGGCAAGACCTCACACACGGCCATTGTTGCGCGCAGTCTGGACATACCTGCGGTGGTTGGCGCGCGCAGCGCCAGCCAGCTGATCGAGCAGGACGACTGGGTCATCATTGACGGCGATGCCGGTGTGCTGATCGTTGATCCCTCGCCCATCATCCTGGCTGAGTACGGCTTCAAGCAGCGCCAGGGCGAGCTGGAGCGCCAGCGCCTGAACCGCCTCAAACACACACCCTCGCTGACCATTGATGGTCAGAAGATTGAGCTGTTGGCCAACATTGAAATGCCCGACGACACGGCCGGCGCGGTCAACGTGGGCGCGGTGGGTGTGGGGCTGTTTCGCAGCGAATTTTTGTTCATGGGCCGCACCGGCAGGTTGCCCGATGAGCAAGAGCAGTACCTGGCCTACCGCAAGGCGGTGGAAGGTATGCAGGGCTTGCCAGTGACGATTCGCACTGTGGATATTGGTTCGGACAAGCCACTGGACAAGCTGGCCGGCAGAACCCAGGACGGGCAACTGAACCCGGCCCTGGGACTGCGGGCGATCCGCTGGAGCCTGGCCGACCCGCCCATGTTTCTGACGCAACTCCGCGCCATCTTGCGCGCTGCAGCACACGGCCAGGTCAACCTGCTGGTGCCCATGCTGAGTCATGTGAGCGAGATCCGTCAGACCCTGTCGCTGATTGACCATGCGCGTGCCGAGCTGGACAACAAAGGCATTGCCTACGGGCCGGTGCAACTGGGGGCGATGATCGAGATCCCAGCCGCCGCATTGACGCTCAAGCTGTTCCTGAAGTACTTCGACTTCCTGTCCATCGGCACCAATGATCTGATTCAGTACACCCTGGCGATCGACCGTGCCGACGAAGCTGTTTCCCATTTGTACGACCCCTGTCATCCGGCGGTGCTGCGCCTGATTGCCGACACCATTGCCGAGTGCCATGCGCAGGGCAAGGGCGTGAGCGTTTGCGGCGAAATGGCCGGTGATGTGACCATGACACGCCTGCTTCTGGGCATGGGCCTGCGCAGCTTTTCGATGCATCCGTCGCAGATCCTGGCGGTGAAGCAGCAGGTCTTGCGCGCCGACGCTGGCAAGCTCGCCCGCTGGGCGCAAGAGGTGTTGGCGAGCGACGAGCCTGCGGTTTTGTTGCAAGCCTGAGGTCCGCGCCGGCTGTCAGGCCCCCCAAGATTTTCCGGTGATCAGCCGCCAGGCATTGCCATACGCGATCTTGTGGCGGACGCCTTCACTGAGGGGGGCTAGGATCTGATTGCGCTGGCGGTCCATGGTGGTCCGGTAAAGCGGCTCGACCGGCGGCCGGTAGTCACTGGCCGCCAAAAAGCGGTCGGGAAATTTTTCCAACAAAGCTTGCCATTCCTCGCCCAGGCGGCCTCCTTGGAAGAGCGTGGAGTCCCGCGCGCCCGAGGGACGATAGATGTTTTCTGCGCGCGGCACGGCCAGGTCGAAATGAAGGTTCGAAAAACGCGTGATCAGCGAGGCCACATACGCGGCGTTGTAGACCTTGGCGCGGTCCGGGTAGCGGATCATGCCCAAGTGGCACCAGATGACCAGCGCCTTGGGGTACCGCGCCAGCATGGACTCCAGCATCGGCAGCAACGAGTCCTCAATTTCATAATGAATCTGAAAGGCGGTCCCAGTGTCCTCGCTAAGCTGGAACAACGCCTGGCCCGCAGGCCCGTCCAGCGGCACGGTAATGTCGCGGCTGGTGTTGCGGGCTTCGACTTGCTCGGGCGACGGATAGTGGCGAAACTCGTGTTCTCCCATGGTGTAGTAGCGGCCGGTCTTCAGGTCTTTGGCCAGCTGGTTGACAAAGTTCACCGGGTTGTTCCACCAGCGCGGAAACTCGCCGCTGCTGGTTGTGGGAATGAAGTAGCCGGGATGCTGGCGGTGCAGATCGAGCGAGGGCTCTGAATCCCCTGAGAACGCTGGCGCAAACGCGATCTGTGCCACGTCCAATTCGTCCATCCAGGCCATGAGTTGGGGGATATTGGTGGTGCCGGCCACGTAGGTCGCCTGTATGTCGATGATGGGCACCCGGCCTCTGTCGAGCATGCCCTGCAAGCGCTGCCGCCAGGCTTGAATCGAAGCGGCGCGGGTGGCCAGATCGCCGGTGCTGGCGGGCAGGGGCTGTGAAAATGCGGGCATTCCCAGCGTCGCCAGCGCCGTGGCGGGCGCAGCAGCATGTTGCAGGAATCGTCGGCGGTCCATGTGGTGTCCTTGGTCCGGGACCCCTGGCCCCTTTTCACCATGGTAGCGGACATGTAAGGAGGGATACTTGCTTTTTATTTCATAGCTATCCGTCCCCGTTCTGTAAAACATACCTTCCAATAGTCTGCTATCTGAAACTCTCCTGTACACGCCGCGTGCCAGGGTGTCGAAACAAACCGAAACACGCCGCAACCCCCCTGAAAACATCTCTCGCACGCTGCCCGGCACCATCAAGTCCTCATCCACTTTTCACAAGGTTTCCATGAAACGCTTTATTAAAAATACCCTGCTTGGCCTGTTTGGCGGGGCGCTGGTCATTGGCAGCCTGGGCGCCTGCTCGCATCGCGGCGGAGGCTTGCACGCGGGTGCAGATGTCACGCCTGAGGCGCGTGCCCGCATGGTTGAAAAGGTCGGCTCCAAGCTTGATCTGGACGCGACACAGAAACAAAAGCTCGGTGTATTGGCCGACAAACTCCAGGCCCAGCGCACTGCATTGCGCGGTGCAGAAGATCCGCATGTTGCCTTCAAGGGCCTCTTTGCCAGCAGCAAGCTGGACCAGGCGGGCGCCAAGAAACTCATTGCTGATAAAACCGCCGCCGTTCAGCTGGGCAGCCCGGAGGTGATCACAGCCGCGGCGGACTTCTTTGACAACCTGCGGCCAGAGCAGCAACAGAAAGTGCGCGAGTTCATGGAGCGTGGCCGCCGCTGGGGTCATCGTGGCTAAGGCCGCCGTCTTTGGTCTTGCGGGCGGGCGCGTGGTGCGGCTGGCTCAAAGCGACAACCGGCGCGAGTGGGCGCGGAGCCAGTCCGCGGCGCCAGGCAGCGCCGGTGGGGGGGTGCGCACGCTGCTGCGAGTGGAGGGGCTGGCCGTGCTGGCGTTGGCTGTGACAGCCTATGCCCAGTTCGGTGCGGGCTGGGGCCTGTTTGCGCTGATGTTTTTGCTGCCTGACCTGGCTTTTTTCGCCTATCTGCGCGGGCCGCGCGTGGGTGCATTGGCCTACAACGCGACGCACTCTTACGCCGGCCCATTGGCTTTGCTGGCGCTGGGTATGCTGGGCACCATGCCGGCGTTGCTGGCTGTCGCGCTGGTCTGGTTGGCGCATATCGGTTTTGACCGGGCGCTGGGATATGGACTCAAGTACGCCGAGGGTTTTGGCCTGACCCATCTGGGCCGCGTGGGCCGCGCAGACCCGTGGTGAACAGGCCCCCGGCTCTTATGATGGTCCCATGCCGCGCATATTGCTGATTGACGACGACGAACACCTGGCCGCACCGCTGGCGACCTACTTTGCGCGGTTTGACTTTGTGCTCGACAGCGCCAGCCGCCCCGGTGAAGGCCTGGCCATGCTGCGCACCAACGCGTATGACGCAGCCATTCTTGACGTGATGCTGCCCGAGATGGACGGCTTCGCCTTGTGCCGCGAGATTCGAAAGGAAAGCGACATCCCTATCGTGATGCTTACGGCGCGCGGTGATGTGATGGACCGCGTGGTGGGGCTGGAGCTGGGAGCCGACGACTACCTGCCCAAGCCTTTTGAGCCGCGTGAGCTGGTGGCGCGTGTGCAGACCATTTTGCGGCGGCAGCGGGCCGAGCCCACAGCGGCGGCCACGCAGCGCCGGGTGTTTCAGGGGCTGGATATTGATCTGGCGACACGCGAGGTGCTGCGCCAGGGGCAGCGGGTTGAGCTGACGGGCACCGAATTCGAACTGTTGGCCATGCTGGCCGCAGAGCCCGGCAAGGTGTTCAGCCGCGACGATATTTTGAATCGTCTGCGGGGCCACGAGGCCGACCTGTACACCCGCGCCGTGGACATTGTGGTGAGCCGTCTGCGCAAAAAGCTGGAGCCGCTGGACTGCATCAAGACGCTGCGCAACGCGGGCTATACGCTGGCCGTGGGCAAGGAGTTGCTTTCATGACAACCACCACTTCCGCCCACCCTCGCCGCTGGGGTCACCGCTGGCGCCATTCGCTGCGGATGCGGCTCATCACCGTTTTTGTGCTGCTGGCGCTTGCCATGGCAGTGGTTTTTGTCGGCGGCATGCAGCGGGCTTTTTCCTTTGGCTGGCGCGAGGTCGCCAAACCACTGGTCACTGACTATATGGACAGACTGGTGGCCGAGCTGGGTACACCGGTGGATATTGGCCGCGCGCAGGCGCTGGTTGAACGCCTGCCGATTGCGATCCGCATTCAGGGGCCACAGATCAACTGGCAGTCCCACCCCAACCGGCCGCGCGTGGACATGCATGGCAACCACTGGCTCAGCCGCGACAGCGCTGACGGCCATCGCATCAGTTTCGGGCTGGGCACTTTGCCGTGGC
Organism: Polaromonas sp.; assembly: GCA_046598365.1. Taxonomy (GTDB): domain Bacteria; phylum Pseudomonadota; class Gammaproteobacteria; order Burkholderiales; family Burkholderiaceae_C; genus Polaromonas. Next base: position 16,751 of record JBKJIV010000203.1, on the reverse strand, counting down.
AGCACGGGCCGCAGGGCACGGGCTGGATGGCGCTGGTCACGCTGCTGGCGCTGATTGTTCTGGCTTATTTGTATGTGCGGCATCTGCTGCGCCCGCTGGACGACATCCGGGCCGGGGCAGAGCGCTTTGGCCGTGGCGCTTTTGATGTGCCGATTCCACTGCGCAGGCGCGACGAGCTGGGCGACCTTGCGCATCGCATCAACACCATGGCGCACGACATCGAAGGCATGCTCGACGCCAAGCGCGCCATGCTGCTGGCGATGAGCCACGAGCTGCGCTCGCCTCTGACACGTGCGCGCCTCAATGCCGAGTTGTTGCCTGCGGCAGCACACGGCGCCGGCAGCAGCGAACACGCCGCCCTGCTGCGCGACTTGGGCGAAATGCGCGACCTGATCAGTGACCTGCTCGAAAGTGAACGCCTGGCGAGCCCGCATGCCGCGTTGCAGCGCGAGAGCGTCGATCTTGCGGCCTTGGTGCGCGAGACGGTGGCCGACATGCCTGAAGCGGGCGCTGTCGTGCTTGACCTGGCAGACGGGCTGCCGCTGTTGGCGCTGGACCGCACGCGCATTCGCTTGCTGCTGCGCAATTTGCTTGACAACGCTTTGCGCTACAGCGCCGACGCTGCGCAGGCACCCCGCATCGCGCTGTCCGCGCAGGAGGGCGGTGTGCTGCTGGAGGTGCGTGACTTCGGCCCCGGTGTGGATGCCGCGCAGCTGGCGCGTCTGACCGAGCCTTTCTACCGTACCGACAGCGCGCGGCAGCGCGCCACCGGCGGCGTGGGACTGGGTATGTATTTGTGCCAACTGGTTGCGCAGGCGCACGGCGCGCAGCTGCAGGTGCGCAATGCCGAGCCCGGTCTGAATGTGCAAATGCTGTTGAAATAGCCGCACTTACGGGCCGTCAATACGGGGCAAAAACCTTATTTGGCACGTGTTCCCAGAATGGCGGCGCCGATGATCATCACGGCCGCCAGGCCAATGCTCAAGCTCAGCGCGCGGCCGCTGACCAGCATCAACAGCGCGGTCGATGCCAGCGGCGTGAGATAACTCAGGATGCCGATCTGCCGTGCGTCGCCGAGCTTGAGCGCCTTGTCCCACAGATAAAAAGCACCACCCAGCGGACCCAAGCCCATCACGGCCACCAGCATCCAGTCGCGTCCCGACAGGGTGGCGGCGGGCTCCAGCATCCAGTGGCACAGCAGCGACAGCGCGCCCGAGACGAGTCCAAACAAACCGATGGCGGCTGTCGGGAACGCAGGCACCCGCTTGGTCAGCAGCGAATAGCTGGCCCAGATGAAGGCGGAGCCCAGCGCCGGAACATAGCCCCATGCCCAACCGAAACCGCCTGCTGCATCGCTGCGCGCGCCGAGAATCGCAACCGCGGCACCGGCAAAACCGAGCAGCGCAGCCATCACATGGACGGGACGCAATGCAATGCCGGGCAAAAACGCCGGCGCCAGCACCACCATGAACAGCGGCCATAGGTAGTTGACTAGGTTGGCCTCCACTGGCGGCGCGTGGCGCAAGGCGATGAACAGCAGAAAGTGAAATCCAAAGAGGCCGTAAATGCCGAGCGCCAGCGTGAGCGGCGGCAACTTCCACAAGCGCCACTGCGGCCAGGCCGGGATGCTGCCGATCAGAAGCGCAATGCCGGTGAGCAAAAAGGGTGGAAGGTGGGTGAGTGACACGCTGAGCGCGGCAAGCGTGGCCCACAGCGCGATGGCGCCCAATGCGTAGAGTCTGGGTTGCATGTTGCAGTGTTTGGCGAATGCACCGTGTAAATGGTCAGGCCCGCACTATAGACCAGCGTCGCAGCTACAGACGGTACAGGCGCCTGGCGTTGCCGCCCAAAACTGCTGCGCGCGCGGCATCGTTCAGTGGTGCAAGAAGCGTCTGTGTCGCCTGCCACCACTGCGCGTAGCTGCCTGCCAGCTCCAGCACCGGCCAGTCGCTACCCCACACAACCCGCTGCGCGCCAAAGCTTTTGAGGACATGGTCACTCCATCGCGTGACTGCACCAGTCGGCGGGTTTGGTCCTGCTTCGGTCATCAATCCGGACAACTTGCAAAAGGCCGGTGTCTCGCTTGCAATACACGCCAGGCTGTCGGCCCAGGGCTGCCATTGACCTGCGGCAATGTCGGGCTTGGCAGCGTGATCAATCACCATGCGCAGGTCGGGGTGTCGCTGCGCAAGCGTCAGGATGTGCGGCAGGTGCTCCGCTTTCACCAGCGCATCAAACACGAGATCGCACGCGACCATGGCGTTGAGGGCCGGGATCAGTGCGGGCTGCAGTATCCACGCTGGGTCGCTGATGTCTTGCAGCATGGGGCGCAGGCCTTTGAGGCGCGGGTGTTGTGCCAGCGTCGTTATCCGCGCTGATGCATCTTTAGCCAGCATGTCCACCCACCCAGTCACCCCCAGAACGGCGGGGTGCGCATCGGCCTGGGCCAGCAAAAAGTGTGTTTCGGCTTCGGTCGGTGCAGCTTGCACCAGTACGCCACCGGTGATGCCCTGCGGCGCGGCTTGCGCCTGCCAGTCGGCAACGCTTACATCACGGTAAATCGGTGCCAGCTCTGGCGTCAGCCAGCCGTAGTCCGCGCGCGCGAGTTGCCAGCAATGAAAGTGAGCGTCGACTAGCGGTGAAAGGGAGCTCATGGTGTGGGTGCCTGCAGGGGCAGGAGGTTTTGGGCGCGCAAGGCCGCCCAGAAGTCTGGCGGAATCGGGTGCTGCATCATGTCCACGCCATCGCGCCACTCGGCGACGCTGCGCGCGCCCAGCATCACGATCTCCACCGCCGGGTGCGCCAGCGGAAACTGTAGGGCCGCTGCGCGAAGAGGCACCCCGTGTATTGCGCACACGGTTTCGATTCGCGCTGTTTTTTCCAGCCATTCACTCGCTGCAGGCGCGTAGTTGAAGGTTGCAGTACCACCCATCGCCCCGGTGGCCAATATCCCTGAATTGAAAACGCCGCCCAGCGCAATACGCACACCGCGCGCATGACACAGCGGCAGCAGCTCAGCCAGCGCGCTGTGATCAAGCAGGCTGTAACGCCCGGCCGGCATCAACACATCGAGCGAGGCTTCACGCAGTACGTCCAGAACAACCGCCACGTCGTTGGTGCCCAGACCGATGCTGCGCACCAGTCCCTCCGCTTTCATCTGCTGGAGCGCGGGCAGTGTCTCCGCAATCAACTGCCGCATCACGGCCGGGGCCTGGGCGCCATGTGTTTGCGCGTCGGGGTCGTGGACATACACGCTGTCCAGTCGGGACAGGCCGAGGCGCTTCAGGCTGTCCTCCACGCTGCGGCGCGTGCCTGCGGCGCTGAAGTCCCAGTGCTGGTTGAAGGGCGGAATATCGACGTAGCCATGTTGCGTGGTGGCGGCGTGGCTGTCTGGCGTCAGCAACCTGCCGGTTTTGCTCGACAGCGTATAGAGGTCTCTTGGATGTTTGCGCAGCGCATCGCCCAGGCGCCGCTCGGACAGGCCGTGGCCGTAGTGTGGCGCCGTGTCAAAACTGCGGCAGCCATCGTCCCAGGCGGCTTGCACCAAGGCCAGGGCATCGGTTTCGGTCACCGCACGGAAAAGATTACCCAAGGGGGCGCCGCCCAGCCCCAGGCGCAGGCCGCTTCCTTCGCACGGTAGAAAAACGGGTGGCGGATGGGGGGTGTTGCTTTGCTTCATCGTCAGGATTCAGGGTAATTACCGATAAACGTTTACCTATGTTATGACTAACATGTCAGTCATGGCCACGGGGAAATCCCGTGGTTGCCCCTAAAAGGACATCGCGCTCACCCGCATCTGCTACCTACGTCATTTCAATGCTCAAAAACATTCCACCTCTGCTGACACCCGACGCCCTGCATGCGCTGGCCAGCATGGGCCATGGGGATGAGGTGGCCATTGTGGATGCCAATTTTCCGGCTACACAAACTGCGGACAAGGGTGGCGCACGCCTGGTGCAACTTGCGGGATGCGCCGCACCCGAAGCGCTGCGGGCGGTGTTGCAGGTTTTGCCGCTGGACACCTTTGATCGTGATGCAGCCTGGACCATGCAAGTGGTGGGCGATGCGGCGGCGGTGCCTGCGCCGGTTGCGGAGTTTGCAGAAGCGCTTGCCGCCACTTCAGAGCAGCCTGCTGTGCCGCTGGAGCGTTTTGCGTTTTACGAACGTGCCCGCGCAGCTTTTGTGATTTTGCAGACCGGCGAGCAGCGCAAGTACGGCAACATCCTTTTGCGCAAGGGTGTCATTTCAAGTGACGCGGGCTGACCATGAGCACCCTTGCGCATCTGCCTCTGTCTGTCCCCATCAGCCTGCGCGCGCAGGCCTATGACAGCTTTCAGCAGCAAATCGTCGAGGCCAATATTCGCCCTGGCCAATTTGTCTCGCAGCGTGAGCTGATGCAGTTGCTGGGCATGCCGCTGGGCGCCGTGCGCGAGCTGATTCCGCGTCTGGAAGCAGAGGGTCTGCTGAAAACCGTGCCGCAACGGGGCCTGCAAATAGCCCACGTAGACCTCAAGCTGATCAACAACGCATTTCAGTTGCGTCGCCTGCTCGAGCGAGAGGCGGCTTCCCGTTTTGTTACCACTGTGTCCGACGCGGATCTCGCGGTTATTGAACAGGCTCACCTGAACATCGTCAAGCGCGCACGCAAAAAGATCATTGACGACGAACTGCTCAATGACGCTACCGCTGTGGACTGGGGCTTGCACGACCTGATGATTGACACCCTGGGCAACGAGCTGATCTCTGAGGTCTACCGCATCAACAGCCTTCGTGTTCGCCTGATCCGGCTTGAAGGCTCTACGCTTTCAGACGCCGTGTTGATCCCGGCGATGGAGGAGCACCTCTGGTTTATAGAAGCCCTCAAGCGACGCGATGCACCTGCCGTGATCGAACGCCTGAGCCACCACATCGAAAGCGCGCACCGTCGCGTGCTGGGACTACCGCGGCCGGACATGCCGTGGTCTTTGGAGACTCCTCAATGACGACTTCTTCCGCCGCGGGTTCTTTCCGCGGCATCTGGCCAGCGCTGCTGACGCCGCTGACCGCTGATCTGGCGATAGACCACGCAAAATTTGCCGCGCACTGCAAGGCCTTGATCGCCAGCGGCTGCCCCGGTGTGACCGCCTTTGGCACCACCGGCGAAGGTCCGTCATTCAGCATGGCTGAACGCAGGCAGGCGATTGACCAGTTGATCGCCAACGGTATCCCTGCTGCGCAGATCATGGTGTCCACGAGTTGTGCGGCCCTGCCCGAAACGCTGGAGCTGACACGTCACGCCGTCGAGGCCGGCGTGCATGGTTGCCTGATGCTGCCACCGTTTTTCCTCAAAGGTGTCTCTGACGAAGGCGTGATTGACGCCTACCGCTATGTGCTGGACGGCATGGCCGACACGCCCTTCAAGCTTTACCTGTACCACATCCCCCAGGTCACGGGCGTGCCGCTGTCGCAGCATGTGATCCGCACCCTCAAGAACCTGTACCCGGACACCATCGTGGGCATCAAGGACAGCGCCTGCACCACGGCGCACTCGATTGGTTTGGCCGATGCCTTCATGAAAGAGCTGACGGTCTATGTTGGCTTTGAGCCGGATCTCCCCGAAATGGGGCGTCGCGGCAGCAAGGGGGCCATCAGTGGCCTGGCCAACTTCATGCCACGCGTGGTCAGCCGCCTGGTGACGCATCCTGACGCGCCGGCCACACCTGCAGAACGCGATCGCATCATCCAGCTGCTGCGCCTGCTTGACGGCTATTCGCTGATGCCTGCACTCAAGGGCATCATGGCGATGCGTTCGAGCGACCCCGCCTGGCTGCGTGTGCGCGCGCCGTTGGTGGCGCTCACGCCCGAACAATTCGAGTCCCTGAGAAGGACCATCAGCGCCTTCGGGATTGATACAAAATCCGACTGACCGCCGGAGACAGTGCCGTTACCCAGTGTTCGACGAGTTTGCCAACCGATTAACTACAGAGATGGAGACAATCATGAAAATTACCCTGACTTCAAAAATGCGCCGCACCCTGCTGGCCACTGCTTCCGCAGTGATGCTTGCAGGCGCACTGATGCCCGCCGCACATGCCCAGACCAAGGTCTTGCTGCGCGTGTCCACGCCGGCTGTGCCTGATGACTGGCACGCCAAGATGTGGACCGTGTTCAAGGACAACCTTGAAAAAAGCGCGCCCGGCGAATTTGATGTGCAGATCAATCTGAACGCCTCGCTGTTCAAACAGGGCACCGAGCCAGCCGCCATGGCGCGCGGTAACCTGGAGCTGTCGTCCATCTCGGCGTTTGACATTGCCAAGCTGGTGCCAGACTTTTCAGTGTTTACTGCCGGCTACATCGTGCGCGACCCGGACCATCAGCAAAAGGTGTTTAGTGGCCCGATTGGCGCGGAGATGTTCAAAGTGGTTTCCGAAAAGATGGACGTCACTCCGCTGTCGACCGTTTACCTGGGTACCCGGCAGATCAACTTGCGTGAAGTCCGCAATGTGAAGACGCCCGCCGACCTCAAGGGCGTGAAACTTCGCATGCCGGGCTCCAAAGAGTGGCTGTTTCTGGGCGAAGCGCTGGGCGCAACCGCTACGCCACTGGCTTTTGGCGAAGTGTATCTGGGCCTGAAAACCGGCACCATTGATGGCCAGGACAATCCTTTGCCTTCCGTGCGCGCGGCCAAGTTTTATGAAGTGACCAAGCAAATCGTGATGACCAGCCATTTGGTAGATGGCATTTTCATCGCCATTTCCAACAAGGCCTGGAACGCCATGAACGCGGCGCAAAAGCAGAAGGTTCAAGCTGCCGCGCAGGCCGCGTCTGCGTTCAACAATGAAAATCGCATCAAGGAAGAAGGTCAGCTTGTTGAGTTTTTCAAGAAAGAAGGCTTGACCGTCACCACGCCTGACGTTGATGCATTTCGCAAGTCTGTGCAGGCGACGTACCTGAACTCCGAGTACGGCAAGAGCTGGCCCAAAGGCCTGCTTGAGCGCATCAACGCCACAAAGTAAGCAACTGCGGCAACCCCGACGCGCATGAAAACCTGGCCGAAAAAAGCTGCCAACGCCATCGGCGGCGGATTGTTCCTGACGCTGTTTGTGGTGTTTGTTATCCAGGTGACGGCGCGTTTCGGGTTTAACAAGCCCATGGCCTGGACAGATGAAGCCGCCGTCATTCTTTATGTCTGGATCATTCTCTGGGCGGCGGCTTTTGTCGTGCCCGAGCGTGAGCATGTGGTGTTCGATCTGATCTGGAACAGCGTCAGCAAGCGCGTGCGACAGGTGATGCAGATCGTGGGTAATCTGATGATTGGCGGCCTGGCGCTGTGCGCCATTCCTGCCAGTTGGGACTATGTCCACTTTATGGCGCGCGAAGGAACCCCCGTGTTGAGCGTTTCATTTCAGTGGGTGTTTTTCCCCTTTGTGTTGCTGCTGCTGGCCTTGGTTGTTCGGTCAGCCTGGGCGATCTGGAATGCGTTCCGCGGTATTGGTCTTGAAGCGGAGTTGCGCATATGACCTCAGCCCTTTTTGCGCTGGTCGGCGTTCTGGTGGCCGGCATGCTGCTGCGCATGCCCATCGGTTTTTCGATGGTGGCCTCCGGCATTGCCTACCTGCTGGTCAAAGGGCAAGACGTGGGCCTGGTAGCCGAGCAGATTGGCAACGGGTTGTACAACAGTTACGTGCTGCTGGCCGTGCCGCTGTTTGTGTTTGCAGCCAATATCATGAATGCTGGCACGGTCAGCGAGCGTATTTTTGACTTCTGCCGCATCCTGGTCGGACGCATGCGCGGCGGACTGGCGCAGGTGGACATTCTGGTGAGTGTGGTGTTCTCGGGCATGAGCGGCAGCGCGATTGCAGACGCCGCTGGCCCGGGCCTGGTCACCATCCGTCAGATGCTGAAAAAGCCCGAGTACACACGCGGCTTTGCCGGCGCCGTGGTGGTGGCCAGCGCCACGCTGGGCCCTATCATCCCGCCGTCGATTCCCATGGTGATCTATGCCATGGTGTCGGGGGCCTCGGTCGGTGCGCTGTTTCTGGGCGGCGTGGTGCCTGGTTTTCTGATGGCATTTTTGATGATGGTGGTGGTGCACTTCATTGCCGTCAAACGCAACATGCCACGCGAGGAAAAAATCCCACTGCGCGAATGGCCCAACATTGTGTTTCGGGGGGCCTTGCCGCTGTCCATGCCGATTGTTTTGCTTGGCGGCATATATTCGGGCGCTTTCACTCCGACCGAAGCTGCGGCGGTAGCGGCGTTTCATGCCTTAGTGCTGGCGGCGGTGGTGTACCGGGCGCTGACCTGGCGCAGCTTCTGGGGTGTGGTCCTGGAGTCCACCCGCGGCAGCGCGGTGATCACCATGATTCTGGCCGGCTCCTTCATGCTCAATTACGCATTCACGGCTGAAGGCGTGCCGCAGGCCATGGCGACATGGGTTGACAGCATGCAGCTCTCGCAGATCAAGTTTTTGCTGTTGGTCAACGTGATGTTTCTGGTGCTGGGCTGCTTTCTGGACGTGTCGGTGCTGCTGCTGGTGTTTGTGCCCATGCTGCTGCCGGCTGCCAAGCTGCTGGGCGTGGACCTGGTGCACTTTGGTGTGCTGGTGGTGCTCAACATGATGATTGGCCTGATCCATCCGCCGTTTGGCATGCTGCTTTTCGTGACCAAGGCGCTGACCGGTATTCCCATCGGCGAGATGATGAAGGAAGGCTGGCCTTTCCTGCTCATGCTGTTGACCTTGTTGCTGGCCATCACCTGTTTTCCGCAAATCGTTTTGTGGCTGCCACAAACAATGGGCTATGGAGCTAAATAGTTGAAACCATCGACCATGGCTGAGGTTGTTTGCATTGCGAGCTGGAACGCAGACCTGATCTCCCGCGTACCTCGGCCCATAGGGCGGGGCGAAACACTGATGGCCAGTGACTTCAGCATCAGTCCCGGTGGCAAGGGAAGCAACGCAGCGGTGGCTGCCGCCCGCCAGGGCGCGCGCGTGGCGCTGATTGCCCGCATCGGCGATGACGACTTTGGCCGCATGGGATTGAGTCTCTGGCATGACGAAGGCATTGCGGTCGATCATGTGGAGCAGGCCTCCGGCGAGCGTAGCGGCGTCGCGCAGATTCTGGTTTATGAAGACGGTGATAACAGTATTGCTGTCTTCCCCGGCGCTGGCACTGGCCTCACCGCGCGGCACGCGCAAGCCGCGCATCAGCTGCTGGCAGGCTGCCGTGTTGTCATGGCCTCCTGCGAAGTACCTGTGGAGGCCACGCTGGAGGCTTTTCGCCTGGCGCGCGCGTCCGGGGCCATCACCTTGCTCAACCCGGCGCCCGCACGCCCGTTGCCAAACGAGTTGTTGGCGCTGGTTGATGTGCTGACGCCCAATGAAAGCGAGCTCTACCTGCTGGTCGGTGCCGCGCATGCCGGGTCTGTGGATGAGGCTGCGCTTGCGCTGCTCAGGCGCGGCGCAAGCGCCGTGTTGGTGACCCTGGGCGCGGCCGGTTGCCGTCTCTACCAGACTCGCAATCCGCCTTCCTCGCTTCCGGGTCGGTCTATGGCTGTGCGCGACACCATAGGTGCGGGTGACACATTTATGGGCGCGTTGGCTGCCGCGCTGGCGCGTGGAGAATTGCTTGCTGATGCGATGCGTTGGGCCAACGCGGCGGCCGCACTTTCAGTCACGCGGCATGGCGCTGTTGACGGTATGCCTTCTTACGCAGAAGCCGCAACACTGGTCGGCTGAGGTGTTGTTTGCGATGCCCGTATGGCTCTTGAAACGGTACGCGTTGAAGCCGGTGTCGACTCGTCGTCTTGCTCCCCAATTCCCCGGTTAACGAGCGTCAAAGCAACAATCCCAACAGAATTCTGCTGCAGACGTATGGTTTTCATGATTTTTGGGCGGTTTTGGCTGCAGCCCAACACCAACGGTCTTAAGTTGCTCCTGTATTGGTAGCGAATGGCTTGCCTCGGGTGATGCTCACCACACCGCGTGTTTCAAAGGACGCTTGTCATTTTGTTTTTTGTTCGCAAGAATAACAAATCGATACATACTCCGCCAAGTAACAACCTTCAGAGTCCGCCAAGACCCGTGCCTCCAACACCTGTGCACTCCTTCGTCAAGCTCCACCGCCGTCGCGCTCACGCCGTTTTGCGCAGCGTTCGTGCCCGCTTGGAGCGCCCCTTGTTGCGATCGACGGCGCTGGCTGCGGTCTTGGTCACTGCGGCTGCATCGGCGCAGGCTCCGTTTGATGTTCGGGTGGCGTTGATTATTGGCAACTCGGCTTATGCCAATGCGCCGCTGCTCAACCCCGCCAATGACGCGCAAGCCATGAGCGACGTGATGCGCCGCCTCGGCTTTCAGGTGGTGGAGCTGCGTGACGGCAACAAGGCGCAAATGTCTGCAGCCATCAGCAAGGTCAGTGACATCCTCAAAGGCAAGCAGGGCGTGGGCATGCTGTACTACGCAGGTCACGGCTTGCAGCTTGACTGGCGCAACTACATGGTGCCGATTGATGCGAACCTGAAAAGCGCCGCTGACGTGCCCAAGCAGGCCATTGACCTCAGCAGCGTGGTCGAAGTGTTCAAAGCTGCGGGCAACCGCATGAACATCGTGGTGCTGGATGCCTGCCGCGACAACCCTTTTGGCAAGGACACCAGTTCGGCCAAAGGGTTGGCCCAGCTGGACGCGCCGCCCAGCACGTTTTTGGCTTACGCCACGGCACCCGGCAATGTGGCCGAAGACGGCGACGCACAAAGCGGCAACGGCTTGTACACCCAGTTTTTGTTGCAGGAACTTAAACGCCCAACGGCCAAGATTGAAGATGTATTCAAGCGTGTGCGGCTGAACGTGCGCAAGCAAAGCAACGGCAGACAAATTCCTTGGGAGTCCACCTCGCTGGAGGATGATTTTTTCTTCAACGACGGCGTCAAATACACCATCAAGCCAGAAGACCTGGAACGGATGGCGGCCGAGGTGCGGCAGACGGAGCAAAAACGCCTGGCACTGGAAGCCCAAGCGCTGGAGCGAGTCCAGCAAGCCGCGCTGGCCAAAGAGCGCGAACGCCAGCAGGCCGAGGCCAGAGTGTTGGAGCAGCAGCGCATCGCGGCCGACCTGAGATTGAAGGAAGCCGAGCGCCAGGGGGCCGCCGCCAAAGCCAAAGAGCAGGAAAAACTGGCCGCCGAAGCCAAAATCCGAGACCAGCAGCGCCTGGCGCAAGAGGCGCTGGCCAAAGAGCGTGAGCTGTTGCTGGCTATGGAGCTGGCCAAAGAAAAAGCTCGCCTGGCAACAGAAGCGCAGGCCAGAGAACAACAGCGCCTGGCCGATATCGCCCGCGAGCAACAGGCGGTGCAAGTAGCAGCCCTGAGTAAACCTGCTGACCCCAAGGTGCTGAAAGAACTGGCGTACGTAGAAGCCAAAGCGGCTTGGGACGCCATCAAGGGCAGTAAAAAAGCGGACGACTTCTACAACTTCTTGCTGCGCTTTCCGAGCTCGGGTGAGTTTGCTGAAGCCGCGCAGTACCAGCTTGACCAACTGGCCGTCTCAAACGTGGTGGCAAGTTTGGGCCAGGGGCAAGATGCCAGCTTGGGCTACCGCGGGCCACGCTACAAGGTTGGTGATGTGTTTGAGTTTCAGATCAGCGATGCGTTGACGAACGTGCGTGGTGAAAAATACACCAACCGCGTGACCTCGATTGAAGGCGATATTGTCAAGTTAAATAACGGCAACGTTATACAGACGGTACTCAGCAGCGCCATTAAAAATCAGAGGGGAACGTTTGACCCGCCGCTTGGAGGACTGCCAGTTGAGTTGCAGGTGGGTAAAAAATGGAGTGGACGCTCCTCCAATGGTTCTACTGACGGTAATGTGTACGAACTCCAGTTGGAGAGCAAGATCGTCGGTCGTGAAACCGTGACTGTGCCTGCCGGAACGTTCCAGACTTACGTCTTGCGTCAAACTCTCTACTCTTCAAGCGGCATTACTTTCGATACGACCATCTGGGTGGACCCGCGGTACGGAGCAGCCGTGAAGTTTGAGACGATCGGGCGCAACCGCTGGAGACAGATTATTCGCAGCGAGCGCCATGAGATGGTTTCTTTAAAAGCAGATCGCAGCTAGCCCGCCTGCTTGGCGAGCTACTGATTAGCAAGGGTTTTCATGTCGAATCGTTCGGGTTCTTTTCTCCGCCTGACCTTGCTGGCCGTTTTTATCGCCGGCTTGCTGCAAATACCGCTGCACGCCCAAACGCCTTTGAGCGCCGCCGACATGGTGGAGCAGCTCAAAACCCAACCACCACCCCGAACTCGCAGCCTGCGCAACCTGACAATTGAATCTGTTGCACCCGAAGCCAAGCCGTCGCTGTCGCTGCTGATTCAGTTTGACTTCAACTCGGCGACAGTCAAACCTGAAAGCCAGCAGGCCTTGACCAACTTGGCCCAGGCACTGCGATCCAAAGAGTTGCTGGATTCAAAATTTGCGGTTGAAGGCCACACCGACGCCAAAGGCCGGCCCGACTACAACCTCAAACTCAGCCAGCAGCGGGCCGATGCCGTGCGCGCTTTTTTGGCCAGTAACGGCGTGCAGGAAAGCCGGCTGGTAGCTGCTGGCAAGGGCGCTACAGAGCCGGCCAACGCAGCCGATCCGCAGGCAGCAGAAAACCGCCGAGTACGAATCGTTAATCTCAACAATTGATGCAGTGGCGTAGACAGCCACGATTATTTGCGCCGGTCACCATGCGCCTGGGTGCGCTCCCAGTGCAAGGTGTTATCTGGGCTCTTGTTTCAAGGAACAACTTCATGAAATGTCGTCCAGGCAATGTCCTCAGCCACATTTTTTTTGCAATGGGGGTGCTGGCCACACTCGCGGCGGCGACAGCAAGCCTCCAGGCGCGGGCCCAAACAACCACTACTTTGCGGGCGACTGATATCCGTGCCGACAAGCTCGGCTCCAGTGCGGTGCTTGGCAGCGTCGCATCGGGTGCTGTGCTGCAGGTGCTTGGCCTGGAGGGCGGTTGGGCTTGGGTGGAGTCTGCTGGCGTGCGTGGTTGGGCGCGCGCCAATGCGCTGAACTTGCCGGAAGGCGCATCCAGTGTGTCTGGTGTTGACAGTGGCCGTCAAGCCGGCGGCAACGCCGCGGCCACATTGCGCACGCGGGGCATTGGTCCGCGTAGCAACCGGCACGCGCTCATTATCGGCATCAGCCGATATGGTGACCCGGCCGTTTCAGATCTGCCGGGTGCCCGCATCGACAAAGAAAGTGCGACACAAATGGCCCAAGCCATGCAGGTGCCGGCGAGCAATATCACCTACCTGCAAGACGAACAAGCCACCGGCGACAACATCCGCGCTGCCCTCAAATCGCTGGATGGACGGGTGCAAGACGGCGACCGCGTGTTTATTCACTATTCTGGTCACGGTACCCGCTCGAACGACGCCGCGTCGGGTGGCTGCGTGGAGGCGCTGCTGGCCTACGAAGGTACATCCAGCGCGCTACTGACCAACCGCGAAATGGCCAGCCTTCTCAAACCCATTACCAACAAAACCGACAAATTGTTCGTGATGTACGACGCCTGTCATTCCGGCGGCATCGTCAGCAACGCGTCAACGGTGCGTACCCGTGGCATTGGCATTGCAGGCAGCAAGATTGACCCGCTAGGCAACGCTAATGACGAAGGCCTGCTGCGCGCCAAGGTGGCCAATATCAGCGAGGAATGCAGTCGCCCGGTCAACGTCAAAACGCGTAACCTCACGGTGGAGAGCGTCAGCGCAGGCGCGCTGCCGCAAGACATCATTCACGTCAGTGCCTCGCGTGAAAACGAAATCAGTTTCGACGACTCACTCAAAGGCGGTCTGGCCACCCAGTTCATGCGTGACTGCATGCTGCGCGATGCCAACGACATTGACGGTTCAGGCGCAATTGACATGAACGAAATACGTCAGTGCGCACAAGACAAAATCAACAAGCGTTTGCTGAACGACGCCAACTTCAAGGCACACAACATCATGCTCACCGGAAACGCCGGGTTCGTACCTGCCTGGTTTGGCTTGGCCAGTCAAACGCCTGTGGCGGGGGCGGCCCCCGCGCCTGTAGTTGCTGTACCGGCTGCACCGCCAGAATTAACGGGCGAGCAAGCGTTGCGCCAACTATTTAGCCAACGCGATGCCAAGCGCAAGGTGCAGGTGAATGTTGCCAAAAGTCGCCTCAAAATCGGACAAGACGTGCTCGATATGTCTGTTCAATCAGACCGCGCCGGCTATGTTTACGTAGCCATGATTGGCTCTGACAACAAATCGACCTATTTGCTTTTCCCCAACGATTTGGACCAAAATAACAAAATTGAAGCGGGACAAAAATTGGCTTTGCCCGGTCCCAACTGGCGCGTTAGAGCCAGCGGTCCGGCGGGCACTGACAACCTGCTGGTCATGGTGGCTGATGGCCCGCGCGACTTGATGCAACTGCCCGGCAAGGCCGGCCCGTTTGTGGCGTCACTCAACGACGCGGAGGGTCGCGCAAAATTAGGCGCCTTGATGAGCACATCTCGCGCAGTGACCAGCCAGGCATGTTCAAGCGATGCAAGCCGCAAAAATAATCCGCTGTGCTCGGACGCATTTGGCGCGGCCATGGTGTCAGTTGAGGAAGTGAAATGAAAATGGCTACTTGCTCTTGTTGTTTCGGCTGCCTCGCCTATCGTTGCTGGCTCACAATCGACTGCCAAAGATAGGCTGACCTCGCCGCAAGAAGCGTAAAGCTTCAAGGCTGAAGACAGATCAGCACTTGTGCACGCGTACTGCCACTTCCGGCTCTTACTGCATTAACTGGTCCAGGCTGGAGGGCTTGAAAAGCCCTTCGGTGGGTGCCGGCACTTTTCTCGCGGCGCTCCGCCGAACCGCACCAAAACCACGGGCGGTAAGCTCCGGCTCGCCGCCATAGGCCACCTCACCCGGCAACACCTCCACCACAGCGCCGTTTGGCGCGGTGATACTGGCCGCGCCGGTGTTGACCTTCAAATAGGTGCCGGGATTGTTGTCCAGCACGGCCAGTTCACTGATCAGGATTTCAAGGTCGGTACCGCGAATCCCGATGGTGGCCGTTGGTGTTTCAAAAACGATGGCGTATCGGGGTGCGGTCTTGCCGGTGACGTAGCGCATGCCGCCGCGTATCAGGTAGACCGCCGAATTGAGCACCGCAGTGCCCGCTGCCGCGAGAGCTTCTTGTGGCGGCAGCCGTTTGATCTGCATCGCAGCGCCCGTGCGAATGGCCAGGAAACCGCCATCGTCAAACCTCACCAGCGCCTCGCCTGCGTCGTTGCTGTCAACAGCACTTCTCAACTCGTCACCGGCCAACAGGCGCATCCCGTTGACGGCAGGCACCAGGACGCCCGCCCGGACCACGCTGACCGTGCCTGTTACGGCCTGCAAGGTGGCGGCATTCGCCTCGGCGATGCCACACCCGCAGAGCCCGGCCAGCACCGCAAGCGTCAATACCCGGGCGCCCCGTTTGCACACCCCCAGGTTTGCAAACATCAGAGCGCTTTGCCCGGAGCGGTTGACGTTACCCCCACACCTGCAGCCATGGCTTGTTCATCGGCGTGGTAGCTGGAGCGCACCATCGCGCCAACAGCGGCGTGGGTGAAGCCCATCTTGTAGGCTTCGGTTTCGAACATCTTGAAGGTGTCGGGGTGCACATAGCGGCGCACAGGCAGGTGGCTGGTGGACGGCGCCAGGTACTGGCCAATCGTCAGCATGTCGATGTTGTGCTCGCGCATGTCGCGCATGACCTGCAGGACTTCTTCGTCGGTTTCGCCCAGGCCGACCATGATGCCGCTTTTGGTCGGCACATCCGGGTGCAAAGCCTTGAATTTTTTCAGCAGATTCAGGCTGAACTGGTAGTCGCTGCCGGGGCGCGCTTCCTTGTACAGGCGCGGCGCGGTTTCCAGGTTGTGGTTCATCACGTCGGGCGGCGCGGCTTTCAGGATTTCGAGCGCGCGGTCGTCCCGGCCACGAAAGTCGGGCACCAGGATTTCAATGGTGGTTTGCGGTGACAGCTCGCGGGTGCGGGTGATGCAGTCGACAAAGTGTTGTGAGCCACCGTCACGCAGGTCGTCGCGGTCCACGCTGGTGATGACCACGTACTTGAGTTTGAGCGCGGCAATCGTCTTGGCCAGGTTTTCTGGCTCGTTGACGTCCAGCGGGTCCGGCCGGCCGTGGCCGACGTCGCAAAACGGGCAGCGACGCGTGCACTTGTCGCCCATGATCATGAAGGTGGCTGTGCCTTTGCCAAAACATTCGCCGATATTCGGGCAGCTGGCTTCTTCACACACGGTATTGAGCTTGTTCTCGCGCAGGATTTGCTTGATCTCATAAAAGCGCGTGGTCGGGCTGCCGGCCTTGACGCGAATCCAGTCGGGCTTTTTAAGAATTTCGCCCGCCACGACCTTGACCGGTATGCGCGACAGCTTGGCCGCAGCCTTTTGTTTGGCCAGCGGGTTGTAGTCTTCCTGGCTCTGGATGTCGCGAACGACAGGATTGACAGCTTCTTGGGTGCTCATGGGTGTTTGCCTTGGGGGGTAGCGTCAGGGCGTCAGGTAAGTCACGAGCTTTTGGCTCAGAACATCTGCTGCCTCTTGGCAGCTTGCCGATACCCCGATTGTAGAAAGGTCTGTGGTTTGCAGTCCGGCATACCCACAGGGGTTGATGCGCGAGAAGGGTTCCAGGTCCATGGCCACGTTGAGCGCCACCCCGTGGTAGGTGCAGTGGCGGCTGACCTTGATGCCCAGTGC
>JBKJIV010000099.1:0-49407 GCA_046598365.1 Polaromonas sp. | reverse complement strand
CCAGCGGTGCGGGTCATGCCGGGGGCGGGAACAGGTTTTGGGGCGCAAATGTCGGCTTCGACTCTGATTTTTTTGGACATGGAAGACTCCGGATTAAAAATTGGCAGAACCTAGCATTTTAAGCTACCGCGCCCCGGTCGGGTCAGCAAAGGGCCAGCCGGCCGGCCGGAACCGATTTACATCGTCCCCTTCAGCGGCAGGTTCAGCAACAAATTCTGCGGTTTCAGCTTTACCGACTGGCCGACGTTCATCATCAATCCCAGGTACACCGGCTTGCCCGTCACGTCGGCGCGCATCTCCTGCGGATCGGCAAAGTCAAGCCGGAAGAGGCTCAGCAGGCGCGCCGTGCGCTCAGGCTCTACCGGGCGGTCTTCGTACAGGTCATTGAGCAAGGCCGTGGCGTCGACGTCCAGCCCCACATGCCAGCGCCACGCGGTGTCATCAATCTTTTGCAGCGGCCGGATCTTGACCGCCGCGCCGAGAAAGTGCTGCACCCACCTCTCCAGCACCCGGGCCAGCGCTGTCAGGCCAGAACGCGCACGGGTCATGGTGAACACCAGGCCGTGGCTGAGGTCGTTGTTGATTTCATGCGTCATGTCAAGCAGGAAGTCGTGGCGCTCACTGGCCTGCCAGTAGTCGGGCGCATTGCTGTCCGTCAGTACCCGCATGTCAATGCTGCGCAGCGGGGCTTTCGCCTCCGCCAGAAAACGCCCGAAGTCGCCGAGCCCGCCGGTGTCATTGAGCAGGTCCAGCCGGCCTTGGTCGCCTGCCAGCACTTGCCCGTCCTGGGTGGTGATGCGCTGGGGGAGGAACAGCATCTCGGCGGCGCGCACTTCATAGGCATCGGTCGCCTCATCGAGCAGGTTACGGCCTATGGCCTGGGCCAACAGGTCGATGAGCAGCGGCGGGATGCTGATGCTGCCGCTTCGGAACAGGCTGAGGTAATACGCCTCCAGCGTGCCGGCGGCCAGCAGGCCGTCGCGAAAGCGCAGGAACAGGCTGTAGCTGTCGCGCGCATCGTCGTCCTGCAGCGCTTGCAGTTCGGCCTCAGGCACAGGCCGCATTGGCGCCGCGATCAAGGCGGCGTGCAGGGCCTGCTCGGCCGCGCAGGATTCAGGCACCAAGGCCAGCTCAGGGCGGCCTAGAAACAAACGCAGGTAGTCGTCGGTGGGCACCAACCAGCCGCGTGGGTTGCGCTGGAGCTGGTTAAAACCGCTGGAAGGCCAGAAATCTTGCATGGTGGTAATCGTCTCATATTGCATGGTTGAATTTTCGCTATGCATTTAATAGCTACTTACGCAGGTATGGCAAGGGCTTGAACCCTGTTTGATTCATCAAACTGCGGCTGTCGTGCCTCTGCGGCGCCTGCGACACCGATCACGCCTGGTCTCAGACCGCAGACAGCTGATCGCGGTAGCGGCCGGCTTCCTCAAGCAGCCAGCCACGAAACAAGGCCATCACCGCGTTGTCTGATTTCTGCTCCGGATAGATCAAGTAATAACGCCGGTCGCTCGTAAACGCGTGTTCAATCAGCGGTACCAGCCGGCCCTGCCGCAGCTCTTCTTCAATCAGGAAGCGTGGAATCAGCGCCAGCCCCTGACCGTGGATGGCCGCTTCCGTCGTCATTGAAAACAGCTCCATGCGGGCGCCCACCAAATCGTTGGCGATGCTCAAACCCAAGGATTCAAACCACTGCCGCCAGGCGTAAGGGCGGGTGCTCATCTGCAGCAAAGGCAGTTGTGCCAGATCGGCTGCCTTCAAGGCGCGCCGGGTTTTCACCAGCGCCGGGCTACCCACTGCCACCAGGGGTTCGTCCATCAAAAAGCAGGACTCTGTGCCGGGCCAGCCAGCCTCGCCGGCAAAAATCGCAGCGTCCAGCGCAGTATCTGCAAACAAAAATGGTCGGGTGCGCGACGACAGATGAACCGACATGCCGGGGTAGCGGCGATAAAAATCCCCAAGCCGGGGCACCAGCCATTTGGCAGCAAAGCTTGGCACCACAGCCAGTTCCAGCGCGCCGCCCGCGCCACCTGTGGCCATCAGCGCCAGTGTGTCGCGCTCGACATCGTCCAGTCGGGCACGCACGTTGCGGGCGTAGTTGGTGCCCGCTTCGGTGAGCAGAACGCCACGTTTGGTACGCCGGAACAGCTTGACCTGAAGAAAGTCCTCCAGCCCCGCAATCTGCCGGCACACCGCGCTTTGTGTGACCGAATGCTCCTGCGCGGCCTGGGTGAAACTCTGGTGGCGCGCGGCCGCTTCAAACAGGGCCAGCGCGGTGGTCGAAGGAATGCTGCGTCGCATGGTCAGTCGCACCTCTCGAAGTTCAGTTCTTGCACAGGTCTGTTCCAATTAATGGCTTGCGTCGTGGCACATGCTCGTCGTATGCTCTAAGACAGTCAAAAATTCAAGGCTTGCCTGAGTTGCGATTTTCGCACACAGACCGCCCAAACACCTTTTGGAGACCGACATGAGCCCTTCCCACAAAAAAGCCAGCTTCCACTGGGCCGACCCGTTGCTGCTGGACCAGCAACTGAGCGACGACGAACGCATGGTGCGCGAATCCGCGAGCGCCTACTGCCAGGACAAGCTGGCGCCGCGCGTGCTGGAGGCCTTCCGCCACGAAAAAACCGACACCGCAATTTTTCGCGAGATGGGTGCATTGGGCCTGCTGGGTGCGACGATTCCCGAGGCCTACGGCGGCGCCGGCCTGAACTACGTCTGTTACGGCCTGGTGGCGCGTGAGGTTGAGCGGGTCGACTCCGGCTACCGCTCCATGATGAGTGTGCAGTCCTCGCTGGTCATGGTGCCGATCAACGAGTTTGGCAACGAAGCAACCAAGCAAAAATACCTTCCCAAACTCGCCAGCGGCGAATGGATAGGCTGCTTCGGCCTGACCGAGCCAAACCACGGCTCGGACCCCGGCAGCATGATCACGCGCGCCAAAAAAGTGCCGGGCGGCTACGCGCTGTCTGGCAGCAAAATGTGGATCACCAACAGCCCGATCGCCGATGTGTTTGTGGTCTGGGCCAAGGACGACGAAGGCGCGATCCGCGGCTTTGTGCTGGACAAGGGCAGCAAGGGCCTGAGCACCCCGGCGATTCACAGCAAGGTCGGGCTGCGCGCATCCATCACAGGCGAAATCGTCATGGACGAGGTGTTTTGCCCCGAGGAAAACGCGTTTCCCGACGTGCGCGGCCTCAAGGGGCCATTCACCTGCCTCAATTCAGCGCGTTACGGCATTGCCTGGGGCGCGCTGGGCGCGGCCGAAGACTGCTTCGACAAGGCGCGCCAGTACACGCTGGACCGCAAGCAGTTTGGCCGGCCACTGGCAGCCAACCAGCTGATCCAGAAAAAACTCGCCGACATGGAAACCGAGATTGCACTGGGCCTGCAGGGTTGCCTGCGCCTGGGCCGCATGAAGGACGAAGGCACGGCGGCGGTGGAGATCACCTCCATCATGAAGCGCAACTCCTGCGGCAAGGCGCTGGACATTGCCCGCATGGCGCGCGACATGCTGGGTGGCAACGGCATCAGCGACGAGTTTGGCGTTGCGCGCCACCTGGTCAACCTGGAAGTGGTCAACACTTACGAAGGCACACACGACGTGCACGCGCTGATCATTGGCCGGGCGATCACCGGTATTGCCGCATTCTCCTGAGGGCTCGACCGGGCCGCCGCGGCGCGGTGACAAAGAAAACGGATAATCCGGAGTGCGTCGTTTCCGACGCCAAAGTCATCAACCACCGAGTTATCCCCGACCATGAGCGCCTTTAACGAAGAAACCATCTTGTCCGTCCATCACTGGACGGACAAGCTGTTTACTTTCACCACCACCCGCGACAAGTCCCTGCGTTTCAGCAACGGCCACTTCACGATGATTGGCCTTCGGGTCAACGACAAGCCCCTGCTGCGGGCCTACAGCATCGTCAGCCCCAACCACGAAGAGCATCTTGAGTTTCTCAGCATCAAGGTGCCCGACGGCCCACTGACCTCCCGGCTGCAGCACGTCAAGGTCGGCGACAAGATCATCGTGGGACGTAAACCCACGGGCACGCTGGTCATTGACTACTTGTTGCCCGGCAAGCGGCTGTACCTGCTGTCAACCGGTACCGGTCTGGCGCCCTTCATGAGCATCATTCGCGATCCCGCCACTTATGAAAAGTTTGAGCAAATTGTGCTGGTGCATGGCGTGCGCCAGGCGGACGAGTTGGCCTACCACGACCTGGTGGTTGACCACCTGCCCCAGCATGAATTTTTGGGCGAACTGGTTGCCAAGCAACTTCTTTATTACCCGACCGTGACCCGGGAAAGCTACCGCAACATGGGCCGCGTGACGGACCTGATAGTCAACGGCAAAATGTTTGCCGACCTGAATCTTCCAGCAATGGACCCGGCCCACGACCGCGTGATGATTTGCGGCAGCCCGGGCATGCTCAAGGACTTGAAGCACCTGCTGGAAACGCAAGGCTTCAAGGAAGGCAACACCTCCAAGCCAGGCGACTTTGTCATCGAACGTGCCTTCGCCGAACAATAAGCCGTGCCACATATCCCTTCGCCAACCAAGGAGGAACTGGCGGCGCTGGAGCCCTTGGAGCGGTTGACGTTGGCCGACATCGTTGTCGTCAACACACACGAGCAAGCCGACCAAGCCTTTCAAGCTCTGGCCTCCCGCCAGGTGCTGGGATTTGATACTGAATCCAAGCCCACTTTTCTCAGGGACCAGGTATCCGAAGGGCCGCACATTGTGCAGCTTGCCACGCTGGACAAGGCCTATATCTTCCAGCTGGACGACCCCGGTTGCCGCGAGGTGGTTTCGGCCTTACTGGAGTCACACAGCATTGCCAAAGTGGGCTTCGGACTTGCTGGCGATCATCAGCAGATTCGCCGCACTCTTGGTGTGGAGCCCCAAAACGTGCTCGACCTGAACGTGGTGTTCAGGAAAAAGGGTTACGCCAAAGAGCTTGGCGTGCGGGGCGCTGTGGCCGTTCTCTTCAACCGCCGTTTTCTGAAGTCAAGAAAAGCCACTACGTCCAACTGGGCCAACCGCCAACTCACGGAAAGCCAGATTGTGTATGCCGCCAACGACGCGTGGGCGGCGATGCAAGTTTTTCAGGCCCTGCGTATCACCCTGCCCTACGCCTGATCAAGCGGCAAACTCAGCTCTGTCGGTCCTGCTCCTGCTCCTGCGCGTTTCCTTCCGGCGCAACAGGTCGGGCTGTGCGATGGCCTGCCTTGGCCAGCAGTTCAAGATAGAACGAGTCGCCGCCTTCTTTGGCGACGGCATCCACCAAGGGCATGATGGTTGCGAAATGGACCACTTCAGCGCTTTCTTCCGTGGCACCAAAGCGGCAGTCAAAGTCCCAAAAATCGACTCCCTCTGGCAACGCAACACGACGCTGCCTTTTGACGTACTTTCGGATGTCATGCTTGACGGCGTCAAGCACGCGGTCGCGATTTTTGCCTTCGATATTTAGTTTGAATGTTTTTTTCACGGCTGCCTTTATGTCGGACGCTGATCAAGCCTCAGAGCGCTGATTTGCAAGCCCTCGATTATGCGACCTTGCTCGCGCCAGGCCAGTGGGGCGCGCAAGCTTAAACTGGGCCTCATGCGACTGGCTCTCTGCGGGCCGCAGCCATCTTCAAAAAGCTCTTTACCCATGCCATTTTCCTCACTGGGCTTGTCCCCTGCACTGCTTGGCGCGGTCAGCGCCAAAGCCTACGCCACCCCCACCGCCATCCAGGCAAGCGCCATTCCTGCCGTGCTGCAGGGCCGCGACGTGTTGGGTTCAGCGCAGACGGGTTCTGGCAAAACCGCTGCCTTTGCCTTGCCGCTGCTGCAGCTACTTCAGCAAACACCCGCCGAGAAGCCAAAGCGGTTGCGGGTGCTGATTCTGGTGCCCACCCGCGAACTGGCCGCGCAGGTCGGTGAAACGATCCGGGGGTTCGCGCAGCAACTGCCGCGCGCCGTGAAGGTGTCCACCTTGTTTGGCGGCGTGTCCATCAATCCGCAAATGATGCACCTGCGGGGCGGAACCGACATCGTGGTCGCAACACCGGGCCGCCTGCTGGACTTGATCGGGCAGAACGCGCTCGTTCTGTCCGGCGTCTCGGCTCTGGTGCTTGACGAAGCCGATCGCCTGCTGGATCTGGGTTTTGCAGAAGAGCTGGGGCGCATCCTGGCTTTGCTTTCGGCCCAGCGGCAAAACCTGTTCTTCTCGGCCACCTTTCCAGCCAGCGTCCAGGCGCTCGCTGACCAAATGCTGCGCGACCCGGTTCGCATTGAAGGCCTGCCCGAGGCGCAAGGCAAGCCGGACATTGCCCAGCGTGCCATTTCCGTGGATGCAGGGCGGCGCACGCAGCTGCTGCGCCACCTCATTGAACAAAACGGCTGGAAGCGAGTGCTTGTTTTTGTGGCCACCAAACACGCCGCAGAAATCGTCGCTGACAAATTGCGCAAGGTCCGCATCAACGCAGAGCCTTTTCATGGCGAGCTGAGTCAGGGCAAACGCACGCAGGTGCTGGCGGACTTCAAGGCTTCACGTCTGAAAGTGGTGATAGCCACCGACGTTGCCGCCCGCGGTGTGGACATTGCCGAGCTGCCCGTGGTGGTGAACTACGACCTTCCACGTTCGCCGGTTGACTACATTCACCGCATAGGCCGCACGGGCCGGGCCGGGCAAAGCGGCGTGGCCTTAAGCTTTGTCAGCGCCGAGACTGAAGCGCACTTCCGACTGATCGAAAAACGCCAAGGACTCAATCTGCCACGCGAGCAGATCGAGGGGTTCGAGCCACAGCATACCGAGGCAACGGCCGCCCCGTCAACCGGCGGAATCAAAGGTAAACGTCCCAACAAAAAGGACAAACTCCGCGCCGCCGAAAGAGGTGAGCCCTCTGGCCTGGCGTGAGACTTACCTTTTCTGACAAAAATCTGACGGAATACTTTCCCCCGAGCGACAGCTGAAACCGTTCCCCCTCTCTCCCAAGTTGCGCGCTGTATGGCGGCACGTAAAACTACCTAAGTCCTAACCCGCTCACGCAGCACACCCCTGCTCGTTAGCATCCACCTCTCAGTTACGGACCCGTGTGTTCGTCACTTCAACTTCTGTAGCCGGAGAGCAATTTGTCAGCGGAGTTTATTCTTGAGACACGCGGGTTGACCAAGGAATTCAAGGGGTTCGTGGCTGTCAACAAGGTGGACCTGAAGGTTCAGCGTGGCCACATCCATGCACTGATCGGCCCCAACGGCGCGGGTAAAACCACGTTCTTCAATCTGCTGACCAAGTTCCTGACCCCGACTGCGGGCACCATTGTTTTCAATGGCACCGACATCACAGCGGAAAAACCTGCACAGACAGCGCGGCGCGGCATCGTGCGCTCGTTTCAAATCTCGGCCGTATTTCCGCACATGACTGTGCTGGAAAACGTGCGCGCGGCGCTGCAACGCAATCTGGGTACTTCGTTTCATTTCTGGAAAGCAGAAGACACGCTTGTTCACTTGCACGATCGCGCGCGCCAACTGCTCACCGAAGTCGATCTGCAAAACTTCGCTGACGAGATGACGGTCAACCTGCCGTATGGCCGTAAACGCGCACTTGAATTGGCCACCACCATGGCGCTTGAGCCCGAGCTGATGCTGCTGGATGAACCCACGCAGGGCATGGGGCATGAAGACGTGCACCGGGTGACAGAGTTGATCAAAAAGGTTTCTGTTGGCCGCACGATCTTGATGGTCGAGCACAACATGAGTGTGGTGGCCTCCATTGCCGACCGCATCACGGTGCTGCAGCGCGGTGCCATCATTGCTGATGGGCCCTATGCAGAAGTCTCTGCGAATCCATTGGTTATCGAGGCCTATATGGGCACGACCGATGCAGCTTTGCAGGGAGCGCACTAGATGTCCAAAGAACTCCTGCGCATCACGGACCTGCATGCCTGGTACGGTGAATCCCACATCCTTCACGGTGTAGACCTCTCGGTCAACGAAGGCGAGGTCGTCTGCCTGCTGGGACGCAATGGCGCCGGGCGCACCACCACCATGCGCGCCATCGTCGGCTTGACCGGCACACGCAAGGGCTCAATCAGGATCAACGGCGAAGAGGCCATCAAGCTGGCCCCGCACAAGATTGCACGTCTGGGGGTTGGCTACTGCCCCGAAGAGCGCGGCATTTTTGCCAGCCTCACAGCAGAAGAAAACCTGATGCTGCCGCCCACCATTGCGCCGGGTGGCATGAGCCTCGAAGAAATTTACGCGATGTTTCCCAATTTGAAAGAGCGCGCCACCAGCCCCGGCACCCGACTCTCGGGCGGCGAGCAGCAAATGCTGGCCGTGGCGCGCATTTTGCGCACCGGCGCGCGCCTGCTGCTGCTTGACGAAATCTCCGAGGGCCTGGCTCCGGTCATCGTGCAAAAACTCGCAGAAATGATTCGCACACTCAAGGCCAAGGGCTACACCATCGTTCTGGTCGAACAAAATTTCCGCTTCGCCGCGCCGCTGGCTGATCGCTTCTACATCATGGAGCATGGCCACATCGTCAAGCAATTTGCCCAGTCTGAGCTGACCCAGAACATGGGAATGCTTCAGGAGTACCTCGGGGTGTAGGCCCTCAGGGCCGGCCCCCTGTTTTCCCCCTGACTTTTTTCTTTTTACACCCGGAGACTTCAAAATGAAACTTAAAACCCTTGTCGCATCCCTGGCCATCGGCCTTGGCGCCGTGAGCGCATTTGCCCAAAATACCGGTCCGGTCAAGATCGGCTTCATCACCGACATGTCCAGCCTTTACGCCGACATTGACGGTCCCGCCGGCGCCGAAATGGTCAGATGGGCTGCGCAGGATTTCGGCGGCAAGGTCTTGGGTCGCCCGATCGAGGTTCTGAGCGCTGACCACCAGAACAAGGCCGACGTCGCCAGCTCCAAGGCTAGAGAGTGGATCGACAAAGACGGCCTGTCCATGCTGATGGGTGGCACCAACTCGGGAACGGCCATTGCCATGTCCAAGGTTGCGACTGAAAAGAAACGTCCTTTCATCGTGATCGGCGCCGGCTCCGCCCGCCTGACCAACGAAGACTGCTCGAACTACAACATTCACTACGCCTACGACACCGTGGCCCTGGCCAAGGTGGCCGGCTCGGCACTGGTCAAGGCCGGCAACAAGAACTGGTACTTCCTCACGGCCGACTACGCTTTCGGCAAGTCCCTCGAAGCCGACGCCACCACGGTGGTGAAGGCCAATGGCGGCACGGTTGCAGGTTCCGTCGTCCACCCGCTCAATGCGTCGGACTTCTCCTCTTTCCTGCTGCAGGCGCAAGGCTCCAAAGCCCAGATCCTCGGCCTGGCCAACGCCGGCGGTGACTTCACCAACGCCATGAAAGCGGCCAAGGAATTCGGCATCAACAAGACCATGAAGATTGCCGGGCTGCTGGTGTTCATCAACGACGTGCACAGCCTGGGCCTGGCCAACACCGAAGGCCTGCAACTGGCTGACAGCTGGTACTGGAACCAGGACGACGCATCGCGCAAGTTTGCCAAGCGCTTCTTTGACAAATACAAACGCATGCCTTCCAGCCTGCAAGCCGCTGATTACTCCGCAACCACCAGCTACCTCAAAGCTGTTCAAACCGCCGGCACCACCGATGCCGACAAGGTGATGGCCACGCTCAAGGGCATGAAGATCGATGACTTCTACAACAAAGGCCAGATCCGTGCTGACGGCCGCATGATTCACGACATGTACCTGTACCAGGTCAAGTCAAGCAAGGAATCGACCACACCATGGGACTACTACAAACTGGTATCCAAAGTGCCTGGCGAGCAGGCCTTCACCACGGTGGCCGAGTCCAAGTGCAAAAAGTAATCGGTTGATCAGGAAGCAGCCGGCGCGGAGTCGGCTGCGACTTGTGAATTTGACTCATTGGTGGTTATGGAAATATTCGGTATCCCGCATCAGGCATTTCTAGGTCAGCTTCTGCTGGGCCTGGTCAACGGCGCCTTTTACGCCATGCTCAGCCTCGGGCTGGCGGTCATCTTTGGCCTGCTGGACATCGTCAACTTTGCGCACGGCGCGCTGTACATGCTGGGCGCCTTTGCAGCATGGATCATGCTCGACCAATGGGGCGTGAACTACTGGTTCGCGCTCATCCTGGCGCCGCTCGCGGTGGGCGTCCTCGGCGTTGCCATCGAACGGCTTTTCCTCAAACACCTGTATGGGCTTGATCCCTTGTACGGACTGTTGCTCACCTTCGGCCTGTCACTGATATTGGAAGGCGTGTTCCGCGAGCTGTATGGCGCTTCGGGGCAGTCTTATCCTGTGCCCGAGCTTCTCTCTGGCGCAACCAATCTGGGCTTCATGGTGCTGCCCAACTACCGCGCCTGGGTGGTGTTTGCCTCGCTTGTGGTGTGCCTGGGCACCTGGTTCCTGATTGAACGTACCCGTCTGGGCGCCTACCTGCGCGCCGGTACCGAAAACGCAAAGCTGGTGCAGGCTTTTGGCGTCAATGTGCCGCTGATGGTGATGTTGACTTACGGCGCCGGCGCCGCGCTTGCCGGACTGGCTGGTGTGTTGGCGGCACCCATCATCCAGGTTTCGCCACTCATGGGCTCTAACCTGATCATCGTTGTGTTTGCGGTTGTTGTCATCGGCGGCATGGGCTCCATCCTTGGCTCGGTGATCACCGGGCTGGCGCTGGGCGTGGTTGAAGGCCTGACCCGCGTGTTCTACCCCGAGGCATCGAGCGTCGTAGTGTTTGTTGTCATGGTCATTGTCCTGATGCTGCGACCTGCAGGCCTGTTCGGCAAGGAAGCCTGACCCATGTCTTCTACTTCCATGACCTCCATCGCCAAATACACCCGCATCACCTACATAGCCTTGCTGGCCTTTGCGCTGCTGGCGCCCATGCTGGGCCTGTACCCCGTATTTGTCATGAAGCTTCTGTGCTTCGCACTGTTTGCCTGCGCCTTCAACCTGCTGCTGGGCTTTACTGGCCTGCTGTCATTCGGGCATGCGGCCTTCTTCGGCTTTTCGGCCTATGTGACCGGCTACTTCATCAAGTCGCAGGGTTTCACGCCTGAGCTGGGCATTCTTGCAGGCGTCATCGTGGCGGCCTTCATTGGCCTGGTGTTCGGCCTGATTGCCATACGCCGGCAGGGTATTTACTTCGCCATGATCACATTGGCGCTGGCGCAAATGGTGTTTTTCATCTGCCTGCAAGCGTCATTTACCGGCGGAGAAGACGGCTTGCAGGGCGTGCCACGCGGCAAGCTGTTCGGCCTGATTCCGCTCGACGTCGATCAAACCATGTACTACGTGGTGCTGGCAATTTTTGTGGCCTGCTTCCTGGCGATCGCGCGTATTGTCAACTCGCCCTTTGGCCAGGTGCTCAAGATGATTCGGGAGAACGAACCCCGCGCCATTTCACTGGGCTACGAAGTTGACCGCTACAAATTGCTCGCCTTTGTGCTTTCAGCCGGTCTGGCTGGTCTTGCCGGATCTCTCAAGACGCTGGTGATGGGTTTTGCCACGCTGTCCGACGTGCATTGGTCCATGTCGGGTGAAGTGATCCTCATGAGCCTGTTGGGTGGCGTAGGGACTTTCTTCGGTCCGGTCGTTGGCGCAGGAATTGTGATCGCGCTGCAAAACCTGCTGGCCGACAAGGTCGGTTCCTGGGTCACGGTGATCATCGGCGTGATCTTCGTGATCTGTGTGCTGGCTTTCCGCAAGGGTGTGGTCGGCGAGCTTCAGGCCTGGCTGGAGCGGCGTCGCCGCGCAGCCACCGGGCAGGACGCCTGAGCGCGGAGCCCTCCAGCGTCCTAGTCGTCAGCCCCCGCGCTGGACAAGGCGTCACTGAGGTGTTGTGGCATGACCAGGTTGCCCTGGTCGTCCGGCAAAGCCTCAATGCCAATCATTGGCGCGGAAGCGCTGACCCCACCGAACAACGTCGCGAACGCCGCATCAGCCGCGTCGCGCCCGGTTGCAAAACGCACAAACCCCATGGGGATGGCAGTGCCTGAGGGGTCAAACATGTACCAGCGGTGGCCCACGTACACCTCCACATAGGCGTGAAAGTCTGTCGGGCCCAGGGCCGGGTCGGCGCCGTAGTCGATGCCACTGACAAAACGCGCAGGAATATTCACCGCGCGGCACAGCGCAATCATCAGATGGGCAAAATCGCGACAAACGCCGGCCTCATCAATCAGCGTGTCCACTGCGGTGGTGTAGCCGGTAGAGCTGTTGGATGTGAAGGTAACGCGCTGGTTGACCCAGTCCCGAATCGCCTGGACCCGGCTGTAGCCTTGGCGCAACTGCCCAAATTCCTTGACCGCCAGCCGGTGCAACCGGTCTGACTGGCAATAACGACTCGGGTAAAGGTAAGGCAACACTTGCCCCGGCAATTGCAGCACACCAATTTCCGGAAGGTTGTCCGGCTGCTCCTGATGGTGGTGCACATCCACAGTGGCCCCATAACTGACCGTCAGTGGCCCGGGCGTGGCCCTGAATTTCAAATACCGGTTGTGGCTGACCGGGTCGGTGTACAGATCGGGCTCGAGAATCTGGGTGATGCCCAAGGTTTCGCTCAGCACGTTTTGCTGGGGGGTCTGTGCGGCATGGATGTTGAAGAGGAAATCACACCCTGCGTCGGCGACCTGGTAAGCCAGTTCAATTGAAAATTTAAGCCTGACCATGCGGAAGTTCCTGAAAGGGTGGTGCCTTGTGCGCACAGATGTGGCGTGCAGGCGGGTTGCGAAAGAGGGCACGCGCCGTGCGGCAACAGTGCTCCCCGTCATTGTGAGCCTGCGTTGGCACCGTATCTGGCAAGTCGGGATAAACGGTCGCAGCACAAGCGCTGCATGCCCACACGCAAAGGCGGCCTGTCTGACCACCAAGTTGCTTGCCCTCCTACAGACACGATGCCGGATGCGATTGAAACAGTGGGCCTATTTGCCTCATGCCCAGTCAAAAGGCCAATGTCTGTCCCTGGTAATCCATCAACGCACCGGTGTCCGCAGGCTGCACGGATGTAATCACGCCCAGCAGTTCTGCTGCAGCCTGTTGCGGCAGGCGCACCTTGAGCCCTGTTTTGGCGAAAGGTTGGCTCAAAGCCGTGTCCACGGTGCCCGGGTGCAGCGCCACACACACGCTGTCCGGGTTGCGGCGCTTCAGTTCAATTGATGCGGTCTTGACCAGTTGGTTCAGTGCCGCCTTGGAGGCGCGGTAGCCGTACCAGCCGCCCAGCGCATTGTCACCAATGCTGCCGACTCGGGCCGAGACAAATCCGGCAACGCAGCGTCCGCGTTTGGGCAGGAGCGGAAAGAAATGTTTGATCAACAAGGCCGGTCCCAGCGTGTTCACCAGAAAAACCTGTTGCAGATAGGCCATCTCCAGATGGCTCCAGCTGCGCTCGGGCTGGCCTGCTTCACCGTGCAGAAATCCGCTGGCAACCAGCAACAGACGCAGCTCCAGTCCGGACTGCTCGCAGATACCTGCAACCGCCTGCGCCGCAGCGGCGATGCTGGCCTCGTCTGCGTAATCGATGTGCAAATCGCTGCTCCGGCCCAAGGCCACAACGCGCGCATAAGAGCCATCTGCCTGCAACTGCGCCAGCAAGGCCGCACCGAGCCCGCCGCCGGCACCCACCACGATGGCAAGCCAGGGTCGCGGTGCCGCCGCTGGATGGGTATTCTCAGGCTTCATCCATGAAGCGCACCTTGACGCTTTTACCCTTGACGCCGCCATTGGACAGCTTTTGCTGCGCCTGGCTGGCAATAGCGCGATCTACCGCGACATAGGTGGAGAATTCATTGACGTTGATCTTGCCGACCTGCTCACGTGTGAACGGCGGGATGTTGCCGGCATCACCCGTCAAGGCACCCAGCACGTCGCCAGCGCGGATTTTTTCCTTGCGGCCACCGACGATCTGCAAGGTCACCATGGGCGGCAGCAGCGGCTCATTGCTGGCGGGTGTCAGTTCGCCCAGCTTGTGCCATTCGGACTCGGCTTTTTGCAGCACTTCAATTTTTCCGACGTAACCCATCTCGTCCATGCTCGCCAGGCTGATAGCCCAGCCTTCTTCATCAGCGCGGCCGGTGCGGCCTATACGGTGAATGTGCACCTCAGCGTCGGGCGTGACATCCACGTTGATCACCATCTCCAGCTGCGCAATATCCAGCCCGCGTGCGGCAACGTCGGTGGCTACCAACACCGAGCAGCTGCGGTTTGAAAACTGCACCAGCACCTGGTCGCGCTCGCGCTGCTCCAACTCACCGAAGAGGGCCAGCGCACTGAAACCCTGTTCCTTCAAATAAGCGACCAGTGCGCGGCACTGCGACTTGGTGTTGCAAAACGCCAGCGTGCTTGCCGGGCGGAAGTGACGCAGCACCTGCGCCACAGCGCCCAGCCGGGCTTCGTCATGGTCGCTGTCGGGCACCTGGTACCAGCGCTGCTGAATCTTGGTTTTTTCATGCTGAGCCTCTACCCTGATGGTTTGCGGCGTCTTCATGAATTGTTGACTAAGCTTCGCAATGCCTTCCGGATAAGTGGCCGAGAACAGCAAAGTCTGGCGCTCTTTGGGGCACTGTTTGGCAACGGTCGCGATATCGTCAAAAAAGCCCATGTCCAGCATACGGTCAGCTTCATCAAGCACCAAGGTGTTCATCGCTTCCAGATTGAGGTGGCCGCGCGCGAGATGGTCCATGATGCGGCCCGGCGTGCCGACCACAATGTGCGCACCGTTTTCCAGGCTGGCTGTCTGGTTGCGCAGCGGCACACCGCCGCACAGCACCACGACTTTGATGTTTTCTTCGGCGCGTGCGAGGCGGCGGATTTCGGTCGCCACCTGATCGGCCAGCTCGCGTGTCGGGCACAGCACCATGGCCTGCACGGCAAAACGCCGCGCATTGAGGTTGGCCAGCAGCGCGATGCCGAAGGCGGCTGTTTTGCCGCTGCCGGTTTTGGCTTGCGCGATCAGGTCTTTGCCTAACAAGGCCACCGGCAGGCTGGCGGCCTGAATCGGGGTCATGTTCAGGTAGCCAAGCTGCTGAAGATTGGCCAGCACATGGGCTGGCAAGGAAAGGATGCTGAAGTCGGGAGAGGGAGAGGTCATCCCCCGATTATCGACGCCCGGCTCTATAACACCGGAGCGGGACCCCAATCACCGGTGGTTTCCAGCACCGGCGACAGATTCGCCTGGCCCCAGCTGAGCGGCATCGCGGCAGGAATACGCTTCATGCCGCACACCTTGAAACGAAGCAGGCGTTGCGCCCCCGTGAAGGACTGCAGCTCAGCACCGTCCCAAATGATTTCAGCGTGCACTGCAAGGTACAACAGGTCACCGCTGTCAAAGTCGATGAACAGCAGGCCCGCACGCGGATGGACGGCGATATTGCCCAGAGTGTTGAAAAAGAAGTTGCCAAAAAAATCCGGCATGGTGAGGGTACCGTCGGCATCCACCCGTACAAAGCCGGGTTTGCCGCCGCGGTGCGACACGTCCACGCCGCCGGCGCGGCCTGCAGCAGCGGCTTCTCCGGCATAGGCGGTGGCAATGAAAAGCGTGTCGGCCCGCGCAATCATCCGGCGGGCCGCAGCGTCAAGCTCACTGCCCTGAACTACTGCACCGCCGCGCGGCGCACCTTCTACATACACCGGCTCCCGTGCCTGGATGTATTTGGGGCAATTGCCAAAGCTTTGGCTGACCTGCACTGAAAAGCCCGACTCACCCAGTCCATGCACAACACCGTTTACTCGGTTGCGCCTGCGCGTATGCGGCTCTATGCCCAGCAAGCCAATGGCGACGCCGTTGGCCAGTGTCTGCCTCAGGGGATCGGAAGGCAGGGGCAAGGCCTGCACCACCAGTTGCCGGGGGTCGGGCGATTGCATGAAACCCGGCCGCGCCGCGAGCACCGAGGCCCAGGGCTGCCCAGCGCCGTCCACCGTGCCGGCAATAACAAAGGGCAACTGCGAAAAAAATTCGCGGTGTTGGTCTGGCATGGCGTCGCGGATCACCCTGGTGCCCAGCTGCTCCATGCGCTCGCGCACGCCTGCCCGCTCCTGAAGCGCGCGTTCACCTTCGTGCCAAACGGCGTTGCTCATGCCGCCAAACCAATCGGCGTTTTGACCATAGGTACAAAACCCGGCAAGGCTTCAATGCGGGCCAACCATGCCCGCAAGTTGGGGTAGGCCTGCAGCGAGATATTGCCCTCCGGCGCGCGGGCAATATAGCTGTAGTTGGCAACGTCGGCCAGCGTGGGCTTGCTTCCTGCCAAAAAGGCCGACTGCCCCAGCTGCTGGTCCATGACGGCAAACAGGGCATGCGCACGGTCTATCGCGGCGTCTGGACTGTCCGGGCGCTTGAACAGCTGGATCACGCGGGCCGCAGCGGGGCCAAACGCGAGCGGCCCGGCTGCGACCGACAACCAGCGCTGAACGTGTGCGGCGGCCAGAGGATCGCGCGGCAACCACTGATGATCAGCCCCAGCGGCATAGCGACTTGCAAGGTAAACCAGGATGGCATTGGAGTCCGCCAGGGTGACATCTCCATCCTGAATCACCGGCACCTGCCCAAACGCATTCATGGCGAGAAAGGCCGGCGCTTTATGACCTTTGGCCATCAAATCGATCTCGATCAACTCAAAGGGCAGGTTGAGCAAGGACAGAAAAAGTTCAACCCGGTGAGAGTGGCCGGAAATGCCGACCCGGTAAAGTTTGATGGGCTGCGCGGGAGTGGCTGTGTGGCTTGAGCTCATGGATGTCCTTCAAAAATGGGTTCAGAAGCGGCTATTCTGTTTGATCCATTAGGATCAATAAATACTCCAAAATGTATTTAACTCATCCATAAATCGGAGTAATCGTTTAGCATGGCCCCATGGACAAACTCAAGGCCATGCAGGCTTTTATTCACATCGCCGAAGAAGGAAGTCTGACGGCTGCGGCACGGGTCATGGAATCGTCGCTGCCAGCCATGGTGCGTACCCTGGCCAGCCTCGAAAGCCATTTGGGTGTGCGGCTGTTCAACCGCACGACCCGGCGCATTGCGCTCACCGATGAGGGGCGGCGGTACCTGAATTTTTGCGCGCAGGTACTCGCCACGGTTCAGGAAGCCGAGGCGTCGGTCAGCCCGCAGGTGGGCGAACCACGCGGCCATCTGGTTATCACCGCGCCCGTTTTGTTTGGGCAAATGTATGTGGCGCCAGCGGTCACCCGATTTGTGCAGCGATACAGCGAGGTGAGCTGCCGGGTTGTGCTGCAGGACCGCGTGGTCAATCTGCTGGAAGACGGCATCGACGTGGGCATTCGCATTGGCGAGCTGGAAGACTCGTCCCTTGTAGCGCAGAAAGTCTTCGGCATACGCCGGCTGGTGGTAGCCAGTCCGGACTACCTGCGCAAGCACGGTGTGCCGGCACATCCACGCGATCTGCGGTCCGCCAACTGCGTTCGATTCACGGCACCGACTGGCCCGTGGTGGACTTTTCACGAGAAAGGAAAAACCTTCACGGTTCCTGTCACCGGCAATCTCGAATTCAACAACGCCGCGCCTGCGGTCGAGGCCTGTGTTGCCGGAATGGGCTTTGGCATGTTCATCTCCTACCAGGTCGCCCCTTATGTGCAAGGGAAAAAGCTCACCGTGGTGCTGGACAGTTTTGAGCCACCGCTGCGTCCGGTGAGTGTGGTCTATCCCCATTCTCGGCTTCTGCCGGCGCGCACGCGGATTTTCATTGACTGGATGAAGACCGAACTGTTGAAGCTCAATCACGCGGCTCCGCCGGAACTGCGTCCCAAAGGATAACCCCCTCATGGCATGGGCCACATACCGGTGGTAAGGTCAGCGCCTTCTCTTTCCAAGGATGACAGCCCATGCAGACTTTTGACTTTGACCTCTTTGTCATAGGCGGCGGCAGTGGCGGCGTACGCGCCGCCCGCATGGCGGCGCAGCGCGGCGCGCGAGTGGCACTGGCCGAGGTGGCGGCCATGGGCGGCACTTGCGTCAACGTCGGATGCATTCCCAAAAAACTCTACAGCTACGCTGCCCACTTCGCAGAAGCTTTTGAAGAGTCGCACGGCTTTGGCTGGGTTGGCGACGCGCCGGTGCTGGACTGGGAATTGCTCAAAACAAACCGTGCCCGAGAGATCACGCGTCTGAACGGCATCTACAACCAATTGCTTGCGGGCGCAGGCGTGAAAATCATCACGGGCTGGGCAACGCTGCGCGACGGCCATACCGTGCAAATGGACCAGCAGACCTTCACTGCCAAAACGGTATTGATCGCCACCGGCGGTACGCCCACGGTGCCTGCAGTCCCGGGCCGCGAACATGTGGTGACTTCGGACCAGATGTTTGACCTCAAACCCTTTCCACGGCGACTGCTGGTTGTAGGCGGCGGCTACATCGCCTGTGAATTCGCATCCATCTTCAATGGCCTGGGCGCCGAAGTTACCCAGGTACACCGTGGTGAAAAAGTACTGACCGG
The DNA here is from genome assembly GCA_046598365.1 of Polaromonas sp. Lineage (GTDB taxonomy): Bacteria > Pseudomonadota > Gammaproteobacteria > Burkholderiales > Burkholderiaceae_C > Polaromonas. Next base: position 30,953 of record JBKJIV010000099.1, on the reverse strand, counting down.
CTTTGACGATGACGTGCGCAGCTTCATCGCCACTGAAATGGGCAAGACCGGCGTCGATCTTCAACTGAACAGCGAAATCGCAGAGATTGTCAAAACGACAGACGGGCTGAAGGTCCATGTCAAGAATCGCGCGGGCAACACCGCCCCGGTCCTGGCAGACGCTGTGCTCTACGCTACAGGCCGCGTCCCCAACACCAACGGCCTGGGGCTTGAGGCAGCCGGTGTAACCCTCAACGGCAAGGGTGCCATTGAGGTCAACAGCCACTACCAGACCTCACTGCCATCGGTGTATGCCATTGGTGACGTCACCGCCCGCCTGCAATTGACACCTGTGGCGCTGGGTGAGGCGATGGTGGTGGTGGACCATCTGCTGGGCGCTGTCGCCGGCAAAAAGCCCCGCAGCATGAGTTATGACTATGTGCCTACCGCGGTTTTTACCCACCCCAACATCGGAACCGTGGGCTACTCCGAAGCGGATGCGCGCCAGAAGTTCGGCAAAGTCAGCGTGTACCGCAGCGATTTCAAGGCGCTCAAACACACACTGAGCGGCAGCACAGAACGCACGCTGATGAAGCTGCTGGTGGATGACGCGTCTGACCGAGTGGTCGGCCTGCACATGGTGGGGCCAGACGCTGGCGAAATCGTCCAGGGCTTTGCCGTCGCCATGAAAGCCGGTGCGACCAAGGCCGTGTTTGACAGCACGATCGGAATTCACCCAACAGCGGCGGAAGAGTTTGTCACGATGCGTGAGCCGGTCGCCACATTGCCCGCAGGCGCTTAGTCAGTAGCGCTCTCGTCTTCCGGGTCGTTATCGGACTCGCGGTCCTTCAAACGTTTGTCGAGCCGCTCACGGATATCAATGGCTTCGTCAAGAAACGTTGCCACCGGAACAGCCGGTGCTACGCGCCATGAGGGCGGATACAGGGCCGACATGTACAGGCGGCCAGACAAGCGTTTGTTCTGCAACCAGTTGGTGCCGAGCATGGCGACGACGCCCAACACCGCCAGCCCTGCCACCAGCCCAGCCAGACTGCGGCGGCGCTGCACAACTATCACGGTCAGGTGGACGTAAATGGCGACTGCCACGCCCAAGAGGCTGAGCTGGGCATCAAACTTCGCCAGAGTTTCCAGCGAAAACATGAAGGCCAGCACGCTGGCAGCGGTGACAACCGCTTGCACTGCCAGGGAGCTGACACAGGCAATACGCACGTGACGCCAGAACTGCAGACGCCCAGTAAAAAGCTTGGTCGCCAATGCCCACAACCCCGCCCATGCTGCCACCGAAACAGCAACAACTGCAAGCAAGCCGGGCAAGCGCCGCGCGAGCTGCGATGGCTCACTGAGGGTCAGCCACGACTGCCCCAAAACCAGGGCAAACAAGCCCGCCAGCGCCAGCACTGTCCAGCTGACCATCAGCCACGGAAAGTGAGGCAAGGGTTCTTCCGCAGCGAGCGGCTCATGCGCCATGCGCAGCCCAAGCCTCAGTCGCCCCAAGGTCAGAAACTGACCGGACGGCCAGACGAACTGCGCATCCTGAACGTGCCGGCTGCGGTTCAAGGTCACACCATTGGCACTGCCCATCACCTGCACGGTCACGCCGCCTTCAGGCGTATGGTCAATGCGAAGGTGTTCGGCCGCCACATGACTGTCATCCAGAACCAGATCAGCCGTCAAGGCACGCCCCACGGTGACGGGCCAGCGGGTCACATCCAGACGGGCCACGAAAGCACCGTTGCGATCGGTTGCCTGAAGCACACCCAACAATGGGCCGCTCATGGCAGAGCCTCCCATTTGAAGCCGGCCAGATAGTGAGCCACCAGCTTGAGGCCATTGTCAAAACTCACGCCCTGCACGTCCATGCGTCCCTGCACACCGCTGGCGGGCTGGTTGACCGACATGGTCAGCACCGACACGTCGTAAAGGCCGGGTAGTTTGCGGTACGCGCTCATACACACCACTGCGCGCATGGCCATGCCACCGGTTTCGATGAAACGCTCCGAGCACTCGGCAGGTGTCGCCTTGCGGGAGCCACGGGTCGCGAAATATTCATTGCTGAAGCTCTGCGAATACATGGCCGCAAAGCGCAGCGGACCCAATTTTCGGGCGTCATAGGACTCGTAGCGCAAGCGGATAAAACCGGTGTTGAAATCTCCCGCAAACACATGGCTGTCAATTTGGCAGTCGGTGCGCTCCAGATCAAAAGCCTTGAAGTCCGGATCGCGCCCGCGTCCCCAGCATCTGGCCAGCGAATCCTCTGGAACCGGTACGCTGTAGCCACCGTGTTTTTGCTGCATGAGCGGCGCGGCAGTGAACTTTTGCGTCAACAAGGCCTGATGCTCCCCCAGTTGCCGGGCCACCTCGGCATGGGCGGGCTGAGTGATGGGTTTGGCCGAGGCGGCTTTGACCAGCAAGGCCTTGGCAAATGCGGCAGGAATGAGAAAACTCAGCAGCTCGCCACCTTGCCGCTTGGACACGTTGACGCCTACCACCTGCCCCGCGTCATCAAGTGCAGGGCCACCGCTCATGCCCGGATTGAGGGCGCCACCAAAAAAAATGCGCGGATAAAAACTGCGCTGCACCAAGCCGTTGAAAGTCCCCTCTGTCACAGCAAAGCCAATATCCAACGGATTTCCGAGTGAATAAATCCTCTCACCGCGTGCCAGTGGTTTGGTCTCATCGCGAAAGTCCAGCTGCGGCATGTTCGCGGCAGGCGCTTTCACCCGCAGCAAAGCCAGATCGTTGCGTACATCAAAGGCAAGCAGCTCCACTTCAGCCTCTTTGCCGTCCACCGGAACATACACGCCGCGGTAGCGCTCTGGCTCCAGCGCAAGTTGGCTGGCCACATGAAAATTGGTGATGATGAGTCCGTCCCTGGACACAAAAAATCCCGAACCCAGACTGGCCTGCGTATTGGAGTTGCGCAACAAGGTGCGGATTTGCACCAGCTTGTCGCGCGTGGTTTCATAGGCACGCTGGGCGTCGCGGGAAATCTGTACGGGCGCCGGGGCGACCGCTGGCTTGGCAGTTTGGGCCTGGGCAACATGCATGCACAGCACACTCAACCCAACTCCCAACATGAGGCGCAGCTGCCCCGTTTGCTTGTCATACATCATCTGCGCATTCTATGGACGTTTCCCCAGCGCCTGACGCGAGGGCTGCCCTGGCGGTTTCGCCCATCGGCCGCGTATCGAGGCGCGGGGCACAATAAGCCCATGCCTTACCTGCCTACCTTCATCGCACCCAGCCGTTACACCGACCCCGTTGCCGCCCTGGCCCAGGTGCGGCTCATCTATGACCAGCAGATCGCCCACCTTCGCGATGCCATGCACCGTTATGTGGCCGGAGAAGTACTGCCCGGGCATGTGCGGGCCTGCTACCCCTTTGTGCGGGTGCAAACCGAAACCGTGGCGCGGGCCATTCTTGAAACACCCGATATTTCGCAATTGAGCTATGGCTTTGTGGCCGGCCCGGGGCGGTATGAGACCACGCTGACCCGGCCAGACCTTTACGGCAATTACTACCTGGAACAATTTCGTCTGCTGCTGCAAAACCACTCTGTGGAACTGGAAGTGGGCACCAGCACGCAACCCATTCCGGTGCACTTTTCGTTTGCCGAGCACGACCATATAGAGGGCAATCTGAGCCAGGACCGCCGCATGCTGATGCGCGACATATTTGACCTGCCGGACCTGGCAGCGATGGACGATGGCATTGCCAACGGCACTTATGAGCCGCGGCCCGGTGAACCACAACCGCTTTCGCTGTTCACCGCCGCGCGGGTGGACTATTCCTTGCAGCGCCTGCGCCACTACACCGGCACCTCGCCGGACTGGTTCCAGAACTTTGTGCTGTACACCAACTACCAGTTTTATATTGACGAATTTGTTCGTCTGGGGCACGCCGCCATGGCCGACCCTGCAAGCGAATACATCGCCTTTGTCGAACCGGGCAATATGGTGACGCGGCGGGTGGGCTTACCCCCCGTCACTGGCGACGAACTTGGCGTGGCGCCGCCGCGCTTGCCGCAAATGCCGGCCTACCACCTGATGCGCGCTGACCGCACCGGCATCACCATGGTCAACATTGGCGTAGGGCCGGCCAACGCGAAGAACATCACCGACCACATCGCCGTGTTGCGCCCGCATGCGTGGATCATGCTGGGCCACTGCGCCGGGCTGCGCAACAGCCAGCAGTTGGGCGACTATGTGCTGGCCCACGGCTATGTGCGCGAAGACCATGTGCTGGACGAAGAGCTGCCGCTGTGGGTGCCGATTCCGGCACTGGCGGAAATACAAAAGGCGCTGGAGCAGGCGGTCGAAGATGTCACCCACCTGCAGGGACCAGAGCTCAAGCGCATCATGCGCACCGGCACCGTGGCTTCTACCGACAACCGCAACTGGGAACTGCTGCCGGGTAACCAGCCGCAACGCCGCTTCAGCCAGAGCCGGGCTGTGGCCCTGGATATGGAAAGCGCCACGATTGCCGCCAACGGTTTCCGCTTCCGCGTTCCCTACGGCACGCTGCTGTGTGTGAGCGACAAGCCGCTACACGGCGAGATCAAACTGCCCGGCATGGCCAACCACTTTTACCGTGAGCGGGTCGACCAGCATTTGCGAATCGGCATACGTGCCATTGAACTGCTGCGCGAACAGGGCATCACCCAATTGCACAGTCGCAAGCTGCGCAGCTTTTCAGAAGTTGCGTTTCAGTAACGCCGTTCTTTTGACACTGGAAGGTTCCACTGTGACGCCTGCAGATACCGCCCCACAATCCGCGCCACGCCAGCGCCGGCCGCCCCGACGCGTTGAAGTCATCCGCATCCAGACCCTGAGCCCAGCCATGCGGCGTATCACGCTGACGGGCTCCGAGCTTGAAGGTTTTCCGCCCATTGGCCCCGCCAGCTACATCAAGCTGATTTTTCCCGAGCCAGGGCAGACCGAGCCAACCCGTCCTTTGCCTGATGGCCCGCGCGCGGTGTCCATGCGCACCTACACACCTCTGGCGATACGGCCTGGCGCGCTGGAAGTGGACGTCGATTTTGTCTTGCACGGCGAGGGGCCCGCCTCGACCTGGGCAGCGCAAGCCCAGGTTGGGCAGGTGTTGTACCTGATGGGGCCCGGACCGGGCTACCCGGTGGATACGAGTGCGCCGCAGCACTTGCTGATTGCCGATGACAGCGCCCTGCCCGCCGTGGAAACCATTCTGGCGGCGCTGCCCGAAAGCGCGCGTGTACAGGTATTGGTGGAAGTGATTGATGCGCAAGAACAGCGACCGCTGACCACACAGGCGCAGCTGGAGGTGCGTTGGCTGCCGCGCGGCAAAGACCACCGGCTGGCGGGCCAGCCGCTTGAAACCTCCTTGCGTGCCCTGCCATCCATCTCCACTGAAACCCGGATTTACCTCGCCTGCGAGGCTGCGGCCATGCGCCGACTACGGGCATTGCTGATCAATGAGTTGGGTGTCGCGCGCAGTCAGATCGTGGCGCGCGGGTACTGGAAGCTCGACGTGGTTAACCACCCGGATCATGATTACGGAGACGACGCCTGAATTCCGTTTTACGTGAGTCCGAACAAGCCCAGGCGAGGATGGGCAACAATCACGGCATGAATGTTCCGCTTGTTTCGATCAAGGGCCTGACCAAGCGGTATGGCAGCGCCCTGGTGGTTGATGACCTGTCATTTGACATCGCGCCCGGCGAATGCCTGGGTGTGATCGGGCCCAACGGCGCTGGCAAAACCACCACCATCCGCATGTGCCTGGGTCTCACCGCGCCTGACCTGGGCAGTGTTTCCTACTATCTCGCAGGCGCCCAGGCCGGCTTGAGCATGCCAAAGGACGCCCTGGCCATCAAGGCCAGGCTGGGTGTGGTGAGCCAGTTCGACACGCTGGACCCTGATTTCAGCTGTGCGGAAAACCTGCAGGTGTATGGCCGCTATTTCGGCATGGCGGCCTCGGCGGTGCGCGCACGCGTGCCCGGTTTGCTGGAGTTTGCGTCGCTGTCACACAAAGCCGGCAGCAAGCCGGGTGAGCTGTCGGGAGGCATGCGCCGGCGCCTCAGCCTGGCGCGGGCATTGGTTAATGACCCGCGGCTCCTGCTGCTCGACGAACCGACCACGGGCCTGGACCCGCAGGCGCGGCATCTGATGTGGGAGCGCCTGCAACTGCTGCTGCAACAAGGCAAGTCCATTTTACTCACCACCCACTTCATGGATGAAGCTGAGCGCCTGTGTTCACGTCTGCTGGTGCTGGATCACGGCAAGAAAATCGCCGAAGGCAAACCCCGCGAACTGATTGCCCAGCATCTGGACCCTGACGTGGTGGAGGTGTACGGCGTTGGCGCGCTGGAGCTGGCCAAGTCCGACGAATATGCGCCTTTGCGGGCTCTGGCCGCACGCGTTGAAGTCAGCGGCGAGACGGTGTTTTTCTACACGCAGGACGCGCGGCCCCTGCTGGACAAACTGAGCAGCCATCACCACTTGCGCACCCTGCACCGCCCCGCCAATCTGGAAGATTTGTTTCTCAAACTCACAGGCCGACAGATCAGGGAGGATGGTTGATGAATCAGTCCATATGGCGAGTGCCGGATTTGTCTGCTCGTTGGTGGCCGGTCTTCATGCGCAACCTGCTGGTGTGGAAGAAGCTCGCCATCCCCAGCCTGGTGGGCAACATCGCCGAGCCGTTGATGTGGCTGGTTGCGTTTGGTTATGGCATGGGCGCGCTGGTGGGCGAGATCAGCGTTGGCGGCACCCCCATTCCCTACATCCTGTTTCTGGCCAGCGGATCGATCTGTATGAGCGCGATGAACGCCGCGTCTTTTGAAGCCTTGTACTCCGCGTTTTCGCGCATGCATGTACAAAAAACCTGGGACGGCATCATGAACGCCCCGGTGAGCCTGGACAGTGTGCTGCTGGCTGAAATGTTGTGGGCGGCCTTCAAGGCGCTGTTCACTGTCACCGCGATTTTGGGCGTGATGCTGGCGCTGGGTATCAGCCACAGCCCCAAGCTGCTGCTGGCCTGGCCCATCCTGCTGTTGGTCGGCATGATGTTTTCATGCATCGCGCTGATTTTCAATGCGCTGGCCAAAGGCTACGACTTCTTCACCTACTACTTCACGCTGGTGCTGACGCCCATGATGTTTTTAAGCGGCATCTTCTTCCCACGCGAGCAGTTGCCCACGGTTGTTCGCATTATTTCGGACTGGCTGCCCCTGACCAATGCGGTGGAGATTGTTCGTCCGCTGTTCATGGACCAGTGGCCGTCTGCGCCGTGGCGGCATGGCTTGGTGCTTCTGGCCTATACCGTGGTGGGGTTCTGGGTAGCGTTGGCCTTGACGCGCAAGCGGTTCCGGGCCTGAGAAAGCCGGTATCAAAGATCAAAAAACACGGTCTCCCGATCTCCCTGCATCCGCACGTCAAAACGGTAAACCACCCCGGCGCCGGTGACCTCGCGTCGGGCTAGCAAGGTAGCTCGCCTTTCAACCGGCATACTCGCCAGCACGGTGTCCTGGACATTAGCGACAACCTCGTCATCAAAATAAATCCGGGTGAACATGTGCACCAGCATGCCCCGCGCGGTAATGCAGACGGTAACAAAAGGCGCTTGATCCGCCGCCACAGCGCCAGGCTTGACCGTGTCAAACACATAGTGGTGCCCGGCAAAAGTCCCCGTACCGCAGCGGCCAAAGCCGGTGAATCCGCTGGTGGCAACTTCCGCAGCGGTGCCTACAAGTTTGCCCGCCGCGTCAGCCTGCCAGATTTCAACAATGGCGTCATGAATGGTGTTGCCCGCGCCATCAAACACCTGGCCGGTGATGCGGATGTGTTCCCCAGCCGCATGCTGCTGCGCCAAGACGGGTGTGAACAGGCTTTTAAAGTCGTAGCCATACTGGGAAGGCGTCAATCCATAAGCGAAGAAGGGGCCGACGGTTTGCGAGGGGGTTTGCAGCAGTTTGCTCATGATGGCGTTCCGTTCCTTATTCAAAACGCGTGCCTTGCGGGCCGCGCAACACGATGTCAAACACATAGCCCAATGCAAAGTCAGGCTCGGTCACGTCCAGACTGAATTTGGACACCATGAGATCGCGCGTTTTCGCCGGCACGCCCATGTACATCGGGTCAAACGGCAGCAGCGGGTCACCCGGAAAATACATCTGCGTGACCAGACGGCTGGCGAAGTAATCACCAAACAACGAAAAGTGGATGTGATTGGGACGCCAGGCGTTGGTGTGGTTGCCCCAGGGATAGGCGCCGGGTTTGATACTGAGAAATCGGTAGCGGCCATCAGCATCCGTCATGCATCGACCGGCACCCAGAAAGTTCGGATCCAACGGCGCGTTGTGCTGGTCGGCCTTGTGCACATAACGGCCGGCCGCGTTGGCTTGCCAGACCTCGACCAGCGTGTTGCGCACTGGGCGGCCATCTTCGTCAGTGATGCGGCCAGTCACGATGATGCGTTCGCCCAGTGGCTCGCCGTTTTTGACAGCGTTTCTGGTCAGGTCATGGTCCAGCGGCCCCAGGTCAGCAGTGCCGTAAACCGGCCTGTTCATTTCAGCCAGGGACTGCTTGATAGGCACCAGCGGCTGCTTGGGGCCCCGCAACAGGGTTGATTTGTAGCCGGCGTAAATTGGAGCGGGATGGGCCGACCAGTCACGCGGTGACAGCTGATGGGTAGCGGCATGTTCGGCCATGGCAAGGTCTCCTGAAATAGATGGCGCCACTTGAGTGCAGAGGGCGGCCAAAGCGGGGTGGTTCCGGGCAAGGATAGCAGCGCACGTATGCTCAGTTGACGCCCTTGTTTGTATGACATACATTTAATGACATGTCAGCCCCCGTCCCGCAAGCTGCCGAAAAAGACGCCCGCGCCATGCGCGAGCCCGGACGCCGCATGCGCTCCCATTTGCTGGACATTGCGGTTGGGCTTTTCAAATCACACGGGCTGACCGGTGTGTCGGTCGCAGAGATAGCGCAGGCCGCAGACGCCTTCCCGAGCCAGGTGACCTATTACTTTCGCACCAAGGAAGCGCTCTTTGTCGAGGCAGCTTGTCGGGAAATTCTTTACACCGCACAGCAGGCCGAACGCACTGCGGCGCACGCCACCAGCCTGACGCTGTACACCCGCGCGCTGGTCGAAAGCGTGGTGGCTTCGCCCGGCCTGGCGCTGTTTATTGAAGCACTGTCGCTTGCGCGGCGCCGGCAAGACCTGACGCCGCTGATCGAGCGCACCTTTGAGCGCCTGCACAGCGAAGGCGACCGAGCCTACGGGGCGATTCGTGACCTGCGCAACTGGCCGCAAGACGACGACCCGGCCTTGCGCGCCAGACGATTTTGGGCACTGGCACTGGGCTCCGTACTTCGCGGCGCGGCGACAGGCCTGGGCACTGAGGCCAACACGCGTGACATGCTGGAGCTGCTGAGCGACGACACGGCGCAGGAAGCACCGCCCGCAAGCGCCCGACCCCAACTTCAGGTGGTGAAGGCCACCGCAAAGGACAAACATGCCCGCTGCAGCACGCGTTCAAGCTGAAAATTTTTTCAGCCCTGACGAATGGAAGGCGCTGTCCGCGCGCTCCTCGTGGAAAGGCATTGCGGTCGTGGCGCACTGCTGGCTGGTGATAGGCGCAGCCATGGCGGTCGGCATCGTCTGGCCGCTGAGCATCCCCCTCATGGTCATGATCATTGGCAACCGCCAGTTGGGCCTGTTCATCCTGATGCACGACGCCGCGCACGGCCTGCTGCATGCCAACCGCACCGTCAACGACCGTCTGGCGCGGTGGTTTTGCGGCCATGAGCTCAACATCTACCGCCCCTACCATTTGCAACACCACCGCTTTGTGCAGCAAAGCGAAGACCCTGACCTGGTGCTGTCGGCCCCTTTCCCGATTTCGCCCGACTCCATGCGGCGCAAGATCATCCGCGACCTGACAGGCCAGACCTTTGTCAAACAGCGCTTTGGCGGACTGATGAAAAAACTCAAGAATCGCCCAGGCGGAGAAGCCGTCTGGCCCTTGATTGCCGCAGAAATCAAACAACAGCGCATTTTCCTGATCACCAACGGCTTGGGCCTGGCCTTGTTCAGCATGGCCGGGCTCTGGTGGGCCTGGGTGCTGATGTGGCTGCTGCCCATGGCCACGTGGCTGCCGCTGGTCAGCCGCCTGCGCAACATTGCCGAGCACGCTTTGATTGATCAAAACGGAACTGACCCGTTGCGTCATGCACGTACCACCCATGCCAATCTATGGGAGCGCCTGTTCATCGCGCCCTACTGGGTCAACTACCACTGTGAGCACCACATGTTCACGCAGATCCCGTGCTGGAACCTGCCGCGGGCTCACCAGTTGCTGCAAACCAAAGGCGTCGTTAGCCGCATGGAAGTGCAGCCCGGTTATGCCACCGTGCTCAAGCTGGCTTCAGCCGGTTGAGCCAAAGCGCGCCGTCAATTCGCCCAAATTCAGCTCGGCCAGCACTTGTTGCAGGCGCTCTTGCGCAGAACGGGTCTTGCTCGCGCTGACGGTCGGTGGAAGGCTCGCGAGGATGAGCTCGTTCTTCATCGAGTGTTCCCAACCCACCAGCTCAGTCACCGTTACCTGGTAGCCGTGCGCTTCCAGTTGCAGGCAGCGCAGCACGTTGGTGATCTGGCTGCCAAACTCGCGCGTGTGCAGCGGGTGGCGCCATAGCTCCGCCAGAGGTGATTTCGCCAAGGTCAGCGCCTTGTTCTTGCGCAGCACACCGGCCACCTCGGCCTGACAACACGGCACCAGCACCATGTGGCGCGCCTGTTTTGCCAGCCCAAAAGCAATGGCGTCGTCCGTGGCGGTGTCGCAGGCATGCAAGGCCGTGACGATGTCTACCTGCGCCGGTAACTCAGTTGACGTCGTGGCCTCGCTGACCAGCAGGTTCAAAAAACCCATGCGCTCAAAGCCCAGCCGCTGGGCCAGCGCACGCGATTTTTCCACCAACTCTGCACGGGTTTCAATGCCGTAGATATGCCCGGTTGTTTTCTGCCCCTGATGCGCCACGTTGAAAAACAGGTCGTAGAGAATAAAACCCAGGTAGGACTTTCCGGCGCCGTGGTCAGCCAGGGTGAAGCTCTTGTCACCCTGCGATACCTCTTCCAGCAAGGGCGCTATGAACTGGTACAGGTGATAAACCTGCTTGAGCTTGCGCCGCGTGTCCTGGTTCAGCTTGCCGTCGCGCGTCAGGATGTGCAACTCCTTGAGCAGCTCTATCGACTGCCCGGGGCGGAGTTCTTCAATGACCTGTACAGCCTTGGCTGGGGATGGCGTGCGGGACTTGTTCATGACCCCCAAGTCTAGCGCTGCACCCGCAAGAGACACTGCGTGACGCCTTATTTATATTGCACACAATTTAATTGTGTATTACACTACCCGCATGACAAGTAAAACCGACGCGATGCTGCAACTGGACAACCAGTTGTGTTTTGCGCTGTATTCCACCTCGCTGGCCATGACCAAGCTGTACAAGCCCCTGCTGGGCGAGCTGGACCTGACCTACCCTCAGTACCTCGTCATGCTGGTGCTTTGGGAGCAAGACGGCCTGATGGTGTCTGAACTTGGTGAACGTCTTTACCTCGATTCGGGCACTCTCACCCCCTTGCTCAAACGCCTTGAGGCGTCACATCTGATCTCCCGCATCCGCGGCGTGGAAGACGAGCGCCGCGTCCACATCTCCCTGACTGCTGCCGGCCGCAAACTCAAAACCAGAGCCGCAAAAATTCCTGGCTGCATCCTCACCGCCAGCCAGTGCTCGATTCCTGAACTGGTTTCCCTCACCCAGCAAGTACAGGCTTTACGCCAGCGACTCGTCGCCTGACCATTTTTTACTCCGCTTCAATCCCGAAGCATTTTTCAAAGGAAACACCATGACCACCCAACTCGAAAAAGTCCTCTACACCGCTAAAGCCCACACCACCGGCGGCCGTGACGGCAAGTCCAAAACCGACGACGGCCGCCTGGACGTGACGCTGAGCTCACCCGGCACCGCTGGCACCGGCACCAACCCCGAGCAACTGTTTGCCGCAGGTTATTCCGCCTGTTTTATCGGCGCCATGAAGGCTGTGGCCGGCATGAAAAAGATCACGCTGCCAGACGATGTCAGCATTGACGCCAGTGTGGACCTCGGCAAAATCCCGGCTGGCTACGGCATTGCCGCGCGCCTGGACATCAGCCTGCCCGGCATGGACCGTGCAGCAGCACAGGCGCTGGTCGACGCAGCCCACCAGGTTTGCCCTTACTCCAATGCCACGCGCGGCAATATCGACGTGACCATCACATTGAAATAAGCAGCCCCAAAGCTGTCGCCAATGCGGCCCGCCGGTGTTGAACCGGCGGGCTTTTTCACTTAGGGTAGGGACATGACCAATACCCGCCTTTTAGTACGCAAAAATTTGTTGACTGACACGCGCCTGTCAAGCACTGAAGTCACCCCGTTGACCGATGGCCAGGTTCGCGTGTGTGTCGATTCCTTCGCCCTCACTTCCAACAACATCACTTACGCCGCTTTTGGCGATGCGATGAACTACTGGCAGTTTTTTCCAACCCAGGAAGACGGGTGGGGCTGCATTCCAGTGTGGGGTTTTGCAAGCGTCACAGAGTCGAAGTGCGAACACATCAAAACAGGTGAGCGGTTTTATGGCTACTACCCGATGGCGAGCGAAGCCGTCCTGAACCCTACCCGCTTCAACGACTCCGGATTTTCCGACGGCGCCGCGCACCGGCGCGAATTGCACCCGGTCTACAACCAATACCTGCGCTGCAGCACTGACCCCTTTTACACAGCCGATTCAGAGGATGCGCAGGCCTTGTTGCGGCCCCTGTTCATCACCTCATGGCTGATTGACGATTTTCTGGCGGACAACGACTTTTTTGGGGCCCGGACCGCGCTGCTGTCAAGCGCGTCAAGTAAAACCGCCTATGGCACCGCGTTTCAACTGACTCAGCGGCCCGGCGTCGAAGTCATTGGCCTGACGTCTGCTGCCAATGTGGAGTTCTGCAAAAGCCTGGGTTGCTACAGCCAAGTGCTGACCTACGACCAAATTGACCAGGTGCCCGAAAATACTGCGAGCGTCTACGTCGACTTTGCTGGCAATGCTCAGCTGCGCCATGACATCCACAGCCGCTTCGTCAAGCTCACATACAGCTGCTCTATCGGCGGCACGCATGTCGAGCAGCTGGGCGGCGCGAAAGATCTGCCCGGCCCCCGCGCCACGCTGTTTTTTGCGCCCGCACAAATCAAGAAGCGGCATGCCGACTGGGGCGCGGAGGAGCTGGGCAAGCGACTGCAACACGCATGGCAGGCCTTCCACGCCCAAGTCGTCAATCTGAAATCGCCTTGGCTATCCGTTCAGCACCACAGGGGATCACAGGAAGTACAGCAGGCCTATGCACAAGTGCTGGCCGGCCGGGGTGATCCGCGTATCGGACACATCCTGTCATTGGCTTAGGCGTGCGCTGCATGGTGTGACCAGGGCATCGGGAAGAGGCAGGGGGCGATAATCACGCATGTCCTCCCACCCTTATGACGCACTCATGCCCGATGTGGTGCTCGACGCATTAGCCAGCGTTGGCCTCTTTGGCGACGGGCGCCTCATGGCACTGTCGAGTTATGAAAACCGCGTCTACCAGATTCACCTGGAGGCCGCGCCCGGCGCAGCGGCTGGCGACACCGTGGTTGCCAAGTTCTACCGGCCCGGACGTTGGAGCGATGCACAAATTCTTGAAGAACATGCGTTTGCCGCAGAGCTGATGACTGCTGAAATTCCCGTGGTGGGCGCGCTGACACTCAAAGGCACAACCCTGCATCACTTTGAAGGCTTCAGTTTCAGCGTGTCACCGAGCCGCGGTGGGCGCCGGCCTGAACTCGAAGACGGCAGCGTGCTTGAATGGATTGGGAGATTTCTGGCGCGCATCCACACCGTTGGCAGCGCCAGTGCTTTTGCCCACCGACCGGCGCTGAACGTGCAAACCTTCGGACACGCTTCACGCGACATTCTTCTGGCGGGGGACTATTTACCCCTGGACATGAGCTCGCGCTGGCACAAGGCTTTTGAAGAAGCGATGGAAGTGGCGCAAACCGTCTTTGAAAGCGTGGGCGATATTCAGACATTGCGCCTGCACGGCGACTGCCACCCGGGCAACATTTTGTGGACGCCAGAAGGCGTGCAAGGGGCCGGCCCGCACTTTGTCGATCTCGACGACGCGCGCAGCGGCCCGGCGGTGCAGGATTTATGGATGCTGCTGTCGGGCGACCGTGCGCAATGCACCCGGCAACTGGGCGCGCTGGTTGACGGCTACGAAGAATTCAGGGAGTTCGACCGCCGAGAGCTGGCCCTGATCGAACCGCTGCGCACCCTGCGCCTGGTGCACTACAGCGCCTGGCTGGCCCAGCGCTGGAAAGACCCGATCTTCCCGATCAACTTTCCGTGGTTTGGCACCAGCGATTACTGGAAGGGCCAAGTTGACATGCTGGAAGAGCAAACCGAAGCCATGCAGGAAACACCGCTGGTGGCCTGAGCACTCGCGCTTTTTAACGACCTGAAAACACGGCGTTAACTTACAACCCTTTACCTGTTGGTGCCCCAGCATGGCGTAGTCCCACAACGGAGCTTCTCATGCCTACCACTCACCTTTTCGCCCGCCGTCAACTGCTTGCATGGCTGGCCGTCAGCGCAGCTTTTCCCACAGTTGCAGCGACCCGTAAAAAGCGTTCTGCCAAGAGTACCGTCGCGAAAGCTGCAACAGGTACAGCGCTGATGGAACGCGTCAACGCCGCGACCGACATGCCTGCACTGGCAGCAGGTTCCCGCGGCGAAGCTGTGCTGCGTGCGCAGATTCTGCTGGACCGCGCCTGGTTTTCACCGGGGGAGATAGACGGTGCGTTTGGAACCAACATGCGCCGCGTGGTGGCGGCGTACCAGACTGCAAACGGACTCAAGTCGTCAGGGCGCGTGGATGGCGAAACCTGGAAAAGTCTCACCGGTGAAATGCCCACACCCGTACTGACCGAATACACCATCACCAAAGAAAACGCAGCCGGTCCATTTACCAAAACGCCACCCGACATGATGGATCGGGCCAAGCTCAAATCGCTGGACTATGAAACCATTGAGGAAGAGCTGGGTGAAAAATTTCATACCAGCGCCAAATGGTTGCGTGACGCGAATCGCGGCAGCAAGTTTGAGCCGGGCGACAAAATCATTGTTCCGGCCATAGGCACCGACAAGCCCCCCAGCAAAGCGGCATCCATTCGCATTGATAAATCGGAGCGGGTTTTGTTCCTGCTGGACAGTGCTGCACTGCCAGTGGCTGCCTTCCCCATCAGCATAGGCGGGGCTTCCGACCCGCTGCCGCTGGGCCGTATGGAGATCAAAAACGCTGCCAAAAATCCGGTCTTCACCTACGACCCGGCCTTGCTCAAGGACGCGAAAAAGACCTATGTCAAAACCGACATTCCAGCCGGGCCCAACAACCCTGTTGGCGTGTATTGGCTGGGACTGACCAAGCCTCACTGGGGCATTCACGGCACGCCTGATCCTTCACGCGTGGGCACGGCTGCAACCAATGGTTGCCTGCATCTGACCAATTGGGACGTGCTCCGGCTCGCGCAGGTGGTCAAGCCTGGGTTTGCCGTCGACGTTCATGCCTGATCGTCCGGCCAGACATTGGGGCGGCAGGGTAGCGGCGGTCGCGTTTGTTCTGGGTGTACTGTGGGCGCTGAACCGTTCGGCACTACCACCAGAGCCAACGCGTGCACCGACGTTAAACACCAAACCAGCAGCCGCACCGTCCAAGCCTATCGCTGACCAGGTCGCTGCAACGCCTGCGCCGCAAGTATTGGTACGGCCAACCGCGCCAGTGGCCGGCATACCGACCCTGCTGTTACCGGTTCAGGGCATCCTCGCGCGGGACCTGCGTGACACCTTCGACGAACGCCGTGGCGGCAATCAGCGCGGCCACGAGGCCATTGACATTCTTGCGCCTCGCGGTACCCCTGTGTTGGCAGTGGATGACGGCCGCGTCGCCAAGCTGTTCTTGAGCAAGGCCGGCGGCATCACCATTTACCAGTTCGACCCCACGGGACAGTTTGCCTATTACTACGCACACCTCGACGGTTATGCCGAGGGGCTGGCAGAGGGGCAAACCATCAAACGCGGTAGCGTGATCGGCTATGTCGGCTTCAGCGGCAACGCCAACCCGGATGCACCACACCTGCACTTCGCCCTCTTCAAGCTGGGGCCCGAAAAGCAGTGGTGGAAGGGCGAACCCATTAACCCGTTTGGGTATCTGGGCGGCACCAAGCCCTGAGCCTGGGCCGCCAAGATCAGGTCAAACCAGCAAGGCGTTGACCCGCTTTACATAGGCCGAAGGATCATCCGGAAGTCCACCCTCTGCCAACAACGCCTGGTCAAACAGGATGTGGGCGAGGTCATCGAAGTGCTCGCTGCTCTCCAGTTTTTTGACCAGCGGGTGATCAGCATTGATCTCCAGAATAGGCTTGACCTCGGGCGCGGCCTGCCCTGCCTGCTTGAGCATGCGTGCGAGCTGTGTGGACATGTCGCCGTCCTGCACCACCAGGCAGGCCGGTGAATCGACCAGCCGCGTCGTTGCGCGCACGTCCTTGGCTTTGTCCTTCAGGGCTTCTTTCAGCCTGTCCAGAATCGGCTTGAACTGGGTCTGCGCTTCTTCGGCGGCTTTTTTCTCATCCTCGTCCTGCAGCTTGCCCAGGTCCACCGCGCCTTTGGCGACGGACTGCAGCGGTGTGCCGTCAAACTCATGGAGGTAGTTCAATGCCCACTCGTCCACCCGGTCGGTCATGAGCAGCACTTCGATGCCCTTCTTGCGGAAGATCTCCAGTTGCGGACTGTTTTTGCCGGCGGCCTGGGTGTCGGCAGTGATGTAGTAAATCGCGTCCTGGCCGTCCTTCATGCGGGCTTTGTAGTCAGCAAAACCTACCGTGGTGGTGTCGGTTGTTGAGCTGGCAAAACGCAGCAGCTTGGCCAGGCGGTCGCGGTTGGCGAAGTCTTCGCCCAGACCTTCCTTGAGCACAGCGCCGAATTCGGTGTAAAAACTCGCAAACTTTTCCGCGTCATTCGCTGCCAGGTCTTCGATCATGGACAACACACGTTTGGTGCAGCCCTCGCGGATGGCCTTGACGGCTCGGCTCTCTTGCAGCAGTTCGCGCGAGACGTTGAGCGGCAGGTCAGAAGAATCCACCACACCTTTGACAAAACGCAGGTAGGTCGGCAGCAGTGCCTGAGCATCGTCCATGATGAAGACGCGCTTGACGTACAGCTTGACGCCCGCCGCCTTGTCGCGGTTGAACAAATCCATGGGCGCTTTGCCGGGAATGAACAACAACTGTGTGTATTCGGTCGAGCCTTCCACGCGGTTGTGCGTGCTGGCCAGGGGCGGCTGGCTGTCGTAGCTGATCTGCTTGTAAAACTCGTTGTACTGTTCTTCGGTGATGTCTTTTTTGGCGCGCGTCCACAAGGCGGCTGCCTGGTTGACGGTTTCCCATTCGTCACTGGTGACCATCTCGCCCGGTTGGTCGTTTTCGCCCTCTTTCCACTCTTCCTTGCGCATCAGGATGGGCAGGGAGATGTGGTCAGAATACTTGCTGATGATGCTTTTGAGCTTCCAGGTGTTGAGGTACTCAGTGGCATCGTCCTTCAGATGCAGGATGACGCTGGAGCCACGCTCCGCGCGCTCGATGCTGTCAACTTCAAAGTCGCCCGTGCCGGCACTGGTCCAGCGCACGCCTTCGCTGGTGGGCAGACCGGCGCGCCGGCTCTCCACGGTGATCTTGTCGGCCACGATGAACCCGGAATAAAAGCCCACACCGAACTGGCCGATGAGCTGCGCATCGTTTTTCTGGTCGCCTGAGAGTTTGGCAACAAAGTCACGCGTACCGCTCTTGGCGATGGTGCCCAGGTTGTCAATGGCTTCCTGCTGCGACAAGCCTATGCCGTTGTCGCTGATGGTCAGGGTTTTGGCGGCCTTGTCAAAGCTGACACGCACTTCCAGATTCGGCGCGCTTTCATACAGCGCGGCGTTGTTCAGGCCTTCAAAGCGCAGCTTGTCGCACGCGTCTGAAGCGTTGGAGATCAGCTCGCGCAGGAAAATGTCGGGATTGGAGTACAGCGAATGTGTGACCAGGTTCAACAACTGGGCGACTTCGGCCTGAAAGGAAAGGGTTTGCTTGCTCATATGGTTTTAGAAATTCAGTCGATTGAAAAAATGCTCCAGTACAAGCCGCAAGTGCCCGCTGGAAAACCTCTGACTATACGAAATGGGGCGGGCGAGCCGCTTTTCAAGCATGCCATCGTCTGTCATCCCGGACTTGAGGAGCCTGCCCCGGACTTGATCCGGGGTCCGGGATGACAGTCCAAGGTGCATTCTCAGCTGAGCCAGCTATTCACCTGGGCATACACCGCCGGGCTGTGCAGCAAGGCCATATGGCCGGTCTCACGGGCCACCCATTGCCGTTCAGGCGGAAAACCCAGGTCACGCACGGCATCTGCATGCTGCCCCAAGGCGCTCGCCAGGGGAACCAGGCCGTCGCCAAGCATCTGATCACCGGCATGGCTTTTGTAGCCGCTACCGGCAGCCCCTACGGTCGCTGCCACGGCATAACAGGCCACGCCCTCGGGTAGCGGGAGCGCCGTCCTGCTATCCAACCCACTGGCAAACCGGTCCATCCCTTGCCAGTCGCCCTGCAGCACATGGCCGTGGCGCAGGTCCGTGATGCCTGCGCTGCGGATCTGACCGATTCTGGCAAATGGCCGGGTCACCACGTTGCTGCCCAGCGCGATGTCCACCCAGTTGCCCACTCTTTCAAGCGGCGCGCCGTGGTGCGGAGTGCCCAGAAAGACCAGATGTTTGAGTTTTCCCAGCCAACTGTGGCCTTGCGCGGCGGCGCCATGGCAGGCGCTGCGCGCAACCAGCCCGCCCATACTGTGGACCAGCAGGCTGAGCTCTTCTACCGGTTGCGGCCAGGCCAGCACCAGTTGCTCGAGCAAGGCAGCAAACTGCCCGCCGTTGGTGGAGGTGTGAAGACCGGTGTTGTAGTGCAGGTACACCGGCGTGTAGCCGAGCTCGCTTGCCAGGCTCTCGCCGAAATCACGCAAGTCGCCAGCCGGGGTTTTGGGACGCCATTGCAAGTCATTCATGCACAGACCATGAACCAGCACCAGCAGTTTGGACGTCGCGCCGGGCAGGCGCTGCGCCAGCGCGGCCTTGTCCATGGGCAAAGATTCGCCGCTGTGACGCAAACTCAAGCCAATGGCGAGCGGATTGCTGGTTTCCTGCAGGCGGTCCCCCAGCACGCCGTTGAGGATGGCCAATACGGCCTCCCGCTGCGGCGATGAGGTTTTCGGCTCCAACGGGGGGGGCACGCGTGACAACAGGGCATCCACGCCGCCCGCCGCCAACCGCGTCACGCCTTTGACACTGCCGTAAACCAGCCCGGTGATGCCGTATTTATTGACACCCGACTTGCCCGCGCTACGATCCACAAATTTTTGCCCGGCAGCGCCAAAGGGTGCAGCCACCGTTTTGTATACGTTGCCCTGAACCTTCTCTGCCAGATCTGCCACGCCCAGCGTGGCCTGAGCGGCCAACTGCGCCAAGCCCTGAATGTCGGACAGGTGCAGATAACTCGGCAGCTTGGGCTTTTTAAAAACGTTCATGCGGTGCCAGGTAGCGCCATTGCCCGACCGGCAGGTGACCCAGGTTGACATGGCCGATACGCACACGCTTGAGGCCGGTCACAAACAAACCAACCTGCTCACACATTCGGCGGATCTGGCGCTTTTTGCCCTCCTTGAGCACAAAGCGCAGTTGCTCGGGGTTTTGCCATTCGACGCGTGCTGGTTTCAATGGCTCGCCGTCCAGGCTCAAACCGTGGCACAACATCCGGAGTTTTTCCGGCGGAAAAGCCGCCTGCACATTAGTGTTTTCAGCCCCGTAACTGACACGAACCAAATACTCTTTTTCAACTTCCGAATCTTCACCAATCAGGTGGCGCGCCACGCGGCCATCCTGCGTCAGGACCAGCAGGCCGATGGAATCAATGTCAAGCCGTCCGGCCGGAGCCAGCCCGCGCAACTGATCAAAGCCCCAACGCATGCGGCTGTTGCATTCACTCCAGCGGTTTTGCGGCTGCACCAGCGCCACCGCAGGTTCGTGGCCGTCTTCGGCCTGGCCGCTGACATAACCGACCGGCTTGTTGATCAGGATGGTGACCTGCTGGCGCTGCTGCTGCTCGGCTTCGCGCGCTACCTCAATGCGGGCGTTCACCGTGACGGGCTGGCCCATCACGGCAGGCTTTCCGTCCACCCGGACCCAGCCGCGCGCAATCCAGTCATCCGCCTCGCGGCGCGAACACATGCCGAGTTCGGCCATGCGTTTGTTCAAGCGAACCGTCAGCGGGGATGCGCCCGGAGCGGCGACCGCTTTGGGAATGCGCACAGCGCCCGTGGCCAGCGGTTTAGGAGCGGAAGGTTCAGACATGGGTGACGCTCATTTTATGGCCGAGACGGTAGAAAGATCACTCCCACTCGGAACTCAACGCCAAGGCCCGTAGACAACAGCCACAAACCTTAACTACGAGCGCAACTAACACATGGCAAACAGCAGTCAAAAAGCGATGTATAATTTATACATCATGAAAACCGATCAAACACTTGCCCGCACGCAAATTTATTTGACCCAAGCACAGCAGTCGCGTCTGGCCATGGCCTGCAGACGTTCGGCTGTCACCAAGAGCGAACTGATTCGTCAAGCCGTTGACCAGTTCCTGGATCAGCAGCCGCAAGCCAGCCCTACCGACAAAACGCAGCGGCTGCTCGGCATCGCGGGATTGTGGTCTGATCGAACCGACTTGGCAGACCCCACAAGCTATGTGCAAAACTTGCGTGCGCCACGTTTTTAATGGCCAGCGCCATCGTTTCCGCCAAGGGCATGCTTATCGACTCTGACGTGCTGATCTGGTTTGCTCGAGGCAATGCGCGCGCCACGGCAGCAATGGAAGGCGCAAGCGATTGGTATATCTCGGCGGTGTCGTATATGGAGCTGGCTCAGGGATGCCGCAACAAGACCGAACTCAAAGCCATGCAGAAGGCTTTTAAGTCAAATGACGGCGACGTGTTGCCCATTACGCAAAGTATCAGCGAACTGGCTTGCACCTTGGTTGAGAAATACAGCTTGTCGCATAGCGTGCATGTCGCCGATGCATTGATCGCCGCAACGGCAATGAATCATTCGCTGCCGCTGCTGACTGGCAATGCAAAGCATTTTTCTGCCATTGATGGATTGAAGATTCGAGTGTTTAAACCTTGATGGCGCGGATGTTGCGATGCAATATCAAGTTCTGGGCTCCTTGGTACAGGGCTCGGATTTTCCACATTAAGGCTACGCTATGAAAACACACTGGAGCGCAACGCCGCCAAGTCAAGCACGCGCAAGCCGCCGTATTCCACACGAATCGTGCCTTGGGCTTCCAGCGAGGTCAGCGCCTCATTGACCCGCTGACGCGAAAGCCCCACGAGGTAAGCCATTTCCTGTTGCGTGATGCGCAGGATCTCGCCGACGCCGGGATACAGCACGGGGTTGAACAGCGCTGCCAGGCTGCGCGCCACACGCAGGTCCGGGTTGTTCATGCGGTCAATCTCGCGCGCAGCGATGAACTGGCCCAATCGCTCGTTGAGCTGGTTCATCACAAAACGGTTAAAGCCGATTGAGTGGTCCAGCAGCCAGTGAAAGGTGTCCACCGGCAGACCGGCCACCACACTTTTGCGCAGCGCCTGGATGTTGTAGCGGTAGGGCTCGCGTTTGAGAGCAGTCCCTTCGCCGAACCACCCGCCAGGCGGCACCCCGGTAAAAGTCATGGTCATGCCCTGGGCGTTGTCGCTGCTCATCTTGAGCAAGCCCTCGACCACACCGAACCAGTAGGTCACCGGCCGGCCGACACGGCACACATAGTCGCCCGGCAGCGCGTCCCCCACGATCAGTTCTGCAACCGCCTGCGCGCGCTCGGCGGGCAACAGCAGTCGCAGCCAGGGAATGCCGGCCAGTTCACCGGCATCTGGAACGCGGCGTCGCTTGTGCAGAGGAAGGTCGGGCGAGAGGGCCATGGCGAAAACAGATTGGGGAAAGTCCGGGGAGGAGTGACCCCTAAATTGTCGTCGAAACGACAACATAGCGTCAAACCCCGACCTAGGATGCAGTCATACACAGAAATCCTCCTGCGTATAAATGACACGACATGCTGGAAACAGGTACCGAATGCTGACCACTTTCCCCCGACTGCTGCTTAAACACGCTACGGAACGCCCAAACGCGCCGGCCATGCGCGAGAAGGAATACGGCATCTGGCAGGCGCACAGCTGGGCAGATATGGCGATTCTCGTGGAGCACATTGCCTGCGGCCTGCACCAGGCCGGGCTGCAACGCGGCGAGCACATGGTCGTCATTGGTGCCAACCGGCCACGCCTCTACGCAACCATGCTGGCGGCACAGTCACTGGGCGCCATCGCCGTACCTTTGTATCAGGATGCGGTGGGTGCCGAATGCGTGTTTCCGCTGACCAATGCTGAAGTTCGTTTTGTGATGGTGGAAGATCAGGAGCAGGTCGACAAGCTGCTGGAAATCCGCGACCAATGCCCGCAACTGGCGCACATTATTTTTGACGAACCACGCGGGCTGCGCAATTACCAGGAGCCTGGACTCGTCTCGCTGGACGTGCTTGTCAACGAAGGGAAAACTTTCGCCGCTCAACAAGCTGGCTTTTTCAAAACGGAAGTTGAAAAAGCGAAGCCTGACGACGTAGCTGCGATGTTTTTTACATCCGGCACCACCGGCAATCCCAAAGGGGTGGTGCACACCCATAACACCCTGCTCGATCGCGCGCAGGCCGGCGCTGAGTTTGACAAGTTGACAGGCGTCGAAGAAGTACTCGCCTACTTGCCTCCGGCCTGGATTGGGCAGAACATTTTCAGCTACGCGCAGTGGCTGTGCTGCGGCTACGTGGTGAATTGCCCGGAGAACGCCAGCACCGTCACCATAGACCTCAAGGAAGTCGGACCGACCTACTACTTTGCACCGCCGCGCGTGTTTGAGGGCTTGCTGACCAGCGTGATGATCCGCATGGAAGACGCAGGGTTGATCAAACGCAAGATGTTTCATTTCTTTATGGACGTGGCTAAACGAGTGGGCCCGGCTCTGATGGACGGCAAAGCGGTGGGCATGGCGGACCGCGTGCTGTACGGGATGGGCGCGCTGTTGGTATATGGACCGCTGCGCAACAACCTGGGCCTGAGCCGCGTGCGGGTGGCCTACACCGCTGGCGAAGCGATTGGCCCCGACCTGTTTACTTTTTATCGGTCCATAGGCATCAACCTCAAGCAGCTTTACGGCTCAACAGAGACTGCGGTGTTTGTCTGCCTGCAGCCCGACAACCAGGCACGAGCTGACACGGTGGGTGTGCCGATTCGCGGCGTCGAGATCAAAGTGGCTGACAACGGAGAAATTCTGGTCAAGTCCGCCGGGCTGCTCAAGGCCTACTACAAGAACCCCGCCGCAACGGCAGAGGTACTCACCGCAGACGGCTGGTACCACACCAGTGACGCCGGCTTTATCGATGCCACCGGCCACCTGAAAATCATCGACCGGGTGAAAGACGTGGGCCGCATCAAAGGCGGCAGCAACGACGGGGCCATGTTTGCACCCAAATACGTCGAAAACAAACTCAAGTTCTTTCCGCACATCAAGGAAGTCGTGGCCTACGGCGACGGGCGCGACAAAGTGTGCGTCATGCTGAACATTGACTTTGACGCGGTCGGTAACTGGGCCGAGCGCCGCAACCTGCCCTATGCCGGTTATACCGACCTGGCGCAAAAACCCGAGGTCTACCAGTTGATCAAAGAATGCGTGGAAAAAGTCAACGCAGACCTGAGTGTTGATACGCTGCTGGCAGGCTCGCAGATCAGCCGTTTTCTGGTGCTGCACAAGGAACTGGACGCCGACGACGGCGAACTGACCCGAACCAACAAGGTACGCCGTGGCTTCATTGGCGACAAATACCAGCCGCTGGTCGATGCGTTGTATGGCGGAAAGACCGAGCAGTTTATTGAAACCGTGGTCAAGTTCGAAGATGGCCGCAGCGGCAGCGTGAGCGCGACGCTGAAGATCAGCGATTCCCAAACCTTTGCGCCAGTGAAAGCAGCGGCATGAGCAAGAAGATCGGTGACGTCATTCTTGACGTGAACAACATCAGCCTGAGTTTTGGCGGGGTCAAGGCCCTGGCGGACATTTCCTTCAATGTGAAGGAGCATGAAATCCGCGCCATCATCGGTCCGAACGGCGCCGGCAAAAGCTCCATGCTCAATTGCATCAACGGCGTCTACACGCCGCAGCAGGGCTCCATCACCTTCCGCGGCCAGACCTTCAAACACATGAACAGCCACCAGGTGGCCGTGATGGGTGTGGCGCGCACCTTCCAGAACCTGGCGCTGTTCAAGGGCATGAGCGTGCTGGACAACATCATGGCCGGGCGCAATCTGAAGATCAAAAGCAACCTGTTGCTGCAGGCGCTGCGCATAGGGCCTGCGCAAAAAGAGGAATTCCAGCACCGCGAAGCAGTTGAAAAAATCATCGACTTTCTGGAAATCCAGCCCTACCGGAAAACCCCCGTCGGGCAACTGCCCTATGGTCTTCAAAAACGTGTGGACCTGGGTCGCGCCCTGGCGATGGAGCCGCAGGTTCTGCTGCTTGACGAACCCATGGCCGGCATGAATGTCGAGGAAAAGCAGGACATGTGCCGCTTCGTGCTCGATGTCAATGACGAGTTCGGCACCACGGTGGTGTTGATCGAACACGACATGGGCGTGGTGATGGACATCTCCGATCGCGTGGTGGTGCTCGACTACGGCAAAAAAATTGGTGACGGCACACCCGACGAAGTGCGCAACAACCCCGAAGTGATCAAAGCCTATCTCGGCGTGGAGCATTAAGCAGATGGCATTCTTTCTGGAAACCCTTCTTGGTGGCCTGATGGCCGGGATGTTGTATTCCCTGGTGGCGCTGGGCTTTGTGCTGATATTCAAGGCTTCGGGCGTGTTCAATTTCGCGCAGGGTGCCATGGTGCTGTTTGCGGCGCTGGCAATGGCGCGTTTTTCTGAGTGGGTACCGCAGTGGACCGGCATCGAGAGCCTCTGGCTGGCCAACATCGCAGCCTTCGTTCTGGCGGCCCTGCTGATGTTTGTCATGGCCTGGGCCGTCGAAAGGCTGGTGCTGCGGCACCTGGTCAACCAGGAAGGCGCCACCTTGCTGATGGCCACGCTGGGGATCGCCTATTTCATCGACGGGCTGGGGCAGACACTCTTCGGCAGCGACATCTACAAGATAGACATCGGCATGCCAAAGGACCCGACATTTGCTTTTGAATCCATTTTTCCCGGCGGCATCCTGATCAACAAGGAAGATCTTTACGCTGCCCTGATCGCCGCCACGCTGGTTGCTCTCCTTAGCTTGTTTTTCCAGAAAACCAACACGGGCCGGGCGCTGCGCGCAGTGGCCGATGACCACCAGGCCGCGCAATCCATCGGTATCCCGTTGAACCGCATCTGGGTCATCGTCTGGTGCGTGGCCGGCGTGGTGGCGCTCGTGGCCGGCATGATCTGGGGCAGCAAGCTGGGGGTGCAGTTTTCGCTGACCACGGTGGCACTGCGCGCCTTGCCGGTGGTCATTCTGGGCGGCCTGACATCCGTGCCTGGCGCCATCATCGGCGGGCTGATCATCGGCGTTGGCGAGAAGCTGTCCGAGGTGTATCTCGGACCGCTGGTGGGTGGCGGCATTGAAATCTGGTTTGCGTATGTGCTTGCCCTGGTCTTCCTGCTATTTCGTCCGCAAGGTTTGTTCGGCGAAAAGATCATTGACCGCGTTTAAACCTAGACCAACAAAAAAGAAACTCGCATGATTTACAGAGAAAACGGCCAGTTCAAAACGAGCTATCGCGCCGACCAGCAGATTTTCAGCATCACGCAGGATCGCTGGCTTGTGCTGATCCTGATCGCTTTCGCGTTTGTCGGCGTACCCCTCCTGGCCGACGAATACATGTTTCGGGCAATTCTGATTCCCTTTCTGATTTTGGCGCTGGCCGCACTCGGCGTAAATATTCTGGTCGGTTATTGCGGGCAAATTTCGCTCGGTTCCGGGGCCTTCATGGCGGTGGGTGCGTATGCGGCCTACAACTGCTATATCCGTATCGATGGCATGCCGCTGATTGCGGCGCTGCTGCTGGGCGGCTTCTTCGCCACCCTGGTCGGCGTGTTTTTCGGCATTCCCAGTTTGCGGGTACGCGGCCTGTACCTGGCAATCGCCACGCTGGCGGCCCAGTTCTTCTGTGATTGGGCCTTTCTGCGCATCAAGTGGTTCACCAACGATTCCGCGTCAGGCTCGGTGTCGATTTCCAATCTGCAAACCCTGGGCTGGCAGATCGACAGCCCGGTGGAAAAGTACCTGCTGTGCCTGGGCTTTCTCGCCGTATTTGGTTTGCTCGCCAAAAACCTGGTGCGCGGAGCTGTCGGACGCGAATGGATGGCCATTCGCGACATGGACGTGGCCGCGGCGGTGATTGGCATCCGGCCGATGTACGCCAAACTCAGCGCTTTCGCCGTCAGCTCCTTCATTGTTGGGGTGGCCGGCGGATTGTGGGGCTTTGTCCATCTCGGTTCATGGGAGCCAGCGGCGTTCTCGGTGGATCGCTCCTTCCAGCTGCTCTTCATGGTCATTATTGGCGGCATGGGCTCTGTCATGGGCAGCTTCTTTGGTGCAGCATTTATTGTGATCCTGCCAATTTTCCTGAACCAGCTCCTGCCGCTGCTGGGCAGCATGGTCGGTGTCGAGATTTCCACCGCGGCGGTTTCCCACGCCGAGTTCATGGTTTTCGGCGCACTGATCGTCTGGTTCCTGATCGTGGAGCCGCATGGCCTGGCCCGGCTCTGGTCCATAGGCAAGCAGAAATTGCGCCTGTGGCCCTTCCCGCATTAACACTTCAATCCATGTCACTACTTCCGCGCTTTCCGTCAGTCAGCAGTTCAACCTATCCAAGGAGACAAACCATGAAACTTCGCACTCTCGTTATGGCAGCGGCCACTCTGGTCGCTGGCGCATCGCCTTTTATGGCGACCAGCGCATTCGCCCAGGCCAAGGAGCAATTTTTTCCTTCGCTGGTCTACCGCACGGGTGCCTATGCCCCCAACGGCGTGCCATTTGCCAACGGCATGGCCGACTACATGAAACTGGTCAATGCCAAAGGCGGCATCAACGGCGTCAAGATCATTCTGGAGGAATGCGAGACCGGCTACGCCACCGACCGTGGAGTGGAGTGTTATGAACGCCTGAAGGGCAAACACGGCGGCGCAACGGTATTCCAGCCGCTGTCCACGGGCATCACGTTTGCGCTGACCGAGAAAGCCCCGATCGACAAAATTCCGCTGATCACTTCAGGTTATGGCCGTAGTGAGTCAGCGGACGGTGGCGTGTTCAAGTGGAACTTCCCGCTGGTGGGCACCTATTGGGTCGCCGCCGACATCCTGATCCAGCACATCGCCAAAAAAGAGGGCGGCCTGGACAAGCTCAAAGGCAAGAAGATCGCGCTGGTCTACCACGACAGCCCTTATGGCAAAGAGCCGATCCCGCTGCTGCAGGAGCGCGCCGCCGCCC
Source organism: Polaromonas sp. (assembly GCA_046598365.1). Taxonomy (GTDB): domain Bacteria; phylum Pseudomonadota; class Gammaproteobacteria; order Burkholderiales; family Burkholderiaceae_C; genus Polaromonas. The sequence goes on along the minus strand of JBKJIV010000099.1, from coordinate 3,217 downwards.
ATGGTTTCAGCCTGCAATTGCTGCCGGTCACCCACCCTGGCGTGGAACAAAAAGCCACCTGGCTGCAAATCCGCCAGAGTCGGCCGGACTACGTGCTGAACTGGGGCTGGGGCGTGATGAACTCCACCGCACTGAAGGAAGCCCAGGCCACCGGTTATCCGCGCGACAAGATGTACGGCGTGTGGTGGGCTGGCGCGGAGCCTGACACCAAAGACGTTGGCGAAGGCGCCAAGGGCTACAACGCACTGGCGCTGCAGCATGGCGCTGAGCCCAACTCGCAAGTGGTCAAGGAGATGCTGACGATGGTGCACGCCAAAGGGCAAGGCACCGGACCCAAAGACGAAGTGGGTCAGGTCCTTTACATGCGCGGCCTGTCCGCTGGCATGCTGGCTGTCGAAGGTGTGCGGGCGGCGCAAGAGCGCTTCGGCAAAGGCAAATGGATGACACCTGAGCAGGCACGCTGGGGCTATGAGAACCTGAACCTGACACAAGCCAAACTGGATGCACTGGGCTTCAAGGGCGTGATGCGCCCGGTGTCGACCTCTTGCCAGGACCACATGGGCGCCGCCTGGGCCCGTGTCCATACCTGGGACGGATCAGCCTGGAAATTCACGTCCGATTGGCTGCAGGCCGACGACCAGATTCTCAAGCCGATGGTCAAGGCGGCGGCGGACAAGTACGCTGCCGAGAAAAAACTGACCCGCCGAACCGGCGCGGACTGCCAGTCCTGAGTTTGACCCGGAAGGCCCGGTGGGTCTTCCGGATTTTTGTCGGCTCCCACGAGCCGGCAAATCAAAGCACTTCAACCGACAAAGTGTTTTGATTTGATGGGGTCAAAAAGAGCTTGTATGGAAAAATCAGACATCACCAACGACATCGTTCTCAACGTCAACGGCATCGAGGTCATTTACAACCATGTGATCCTGGTGCTCAAGGGCGTTTCGCTGCAGGTGCCGCAGGGCCGCATCGTTGCCATCCTGGGCGGCAATGGCGCAGGCAAGACCACCACCCTGCGCGCCGTGTCCAACCTGCTCAAGGGAGAGCGCGGCCAGGTCACCAAGGGCTCCATCGAGTTGCGCGGCGAACGCATTGAAAACCTGTCGCCGTCTGACCTGGTGCAGCGCGGTGTGGTGCAGGTCATGGAAGGCCGTCACTGCTTTGCTCATCTGACGATTGAAGAAAATCTGCTGACCGGCGCCTATACGCGGAAAAACAAGGCCGAAATAGCGGCCAACCTTGAAAAGGTCTATAACTATTTTCCCCGTCTGAAAATGCGCCGTACCTCGCAGGCGGCCTACACCTCGGGGGGCGAGCAGCAGATGTGCGCCATAGGCCGCGCCCTGATGACCAGCCCCACCATGGTGTTGCTGGACGAACCATCCATGGGACTGGCGCCGCAAATCGTTGAAGAAGTGTTTGAGATCGTCAAAGACCTCAACCAAAAGGAAAAAGTAACCTTCCTGCTGGCCGAGCAAAACACCAACATGGCCCTGAAATACGCCGACTATGGCTACATCATGGAAAGCGGCCGGGTGGTGATGGACGGCGCAGCGCGCGACTTGGCCAACAACGAAGACGTCAAGGAGTTTTACCTTGGCGTGGGCGGCGGTGAGCGCAAGAGTTTCAAGGACGTCAAAAGCTACAAGCGTCGCAAACGCTGGCTGGCTTGAGGGGCCTCGACATGACCCCGTTTTTTGACGCGCTGGAATCGCGCACGCCGGCGCAACGCGAAGCCGCATTGATGGCCGCGCTGCCGGCTCAGATTGCTCACGCGCAAAAGGCAGCATCGGCCTTTACAAGCCTTTTCGCTGGAGTTGAGGCGGCCTCCGTCACCAGCCGAGGCGCGCTGGCACACCTGCCCGTCACACGTAAACACGAGCTGCTTGACTTGCAAAAAGCCAACCGTACCCGTGATGCATTCGGTGGTTTTTCAACGCTGATGCGCGGCCCGAAAATGCCTCGCGTGTTTTCTTCTCCCGGGCCCATCTACGAACCCGAGGGAAACGGCAAAGACTATTGGCGTGCGGGTCGGGCCATGTACGCCGCCGGTTTTCGCGCTGGCGACCTGGCGCACAACTCCTTCAGTTATCACATGACTCCGGGCGCCTTCATCATGGAATCCGGCCTGCACGCCGTCGGCTGCACGGTGTTCCCGGCGGGCGTTGGCCAGACTGAGCAGCAGTTGCAGGCGATTGCCGAGCTCAAGCCCGACGGATACACCGGCACGCCCAGTTTTCTGCGCATTCTGGTTGAAAAAGCCATTGAAACGGGTAGCGATATATCCAGCATGCGCAAGGGGCTGGTTGGTGGCGAAGCCTTTCCGCCCAGTCTGCGCGACTGGTTTTCAGAACACGGCATGGCTATTTACCAAAGCTATGCCACCGCCGATCTGGGCTTGATTGCCTACGAAACCGAATCCCGCGAGGGCTTGGTCATCGATGAGGGCGTCATCGTCGAGATTGTCCGTCCTGGCACCGGCGACCCGGTTCCCGAGGGGGAAGTGGGGGAGCTGGTGGTCACCACCTTGAATGCCGACTACCCCTTGATACGGTTTGGTACGGGGGACTTGTCGGCGGTGCTGGCGGGTACCTGCCCGACAGGGCGAACCAACGCCCGTATCAAAGGCTGGATGGGCCGGGCTGACCAGACCACAAAGATACGCGGCATGTTTGTGCATCCGGGCCAGGTGGCTGACATCACACGGCGTTTCCCGGAAGTGCTGAAGGCCCGACTGGTCGTCAGTGGCGAAATGGCCAACGACAGCATGACGCTTCAGGTAGAGGCGAACGCCATGCCCCAGGGTCTGGAGTTGCGGATCGGCGAGGCGATTCGAGATGTCACCAAACTGCGCGGCGATGTGGAACTGAAAGTGCCGGGCAGCCTGCCCAACGACGGCAAAGTCATTGAGGATGCACGTAGTTACAAATAGAACCCCCACGGTTGCTCACTGCTTGTAGCGCCCTGCCCCCCGAGGGGGCCGCTGCGCCTGCAGGCCGGCAAAGCCGGACCCGCGGCCCCTGCTTGAAAAGAGAAGAGTCCCGCGCTCGCTCACTGGCTTCCTATCCGTTCGTCCTGAGCCTGTCGAAGGATGCCCCGCAAACGGGGCTGCGTGCTTGCCCTTACGTAGTTCCCGCGATGGACACCCCAGCACACGAATCTAAACTGGGCATGTCATTTAAGGAGACCTCCATGAAACGCCTTTTAGTCCTCGCTGCCG
>JBKJIV010000016.1:0-8453 GCA_046598365.1 Polaromonas sp. | reverse complement strand
AGCGGGCCGCCCTGAAAGACCTGCGTTTTGAGGCCGGTACCGAGCCAGTGCGCCTCAAGGGTTACCGCATCACCCGAAAAATCGGCTCGTGCGGCATGACCGAGGTGTATCTGGCTGAACGCGAAAGCGACGGCCCGGCAACTGGCCATGGCGCTGGCTGCCATTCATGACCACGGCATCGTGCACCGCGATATCAAGCCCGAAAACGTCATGCTGCGCAGCGACGGCACTGTGGCACTGGCCGATTTCGGCATCGCCAAGTCCATGCTGCCGGCGGAAAGCCTGGGCTTGACCCAGACCCGGTACGGTGATGTGGTGGGCACGCCCTATTACATGAGCCCCGAGCAGGTGAGCGGCAGGGCGGTAACGGTGCAGTCTGACCTGTACAGCCTGGGTGTCATGTTTTTTGAGATGCTGGCGAGTCGCTGCTGGCCAAACACCTACATGCCCACACGCCCGCGCTGCCCGCTGCGCATGCGGACCTGCAAGACGTGGTGAACCGGCTGATGGCCAAAGAAGCGGCGCAGCGTTACACCACTGCCAACGCCCTGCTGGCGGACCTGGCCAAACACTTCTGAAACCCCCTTCTCCGGTCTTCAGCAATTAACCGACCGATCGGTCGGTTAATTGCTATACTGAAACTTGGCAGCGTCCGAAGGGATGCCCACAGCCCGTTTGGTAGAGGAGACAAGACATGTACACACAATCGCTGGACCTGCCCGATGCTTCGGCACCGGCACTGACGTCGGTCGCTGCAGCGCCGGATGCGCTGCAGACGCGCTTCGACGAAAAAATCGACGCTGATCAGAAGATCGAGCCGCAGGACTGGATGCCCGAGGCCTACCGCCGCACCTTGGTGCGCCAGATCAGCCAGCATGCACACAGCGAGATCATCGGCATGCAGCCAGAAGGCCAATGGATCTCGCGCGCGCCTTCGCTCAAACGCAAGGCGATTTTGCTGGCCAAGGTGCAGGACGAAGGCGGGCACGGCCTCTACCTGTATTCGGCCGCCGAAACCCTCGGGGTGGGACGCGATGCGTTGCTGGACGCGCTGCACAGCGGCAAGGCCAAGTACAGCTCGATCTTCAATTACCCGACGCTGCTGTGGGCTGATGTCGGCGTGATCGGCTGGCTGGTCGACGGCGCAGCCATCATGAACCAGGTGCCGATCTGCCGCTGCTCCTACGGCCCGTATGCGCGGGCGATGATCCGCATCTGCAAGGAAGAAAGTTTTCATCAGCGCCAGGGCTTTGAAAGCCTGATGGTGCAGATGCAGGGCACGCAGGAACAACGCGCCATGGTGCAGGACGCGGTCAACCGCTGGTGGTGGCCGGTGCTGGCCATGTTTGGCCCGCCCGATGCTGACAGCACCAACGGCGCGCAAGGCATGCGCTGGGGCATCAAGCGCATTTCGAACGACGACCTGCGTCAGAAATTTGTGGATGCCACCGTGCCGCAGGCCGCGATTCTTGGCGTCACCTTGCCCGACCCTGATTTGAAGTGGAACGAAGAGCGCCAGCAGCACAACTACGGCGCGATTGACTGGGACGATTTCTGGGCGGTTGTCCACGGCAACGGCCCGTGCAACAAGGAGCGTCTGGCCAACCGCGTGACGGCGCACGAAGAGGGGCAGTGGGTGCGCGACGCAGCGCAGGCTTATGCCGCAAAGCAGCAAGCCCGCCACATGAAGGAGGCCGCATGAACACCTCTCAACATGACTGGCCTCTGTGGGAAGTGTTTGTGCGCAGCAAGCAGGGCCTGGAGCACAAACACTGCGGTAGCCTGCACGCGGTGGACGCGCGGCAAGCATTGCAGATGGCGCGCGATGTTTACACACGGCGCCAGGAGGGCGTGAGCATCTGGGTGGTGCCGTCCAACACCATCACCGCCAGCGAGCCCGACGACAAGGCTGAATTATTTGAACCCATGGCCGACAAGATCTACCGGCACCCCAGCTTCTACAGCATCCCCGACGAAGTGGGCCACATGTGATGCAAGCTGAAGCCCCTGTAATGAACGCGCCGCTGAACTGTCTGCTGCACCTGGCCGACAACGCCGTGGTGCTGGGCCAGCGCAATGCCGAATGGTGCGGCAAGGGCCCGGTGCTGGAGGAAGACATTGCACTGGCCAACATGAGCCTGGACCTGATTGGCCAGGCTCGCATGTTGTATCAACACGCGGCCAGTGTTGCAGGCGATGGCGCCACTGAAGATTCACTCGCCTACTTTCGGGACGCCAAAGATTTTCGCAACTTCACCCTGCTGGAGCTTCCCCACGCATCTGCATCATTCGAGCGCGACTATGCCGTCACCATCGTCCGTAACTTTTTCTACAGCGCGTTCATGCTCTTGTTGTGGGAAGCCTTGCAGGAATCCAGGGACACGCAGCTCGCCGCGATTGCCGGCAAGTCGGTCAAGGAGGTGCGCTACCACTTTCGCCATTCACGCGACTGGCTGGTGCGGCTGGGCGACGGAACACCCGAATCCCATGAGCGCACGCAAGCGGCTGTGAACCAATTGCTCCCCTACACCGCGGAGTTCTGGACATCTGAAGCGCTGAACCCCAGTGACACTGCCGCCTTGCAGGCCAGCTGGAACGAATCGATCAACGAGACTTTGATCGAAGCAAGTCTGAAGCGCCCGACATGGACCGATCCCTTGCCGCAGCAGCACAGCGAACACCTCGTGCCCCTGCTGGCCGAGATGCAAAGCCTGGCGCGTGCGCATCCGGATGCCCAGTGGTGAATCGCCTGCAACCTATCTGGGACGCGCTCGAAGCCGTGCCCGATCCGGAGATACCGGTCGTGTCCATTCGCGAGCTGGGTATTTTGCGCGACGTGCGTCAGAGCAGCGACGGCGTCGAAATCGTCATCACACCCACTTACAGCGGCTGTCCGGCCATGGGGCAAATCGAAGACGATATCCGCGCCGTGCTCGCACGTCACAAGGTGGCCGCCCGCGTCACCACACAACTGGCGCCAGCGTGGACCACCGACTGGATCAGCGCGGCCGGCCGGGACAAACTGCGCAGTTACGGCATTGCACCACCGCACACCCTGGCAGCGGGCGGCGACAAGGTCATCCGCTTCGCACCCAGGCACCGGGCTGCTGATGCAGTGACCTGCCCGCAGTGCGGCTCGGTCAACACCACAGAGACTTCGCACTTTGGCTCCACCTCCTGCAAGGCGCTTTACAAGTGCCTGGATTGCCGGGAGCCGTTTGACTACTTCAAGCCGCATTGATCATGGCGCTCCCGCACTTCCATCCACTTGTCATCTCACGTATCAGGCCGGAGGCGGCTGGCTCGGTAGCCATCAGCTTTGTTATTCCACCAGCTTTAGGCGAGATCTTTGCTTTCAGGCCGGGTCAGTTCCTCACCCTCAAGGCAACGATAGACGGCGAGGCTTTGCGCCGCAGCTACTCCATCTGCAGCAGCACACAGCGCTTTGCCTCCACGCGTGAAATCGAGATTGGCATCAAACCGGTCGAAGGCGGCGTGTTTTCCAACTGGGCAACGCGCTTGCAATCGGGGGACACACTGGAGGTGATGCCCCCCGATGGCCGCTTCACCCCGCGCCTGACCGGCGGCGTGCACCGGGTGGGCTGGGCCGCAGGCTCGGGCATCACGCCGCTGCTGTCCATCATGGCCAGCTCACTGGCGGGCGAGGCTGACTCAAGCTTCACGCTGGTGTACTGCAACCAGCGTAGCAGCACCATCCTTTTCAACGAAGCCTTGCAGGATTTAAAAGACCGCTACCCTGCGCGCCTGAGCCTCATTCATCTCTTGTCCCGGCAGGCGCAGGAGGTTGCGCTTTTCAATGGGCGGCTCGACTCCGCCAAAGCCACGCAACTGCTGAACACCCTGATACCGGCCAGCAGCATTGACGAAACCTTTATTTGTGGCCCTGAGGCCATGATTGAAGGCTGCGAGCAAGCCCTCATAGCAGCGGGCATAGCGCCGGATCGAATTCATTCCGAGCGCTTTCTGTCCGGCTCAACTCAGCAATCCACAAACTTGACAACGGACCACTCCCGAAATCAAAGGGCAGCCAGTGGCGCCAACCATCAATCGGCCGTGAAGACAGCCCCCATCCGTTTATCCGTGGTGCTGGACGGCAAGTCCCATGAACTGCGCATGGCTGCGGATGAACTCATTCTTGACGTCGCACTGGCCGCCGGCCTGGACCTGCCGTACAGCTGCAAAGGCGGGGTCTGCTGCACCTGCCGCGCCAAGGTGCTGGAGGGCGAGGTCGTGATGGAAAAAAACTTCACACTGGAAGACTGGGAAATCAAAAAGGGATTTGTGCTGAGCTGCCAGTCGCGACCCTTGACCGGACATATCACCGTGAGCTACGACGAACGATAACCAGGCTTTGGAACTACCGCGTGCGGGAGTTCCAAACATGGAGTTCGAAGGAAGGGCCAGCTGGCGGGATGTTCATGAGCTTGAGCACGGAATGGGTCGCTTCTGACGCCGCTGTTTCCCATCGCTTGGTGACGTGGAGTTCTTCCTCCGTCCGGACTTCATGCGGATTTTCTGCGCGCATGGAGCGTACGGCCAGGTATTCGCAATAAGCGCCTCGGACAGCAGATGCGCTGCCATAAATACGCTCCAATACCTGCAAAAATTTGTCTTCTGCCGCCTTGCGTTTTTCTTCTGGCAAATCGGGCGCTCCCAGCAAAGAAGCGTTGTAACGGGTCTGTGTTGTCATGTTTGCTTACAACCAGTGGGGGAAGAGAAGTCCCGATCTTAATGCCACGTTTCCTCAGGTCAAGCGGTAACCTGAAGCAATCAAAAGCGGCGACAGCAGCAATGGCGCCCATAAAGGTGAGGCAGGGAAGGCCGCCACACCTACAGCCGAAAAAATCAGCATATAAACGCCAATCACTTTTAGCACCTTGAAATCACCTAGGCTCACCGCACGAATCGCTAGATGCCCCACCAGCATCACCAACGGACCCACCATGACAAACCAAAAAGCAGAGCGCCTGATCTCCGGCACTGCAAACTGACCGATAAAACCATCCATCAGCGCAGCTAGCAAGGGCGCCTGGAATCGCAGCACACCGAAAACAATGTGACCGACGCCCAACAGAAACACGGCCCAAACGACGACTTTTGACATCCTTGACTCCCTGCAATTAACGCATTTGCTGTTGGATTGAGCAGATGCTTTTCAATATTTCAGCGCTGTGCTCTTGCCCCAAAACACCCGGTAGGCAAACACGGTGTAGCCAATGATCATGGGCAGCACCACCGCCGCACCCACCAGGATCACACCCATGGCAGCGGGTGCGGTGGCGGCCTGCCAGATGGTGATGCGGTCAATCACCAACCAGGGGAAAAGGCTGTAAGCCAGGCCGTAAAAGGCCAGTAAAAACACACCGACAGTGGCACCAAACGGCACCCAGGCGCCGTATTCATTTCCTTCGGCCAGGCGCACCGGCAAACGCTGAAGGCTGCGGAAAATCACCGCAAAAAGCACCGCCGTTGCTGCTGGAATCGGGATCAGCAGCACGATGTTCGGAAAGGAAAACCACTTGGCAAAAATGCTTGGGCTTACCAGCGGCGTGGCGATTGAAATCGCCGCCACACCGGCCACGGTGAACAGCAGGCTGCCGCGCGCCCAGCGCACGGCCTGCAGTTGCAGCGTGCCTTCGGATTTGATGATCAACCAGCCCGCGCCCAGCAGGCAGTAGGCCGCCACCAGCGCCAGCCCGATCATTGAATTGAACAGCATGACCCAGACGCTGGCATCAAAGCCGGTGATCAAGGAACCCAACATGTAGCCTTGGCTCCAGCTTGCCAGCAACGAGCCGGCGTAAAAAAGGCGGTTCCAGAGCGGCTTGTGCGCTGCACGTGCCTTGACCCGGAAGTCGAACGCCACACCACGCAAGGTCAGGCCAATCAGCATGAAGGCTACCGGCAAATACAGCGCACCCAAAATCACACCATGCGCCATCGGAAAAACCGTCAGCATGATGCCCACGCCCAACACCAACCAGGTTTCGTTGGCGTCCCAGAAGGGACCAATGCTGGCGATCATGCTGTCCTTGTCGTCGTCGCTGGCGCGGCGCATCAGCACACCCACACCCAGGTCGTAACCGTCCAGAATCACATAGGCCAGCATCGCCAGGCCCATGACCACCAAAAAAACAATCGGCATCCAGCCGGCGGCCTGTGTCAGGTCGGGAGCAAGGTCAAGCACGGGCGCCTCCTTCTTTTTCAGGGTAGTTGACGACGTTGAGTTCTTTCTCCGTATCGCCGGCGGTGTGGTCGTCGCCAAAGGGTTTGTCGGCGTGTTTCTTGTGCCGCGCCAAATAGAACACCACCGAGATATAGGCCACAATCAGCGCCGCATACAGCGTAAGGTACAGGGCCAGCGTCAGCGCAATACGCGGCGCCGGCACCTGCGAGGCCGCCTCAGCCGAGGTCAGCACTCCCGTCACCAGCCAGGGCTGGCGGCCGATCTCGGTGACATACCAGCCGGCAATCAGCGCGATCCAGCCCGCAAATGTCATGGCCACTAAAAGCTTTGCATGCCAGGGCCGCAGCGTGCGCTCAGAACCATTCTTCCACGGGGCTAACTGCCAGGTGCTGGCCCAGCTCACAGCCAGCATCAACAACCCCATACCAACCATGATGCGAAAAGCCCAGAAGACTGGCGCCACTGGCGGATGTTTGCCCTCGAACTGGTCCAGCCCCTTCACTTCGCCGTCAAGCGAATGGGTAAGGTACAGCGAGGCCAGCTTGGGAATGGCGATTTCGTAGCGGTTCTCTTTGGCCTTCTCATCAGGAAGGCCGAACAGCACGGCGGGCACACCCTTCTCTGTTTTCCAGATGCCTTCCATGGCGGCCAGCTTGGCCGGCTGGTGTTCCATGGTGTTCAGGCCATGCAGGTCGCCGGCGATGATTTGCAGCGGAATCAACATCGCGGCCAGGTAGATGCCGGTTTTCAAGCTGGCCACTACTTCGGTGCTGCGGTCGTCGCGCAGCCAGCGGTAAGCCGAGATACCTGCCACCAGAAACGCCACCGTCAGCCCCGAGGCCAGCATCATGTGTGTGAAGCGGTAGGGAAACGAGGGGTTGAAAATGACTTCCAGCCAACTCGTCACATGCGCCTGACCGTTGATCATCTCGAAGCCGGCAGGCGTGTGCATCCAGGAGTTAAGAGCCAGAATCCAGAAAGCCGACAGCGTGGTGCCGCCCGCCACCAGCAGCGTGGCGGTGGTGTGCATGCGCTCACTGACGCGCTCGCGTGCAAACAGCATCACGCCAAGCATGGTGGCTTCGAGGAAAAATGCAGTGAGCACCTCATAAGCCAGCAGCGGCCCGGCGATGTTGCCGACTTTTTCCATATAGCCCGGCCAGTTGGTACCGAACTGGAAACTCATGGTGATGCCGCTGACCACGCCCAGCGCAAAAGTCAGCGCGAAAATTTTCACCCAGAACTGGTAGGCGTCCATCCAGTGCTGTTGGCCAGTCTTGACAAACCGCAGTTTGAAAAACAGCAACACCCAGCCCAGCGAAATGCTGATCGTCGGAAAGAGAATATGAAAAGTGATGTTGGCTGCAAACTGGATGCGCGCCAGCAGGAATGCGTCGAGTCCGTCCATCGTCAACTCCGGTTGGTTTCTTCAGTTAAGTCGGCCGGCGGCAGTGCCAGCTTGGGCGGGGCGGCGCGGCCAGTCAGGCCAGCCTTGACGCTGCCAGCCACTTCCAGCAGCTTTTGCACCTTGGCGCCCATTTTCATGAGTTTGATCAGCGTCGCCGAGTCCATTTTCTGCACGTCGGCCAGCCAACCCGTCATTAGCTCAATGAGGTCGTGCATCTGCTTCATGCGCGCCTGCGCGTGGATGTCATCGCCAGTGGACGGCTGCTCCATGAGTGCATCGCGCAACATGGACAGCGTGGGATCGATCTCGCGCTTGCGCCGCTCTTCGGCCAAGGTGCGGAAGATAGCCCACACATCTTCCGGCGCCTGAAAATACTCGCGCCTGTCGTTGGGCAGGTGCTGCAGCCGCACCAAATTCCACGACTGCAATTCCTTCAAGCCCATGCTCACGTTGGAACGTGAAAAAGCCAGTGCCTCGCCAATGTCGTCGGCATTGAGCGCGCGCGGCGAGACATACAGCAGCGCGTAAATCTGCCCCACGGTGCGGTTGATACCCCAGCGGCTGCCCATTTCGCCGAAATGCAGGACAAAACGTTGGGTTAGTGGTGCGAGGTTCATGATTCGGTCTACTGAATTTTCAGGAATTACTGAAATTATAAGAAGTTGATGACGACGATCAAGGTAGACGGCTTTATTGCCTTGGCGGTCTTATGGGAATTTGCGATCGAGGAGATATCCATCAGTCACCCATTCAGCAACCGGTTGACCGCCACCGACGTCATCTCATCGACACAATGCCTGTGAACACTTGGGCCATGGAACATACATTGACCCTGCG